>CAIVHG010000057.1 GCA_903905655.1 uncultured beta proteobacterium | reverse complement strand
CTTCACCCTACACGAGTGTAAAGTACGAACTGTTCAGCAGTGGTGTGCATGCTTCCCCTCCACGTTGTGAGTGCGACAGGCTATCGAGAGGTTACTCGCTGCCGCGAGCGGGCGTCAAGGCAGCGGATGATCAGGGAGAATTGAATGTGGCGCGCTCATGCTTTGCGGCAAAGCGGTGGCTGCCGCGTGAACGGGCAGTGCTTGGTTACGGAGACCGGTAGCAGCAAGCTCCAATCATCGGGACATGGATGAAAGCGTTTTTTGAATGGGATGGCGATACCTTGATGCTCAATGTCAAGGTGAAACCGCGGGCAAAACGCGATGCGATCGGCAAGGTCATCGGGGAGCAATTGTCGGTCCATGTGGCCGAGGCTCCAGAGCGCGGCAAGGCGACTGCGCATCTCATTGGTTTTCTGGCTGAGGAGTTTCAGGTAACGAAGGCGGCAATTGAAGTGGTTTCCGGGGCGCACAACGTCAATAAGCGATTGCGGATCGCCGCGCCCCGTCGATTGCCCGCGGTGATTCCCCCGCGTTCTGGGAGCGCTGCAAAGCAAGTGCGGCGCGAACGAGTGCACAAGTAAAGCGATGAATTTCGTACTGGCATTGACGCTGCTTAACAGCATGAACGTGCGCGGAGTGCGGGTGGTGCTCACGCTCTATGCGATTTCACTCGGTGCCCAGCCGTTCACCATCGGCGCCTTAGCCGCCACCTTTGGAATTTTTCCGGTGCTGGTGTCATGGTTGACGGGGCGGTTGGTGGATCGTTTTGGATCGCGCTGGCTGCTGATGTTCGGTGCCGCGGTCGCCGGAGGCGGCATCCTGCTGCCCTGTTTCATTGCAGGGCTGCCGATGGTATTCGTGGCGGCGGCATTGGGCGGGCTCGCCGGCGCGACTTACCAGGTGGCACTGCAAAACCTGGTGGGGCAAATCAGCAAGCCTGAGGATCGTGCCAAGAATTTCAGCAACTTCAGTCTGGCAGGGGCGATCGCGGCTTTTCTCGGGCCGGTGCTGGTCGGGGTCTGCATCGATCACCTGGGCTATACGTACAGCTTCGTAGCGATCATGTTGCCGGCGCTGGCGTGCGTCGTAATGCTGGCGTTGCGGGGGCATGCATTGCCGGGTGGCAGTCTGACTGGTGTGGCCGCATCTGCTGCGCCGAGCACGTTGCGCGACCCCGGCGTATGGCGTGTGATGGTGATCAGCAGCCTCGCACAATGCGGGATGGACATCTACACTTTTTATCTCCCTGTATACGGTCACGATGCGGGCCTGTCTGCGTCTGTGATCGGAATGTTGCTTTCGCTATATGCAGCGGCATCGTTTGTGGTGCGGTTGGCGATGCCGCGCCTGCTGGCGTCAGGGAATGAAGAATCAGTGCTTACGGCCACCTTTTACCTTAGTGCGGTGAGTTTCGTGCTGCTGCCATTTTTTGAGAATGTTGTGCTGCTGGCGATGATTTCTTTTGCCTTCGGGCTCGGGGTAGGGGGCGCGACACCGCTCACCATGATGCTCATGTACAAGCTCACGGAGGGCGGGCGCTCCGGAGAGGCGATGGGCCTGCGGCTTGCGGCGGACAACTTTGCGCGCCTCACTGGGCCGCTGCTGTTCGGCGCTTTGGCATCGGCATTAGGCTTGGGCGCGGTGTTCTGGGGTAATGCGCTCATGCTGGGCTGGGGTGGCTGGCTGTCGCGAGCGAAGCCCGTTGCGGCGCCGGTTAAAGATGTCCCCTGATTCGGTCGGCGTTCAACGGGCGCAGCTGTGCCTGGCTCAGAGCGCAGGCCGAATGCGAATTTTGATCATGCGTCAGATGCAGTGCTGCGCCGCGATCTGCGTTGCTTGCGTTTCGTGCGATAGGCGCGCGCGAGCGTCCACAGTATCCTCGTCGAATCGAGCAGCGCATTAAAATGCGTCTTGCGTTTGCCCTCGGTGTAATCGGTCGCAACCGGGATATGCGCTACGTGGTGACTGCGTTCCATTGCCATAAGCAGCATGTGCAGTTCGGTTTCGTAGCGCCCACCATTGACGCCGTGCACGACCTGCAGGACAAACTCGCGCGAGAGGGCGCGCAAACCCGAGAGCGTGTCCTGGGGGCCTGGCGGGTAGATCATGCGAAACAGCGCGCTCGCAATCTTATTGCCCCAGCGGCTACTGAGCGGCAGCGACCGGAAGTCCGCGCGCGCTCCTATAACGAGCAGCTCGCCGCCTTGCCGCAGCGCTGCGGCAAGGCGCGGAATGTCGCTCGCGCGGTGCTCGCCGTTGGCGTCGAGAGTGACGAGGGCATCGCACTCGAACTGCGCCAGCGCGTAGCGAAAGCCGGTAAGGAGTGCTGCGCCCTTGCCGGCGTTGGTTAGGTGTGCAAGGACGTGCACCTTGGATGACATCGCGGCGACGGATTCAAGCACCCTGCGGGTTTCGTCAGATGATCCATCGTCGATGGCGATGACGTAATCGGCATAGCGCGCGGCCGCGCGCACGGTGGAGCCGCAGTCGTGGGCGGCGTTGTAACACGGAATTACGCAGCAGATCGCAACCGCGCGGCGTGCCGGCAGCGGTTCGGCGTAAAGCTTTTGCCAGCCGGTGCTGTCGAGTAAATGCCAGCGCCTGGCGATTTTTGCCCACTGTGCGCCGCCGAAGCGCTCCGGCAGGTTCAGTACTGCGGCATCCTCTGACAACTTGAGTTCAATGCACTCTGCCGGGTCTGCGGCCGCGCTCGCGGGAGGGCCGGCGCGCAATGGCGTGGGCAGCGTGACCTTCAGCGCCAGTCCGGACGGCGCAATGAAAGATACGGTGGAACCTTCGAGGGAGCTATGCGCCGCCTGCAGGACGATCCGTCTCGCACTTTCGGCATAGACCTGGAACAGTGAATTGGCGCTGCCGGTGTCCGCTCCCCCGATAAACATTTCCTGGCCGGTGGCAAATTTCAGAAGGCGGCGCCGGCTCAGGATCATCTGGCTGCCGTGCGCCAGTACGGAGCGGCGTTTGATGCGTTGTTCGGAGAGGTTCAGCGCCACGTAACAGGCTTGCTCGGAAGCATAATCCTGAAGGCTGCCATGCATGGTGTAAGCGAGGTGCGGGGTGTCTGCGGCGGCGCTGCCGTCCAGGGCGAATGGAACATACAGCGCCAGGGCATTGTGGTCAGGATGCAGATCGGAGAGCGCCGGCGAAACGACCAGCGTCGGGCGGAATACGCGCAGTTCTGCGATCAGTCTTTGCGTGAGCGAGTCGTCTGCGCTCAGGAGCAGCCGAGTAAGCCTGCGGTGAGGGTAGCGCAGGAACACCACGCTTGCCTTGTCGAGGCCGAGGTTCCTGAGTGCGGCCAATGCTTCCCGGCGCCGGCGTTGCCCCCATGCGAGCCGCTGTCCGGCGTCGATCGACCAGCGCAGTAATGCCAGGCGCTGCGGCCAAAGATTGTTTTCCCCGCGGGTGGCGAATACGACGCGCACCGCGGCGCACGCGGCTACCGCTCGCTGAATCAGTCCGCCGGTTGCGAGCGTCTCATCGTCCGGGTGCGGCGCTGCGATGAGTATGCGGTCGCTGGCGCTTAGGCTGAGTTGCTCCATGTTTCCCCGCCTTCTGTTCTCCTCGAGTGCAGAGAACAGTATTCGTGCCCAGTGAAGGTGCGGCGGCGGGGCGAAGCACTCCCGTGTGATCCGTGGGTACAGGGCGAACGGTTCAAGGCTGCCTAAGCTCTGCTGTGGCCGGCGAAGTGCACATCTCGACGCGGAGATCCAAGCCGAACGGGGTCTCAAGGCAACGGTGCACGGAGCCCTCAGGAACTGTGATATGTTTGGGGCAAAAGCTCATGAGCATCCATTTCACATTCGCCTTGGCAGTGTTCCTCCTGACGAGCGTGCGCGCAGGACGCGTGGTGCTCGCGCTCGATGCGCTCCAGCTCGGCGCGCAGCCGCTCCAGGTGGGGATACTCGCCGCGACATTTTCCGTGCTGCCGATGCTGTGTTCCTGGCAGGCCGGCAAACTTGCGGACCGTTACGGTTCGCGCTGGCCGTTGATGCTGGGCGCGGCCTGCGGCGCGTGCGGCATTGCGGTTCCCTATTTCCATCCGGAGTTGCCGGCGCTCTATGTGGCGGCGGCGATGAATGGATTTGCATTCGCGTTTTATAACGTCGCGCTGCAGAATCTGGTCGGCTTGCAGGCCCCGCCGGGGCGGCGCGTGCAGTATTTCAACAACTTCGGCCTAGTGCAGTCGGTGGTTTTCTTTTTCGCGCCGCTGCTGGCGGGTTTTTCCATCGATCATATGGGCTTTGGTGCCAGCTTCCTGTCGCTGGCGTTGATTACTGTAGCTCCGGTGTTGATGCTCGCCGTGTGGGGGGCAGGGCTTCCGAAACGCGCACCGGAAGCACCGGCGAAAGCGGGCTCCGCGGCGCTGGGGGACGGCCTGCCTCAATGGCGGGTGCTTGCCATCAGCAGCCTGTCGGTGACCGGAATCGACCTCTTTATGTTCTACATGCCGATCTACGGTCATGGCCTTGGGTTTTCCGCCTCGACCATCGGTGTGGTGCTGTCGCTGTTCTCAGGTGCCGGCTTCGTCGTGCGCGCGCTCATGACGCGCCTGCTGTCGCGTTTCAGCGAGGCCCAAGTGCTGGCCGGGGCATTCTATGTAGGCGCGGCAAGCCTGATGCTGGTGCCGCTCTTCCACAACGTGGTGGTGCTTGCGCTGCTCTCATTTACGTTCGGTCTGGGCATGGGCAGCGGGCAGCCGATTGTGATGATGCTCACATTCAGCAACTCGGCCGAGGGGCGCTCGGGGGAAGCGCTCGGCCTGCGGGTGACGGTGAATCATCTCACGCGCGTGATTTCCCCGGTGATTTTCGGTTCCATCGGCTCCGCGTTTGGAATGTTTCCGGCCTTCTGGATCAACGCCCTGATGCTTGCATGCGGCGGAGCACTGGTGCGGACGGGCAAGTCAGGACACGGAAAAAGCCCGCCACAGTAACTTGGCCTGCGGCCGCATTTAAGACAACAGCATTGCGGTTGCTACTTCAGATGTTCCACAGATAAAGGTAACGGCCGCCGACCTCGACCGTACGGTCCGGATTCCAGTCGCCCATGCGGAACTGGTGCGAGACGATGCGCGAACCGCGCTTCAGTTGGCTGCGCAGCTTGGGTCGCAACCTGAGGTTCGGCTCGTCGCCCAGGTAGAGGGTGACCACGGTCGCTTCGCGCACGTCAACCTCGAACAGGTCGCCGACGGTGAACTGCACGCGGTCGCTGACCTTTGCCGCTGCGGCCGCTGCAACGGCAAGCTTGATCTGACCCGCGTCGCGGTCGATGCCGAAGCCGCGCGCACCGCGGCGCGCTGCTTCGATGACGATGCTGCCGTCGCCGCAGCCCAAATCGAAGAGCACGTCCCCGGGTTTCACCGCGGCAAGGTCGATCATCGCCTTGACCATAAAGTTTGGCGACATGATGACGGCCGCAGCGGGCGGCTCGGTAAGGAGAATTTCTTTTATCTCGGCGCAGCCGGCAAGGGCCAGTGCAGAGAGCACAAAGGCACGGCGGCTCAGTGTATGTGACGCGCTCAAGCCCGGCTGCGCGATCGCCGCTACGCATGCGCTCTTGCCGACTGAGTGCGGATTCTCTGTATATTGATTGCTGCGGTTCCACTTCAGCATTTGCATTTGACTCCGACGAACTTCGGTTTTTAGAGTTCAGTTGGTGTGACTGGATTTCACGCCCCTGGCGAATCCCTGCCGCTGCGGGGTGCGGCCCAGAAGGCGAAGTGTGCCATAAGTCAGCGCAGGTTGCGGAGTGCATTCATGTCTGCACGCGGGTTGACGCGCTGCGAGTTGCAGGCTAGCCTTTCGTGACAGGACGAGTTTGCCTGAACGCCGTGCGGCGTGCGGTGGGAAAAATAGATCTAGGAGGGGTGCATACATGAAAGTCTGTGAGAGGCTGGCGCACGCGTTCAAGGAGGAGGGCGTCACCGCCACCTTTGGCATCATGGGCGACGGCAACATCTACTGGCTTGCCGAACTGCATAAGCTTGGCGTCAAGGTGCACGAGGTGCGCCACGAAGGCGCGGGCCTGGGGATGGCGGATGGTTGGGCGCGCACCACAAATATGCCCGGAGTGGCCACTGCGACCTCAGGCCCCGGGGTTACCCAACTGGCGACCGCGCTGGTGACCGCGAGCCGCGGCGGATCGCCGCTGGTTGTGTTTTGCGGGGAATCCCCGACCGATGACGACGAACACAACCAGCGCCTGGACCAGGGCCGCTTCGCCGCCGCCTGCGAAGCGGGTTACGTGCGTCTCGCCACGGCGGAGGGCGCCGATGAAGCGGTGCGCAGGGCGTTCTATCTGGCGCGCACCGAGAGCCGCCCGATCCTGCTTAGCGTGCCGACTGATATTCAAGAGCAAACGCACGAGTACGACGAGCCCTATCTGTCTTCATCTGCGCTGCTGACAACCGGGATGCTGCAGCCCGATGCACAGGCGCTGGAGCGGGCCGCCGACATCATCGTTGCAAGCAAAAAACCCGTCATTATTGTTGGACGGGGAGCGAAGTGGTCAGGCGCAGGTGTGGCGGTGCTGCAACTTGGCGAGCGTATCGGTGCGCTAATTGCCACTTCGCTGTTGGCGAAAACGTTTCTTAACGATTGCGCTTATCACGCCGGCATTTCCGGGAATTATGCATCGCGGGTTGCGATCGGGCTCTTTCAGGAATCCGACTGCGTGATCGGCGTCGGCGCGAGTCTCAACCGCTATACCACCGAGCACGGCTACCTGTATCCCAATGCGCGCTACGTGCAGATCGACTGCCGGTCGCATATCACGATGAGCGGCATGAAGGCGGCGCACTGCTACGTACGCGCGGATGCGCGGGCGGGCGTGGAAGCGCTGGAGCGCGTGCTCGCCTGCCGCAAGCATCGCTCGACCGGCTACCGCACACCCGAGGTGAAGGCGCAGCTTGTGCGCCACTGGGAGGACCGCGCGGAGTTTCCGCTCGATCCCGGTACCGTAGATCCGCGCCAGGCGTGCCTCGCGCTCGACGAGATACTGCCGGAGCACATAGGGCTCGTGTCGGGCACCGGCATGATTGCGAATATTTCAAACATGCTGATGCACCGCCAGCGTCCGCTCGCTCTGGCCAGCCATTTCTTCAGCTGCATCGGGCAAATGCTGCCGGCGGCGATGGGGGCGATAGTCGCGACCGGCAGCCAGCCGCTGGTGCTGCTGGAGGGCGACGCCAGCCTGATGATGCATCTGGCGGAGTTCGAGACGGCGGTTCGCTACCGCATGCCGCTGCTCGTCGTCGTCATGAACAACGAGGCGCTGGGACCGGAGTACTGCAAGCTCGGCATGAAAAAGATGGATGCGGGGATCGCGACGATCAGCACGCCCGATTTAGGTGCCGTCGCAGCGGTCATGGGGGGGCGCGGCAAGCTCGCGCGCACGATCGATCAGTTGCGCGCCGCAGTCCTCGAATGGGTGGCCGATCCGGGGCCGATGATGATAGACCTGCGCGTCTCGCGAACGGTGCTGCCGATACCCTACCGCCGCATCTATTACGGCAAGGACGAGTAATCCTCAGTCGAGGCGCGCGCCTGATCCCTTTACAACCTTCGACCACTTCGCGATTTCGGAACCGATAAAAGTCGTGAATTGCTCCGGCGTGTTGCCCACTGGTTCGGCGCCGTTGCGCGCCAGCAGTTCCTTCACCTCCGGCATTTTCAGGACCCTGATCGAGTCCGCATGCAGGCGGCCCACGACGGCTTTGGGCGTGCCGGAGGGAGCGAGCACGCCGACCCACGCGCTCGCCTCGAATCCGGGTACGCCGGCTTCGGACATGGTCGGTATGTCGGCCGCGGCGGCCGAACGCTGCGCGCCGCTCACCGCGATCGCGCGCAGGCTTCCGCTCTTGATGGCAGGCAGCACGCCGATCATCGATTCGAACATCATCTGTATCTCTCCGCCCAGCAGTGCGGTGCGCGCCGGCGCGCTGCCGCTGTACGGGACGTGTACCAGATTGATGCCCGCCATGCTCTTGAACAGTTCGCCGGACAGGTGCAATGCCTGGCCGTTGCCAGAGGATCCGAAATTGAGTTTGCCAGGCTGCGCTTTTGCCATGGCGATCAGCTCTTTGAGGTTGTGCGCTGGCAATGCGGGGTTGACGACCAGCACCTGCTGCAGCGTCGCCACCTGGGTGATCGGGGCGAAGCTTTTGATCGAGTCGTACGGCAGTTTGGGATAAAGGCTCGGATTGATGCCGTGCGAGGTGGTGACCAGCACGATTGAGTAGCCATCCGGAGTGCTGGTGGCGATCGTTTCGGTGGCGAGAATTCCGCCTGCGCCCGGACGGTTGACGATCAGCACCTGTTGTCCCAGCGTATCAGTCAGTTTTTGCCCGAGCATGCGCGCAATGATGTCGGTGGCGCCACCCGGGGGGTAGCCGACCATGAGCCGCAGCGGCCGATTCGGGAAAGCTGTTGCGTTGTTCGAGCCTGGGTTTTGCGCAAGTGCCGGACAGATCGCTGAGATGAGTCCCGCGCTCAGCACCGACAACGGGATTAGACGCTTGACGATCATGATTCCTCCATCGGATTGACTCACAGCCTCGTCCGGCAGGTGCCGCCTGAACAACTCAACTCAATCCTTGACGCGATCGATTGAATGTCAATTATGGTTCGGCGGCGGTTGCGCGGTTCGAATAGAACGTTCAGCATTCTAAGCCAATCAGACCCCAGGTGCCTGAAAAAGCACGCGCAAGAAACGTAAGTCCGACTGGTCGCTGGTCCAGCCGAAGGTGGGTTAGCCGAGAATGAGGGGAACAGCAAATTAAAAAATGGTGTTACCGCAGCCAGCACAGGATGTCGGGGGCCTTGCGTGCCACCGGGTCGGGCTGGGTCCGGGCACTGCCGACGATGACCGGCGCTACCGCAGCGCCGCTTTCCGGAATCCCGAGTTCGCGCTTGACGTCGGACGCATTGAGCACCGGGATGGCGAATCCGATGCAGCAAGTGCCCAGATTCTCGGCGTATGCGGCAAGCATCAGGTTCTGCGCTGCGAGCCAGCAGTCCGCTTCCGTGAATCTGCCCACCGCATCGCAGCAGATGACGATCAGGGTGCTGGCGTCGTAAAAGATGTTGAATGCCGGGTCGTCCAGCATCGCGAGGTGTTCCTGGCGCTCGGAGCGCCCAGGAAAGTGGTCGACATGCCGGTGGACGTCCGCGAGCATCATCGACTTGGCGCGCTCCGAATAGCGCTTGAGCATTGCGCGGTCCTGGATGACGATGAATTTCCACGGCTCAGCATGCATGGCAGTCGGCGCGTGGACCGCCGCTTCGAGCAGTGCGCGGATCACGGTATCGCTGGGCTGCGGTTCGGCGTATGCACGCACGGCGCGCCTGCGGTAGATTGCATCCAGCACGCCGCGCCGGTCTTCGAGCAAGTGTTCCATTTTCATTTTGCATGACCTCCTGTCACGGACTGATCGCGGTTTACCGGCGGCAGGGCGCGCGGCTCGAGGGCGGGCGGCGCACTGTTGATAGCGGTCGGCAAGCGGCAAGTCCAGCGCTTCATGAGGCGATATCTTTCCACAGCCCTAACTTGGCGTTTTGACAGCGATCAACGCGCGCGCAGCACTTTCTGCAATGAGGGCGCAGATTGAATTGGAGGGATGTAGATGTTGCTCGATGCTAGGAATGCATCGCTCACGGGAGCGGGCGCGCCCGGGATGCGCACCGCAAGCTGCAGGGCAGCGCGGTGCGCAGTACCGCGATCAGTCAGTAGGTTTGACGCCGGCCTGCTTTGCGATCTTGGTCCACTTGACGATTTCTGTTTCGATGAATTTGCCGAACGACTGGGGCGTGCTGCCGACGGCGTCCGAGGCGTGCTGCGACAGCCATTCCTTGATCGAAGGCTCGCGCACGATGGCGACGAGCTCTTTGTTCAGGCGCTCGACGATGGCAGCAGGAGTTTTTGCCGGCAGCAGCATGCCGGTCCAGATCGTCGCCTGATAACCGGGGATGCCCGCTTCTGCGACCGTCGGTATGTCGGGCAGCGCAGAGGAGCGCTTGATGTCGCCGATCGCAAGCGCGCGCAGCTTGCCGGTCTGCACATGCGGCAGCGTAGCGACAGCCGGACTGAACGATACTTCGATGCGCCCGCCGATCAGGTCATTCAGGCTGGGAGCGGCGCCTTTGTAGGGGATGTGCACCATCTTGATACCGGCCATGGCATTGAACAATTCCATCGGCAGCTGCGTTGCGCTGGAACTCGAGCTGAAGTTGAGCGCTCCGGGTTTGGCTTTGGCGTAGTCGATCAGCTCTTTCACCGATTTGACGGGTAGCGAGGGATGCACGACCAGGATGATTTGCTGCGACGCGGTCTGGCTGACGGGCACGAAATCCTTAAGCGTGTCATACGGCAGCTTGCGGCCGATGGCGGGGTTGATCGCATGGCTGCTGGAGACGAACAGCACCGTGTAGCCGTCGGGTGCCGACTTGGCGACGATGTCGGTTGCGATGACGCCGTCCACTGCGGGACGGTTGTCGGGGATGATCGGTTGACCGAGCTTGTCGCTCAGCTTCTGCGCCAGGAGCCGCGCCACGATGTCGGTGCCGCCGCCGGGCGCGAGCGGGATCAGCAGGCGGATGGATCTGACGGGATAGGACTGTGCATGAAGTGCGGCGGAGCCGGCCAGCGCAGCCGCCATCATCAGCACTGCGGGTTTGGTTAGCATCGGGATACCCCCTTTGATTTTGTGTGTTTGTCAGTATACGCTTGGCGGCGAGCGCTGCAGTGACATTGCGGTTAATCGAACGCGACGCTGTAAATGCGGCATAATAAGCACACCGCGCGAACCGCTTTACTTACCGGCATATCCATGAGTGAACGACTGAAATTCATCATCATTGCAATCACCTCAGGGCTCGTGCTCGCGGCCTTTCCGGCTGCAGCAGCGACGCTCTCGGGGCGCGCACTCGTCGTGCTGGACGGCGCCACGATTACGCTCCTGGCGTCCGACCGCACCCAACACAAGGTGCGCTTGCTCGGCGTCATTGCGCCGGAAGGCCGGCAGCCTTTCGGTAATCAGTCCAGGCAAAACCTCAGCACCCTAATTCAGCAAAAGCAGGTGACGATCGTCTGGGAGAAGCGCGACAGCAGCGGGCGAATCATGGGCAAGCTGCTGTTCAGCCCCGATGTGTGCGTGAGTCCCGCGTGCCTGCAGAATGCGGACGCCGGCTACGAGCAGATCGCCGGGGGATTCGCCTGGCATGACAAGCGCGTCTCCGATGTTCAAGCGCGCGAAGACCGCGATAAGTATGCAGTGGCGGAAACGCAGGCACGCGCTGCCAAGCGCGGCCTGTGGTCGGAGCCCAACCCGGTTCCCCCATGGGAGTGGCGCCGCCCGAAGGCCAAGGCAAAAGACGGCGCCAAGCGTAGTACGCAGTAAATAGAGCCCCGCGCCTCGGGCCGCAAGGGGGGGGCTTAGGGAGCCTGCTTCTCGACGCGCGGCAGCGCGTCTAATTTCGTCACCCAGTCCAGTGCGGACCTGCACCATCCCTGGCGCTTGGGCGGCAGCAGGGCGCGCTGGCGCGCGGTGGCGACGCGTAGCCCGTAAACCTGCGGATTGCTCACCGAAGTCGCATAGATCGGCGAACCACACTCGGGGCAAAACCCCTGTGCGCGCGGGTTTCCGCTGTCTGCTGTCGTCTTCACATAAATCTTGGGTTTCCCCGTCAGCAGCTTGAAGTTTTCAGCAGGCACGCGCACGGTGATGCGAAATGCCGAACCGCTCATGACCTGGCAGTCGGTGCAGTGGCAGATGCCGACCGCTGCGGGGTCGACTTCCGCTTCGTAGGTGATGTAGCCGCAATGACATGCGCCGTCGATATGCATGTGGGTCTCCCGGAGTATTAACATTTCTAGCATACATCAGATATCAGCACTGCAGGGGCAGTGCATCCGCGCTCTGCAGAGCGCGAAAATGTCCGTCATAAAATTTATAGCTACATCGCGGGTGGCCGCTGCACGCGGGCAGCAGACGAGGCTCGCGGCCGGCCCCGAATAGCGGATTGCGCCGCGCTGTGGCCACGATTGACACCCAAAGCGCAATTGATGATACTGAATAAAATTGAATGGCCGCTCAATCTTGGCTAACCGCCGCGCCTGCGGCGTGCGGCGCCGGAATCGGAAGCATCATGCGGCCGCATTCCGCCTGTGGTGATGGGCAATACTAAAGGGGAGCACAATGGACGACTTGCAAGCATCCAATCCGAACTATCCGACATTGCATTTCCTGGTGCGCTACGGCGAGTGGGTGGTAACCATAGTCGCGCTGGTCCCGATCGTGCTCGGTGGCTGGGCCATGAGTGCAGGCTGGTCTTACCTGTACGCCGTGGCCGGGGTTGCGGCGGGCGCATTTCTTTATCTGGTCCTGCGCGCCCTGGTCGAACTGATCCGGGTGATCGTCGACATGTTGCTGCCCAAGTAGCGGGCGGCGATTCTGTTGCAGGGTCAGGACTTGCTCTTGTGGTCAGCGACTTCGTGCGCGCCCGTTGTCAGTTGTTGCCGGTTCGTGAGCATTGGGAAGAGCCGCATCCATGTCGCCACCACCAGCAGGGTCCCGATGCCGCCGATGACCACGGCCGGCACGGTGCCGAATAATGCAGCAGTCACGCCGGACTCGAATTGACCGAGTTGATTCGACGTGCCGATGAATATGGAGTTGACGGCCGCCACCCGTCCGCGCATGTGTTCGGGGGTTTCCAGCTGGACCAGCGTCATGCGGATGACCACGCTGACCGCGTCGGCGGCGCCAAGCACGATGAGGGACGCCATCGAAAGCGCGAAGGAGTGCGACAGACCAAATACGATGGTGGCAATCCCGAAGACCACTACTGATGTGAACATGACGCGCCCCACGGCGCGCTTCAGCGGGCGGCGCGCCAGATAGATCGACGCGAGCACGGCGCCGATCGCCGGGGCTCCGCGCAGCAGGCCGAGGCCGACCGGACCGATATGCAGAATGTCGCTCGCATAGATGGGGAGCAGCGCAGTGGCTCCGCCGAGCAGCACCGCGAACAAATCGAGCGAGATCGCGCCCAGGATCACCGGATGGTTTCGAATGTAGACGATGCCGCCGAACACCGACTTGAGCGTCACCGGCTCGCGCTGCGGCGCGGCTACCTCGGGCATGCGTATCGCGAAGAACAGCGCCGCTGCCGCGAAGTAGCAAGCGCTGCCCGTGGCATACACCACTTCAGCGCCGAAGATGTAGATGAGGCCTCCGAGCGGCGGTCCCAGGGTGGTAGCGAGGTTCCTCAGCACCGCGCTCCACGCGATGGCACGCGACAGGTGCTGCGATTTGAGGAGCATCGGCAGCAGGGCCTGCATGGTCGTGGACTCGAATGCGCGGGCCACACCCAACAGGAATGCGCAGGCGAACACGATTTCGGGCGTGATCGAAGCGCTATAAGTCGTGTATGTGAGCACCGCTGCGGTAATGCATTCGAGCGTCTGGCAGGCGATGATGATGCGACGCCGGTCGACGCGGTCAGCGATCTGTCCTGCGACGAGCGTGAGCGCGAGTTGCGGCACGAACTGCACCAGCCCGAGGAGCCCCAGATCCCAAGCGCTGTGCGTGAGCGCATAGATCTGCCAGCCGATGGCGACCATCAGCATTTGCCCTGCGAGGTTGGTGGCGGTCTGTCCCAACCAGTATCTTAGGAAGGCCGGGTTTTTGAGTAGCGAACTGTCCATCGGGGAAAGCAAAACGCAGGAGGCCGAAATTGTATCTGGATTTTCCGCTGCAGCTGCCGAAAAAGATCCCGGCATTTCAGCAGATCGCGCGTGACGTTGACAGCGTGCAAATCGCTGGCGATGGCTCGGGGACGTCGTGAAGCACGCGCAGACGCACAGCCGCTGCTGTAACATATTGTTACTGAAAGTGTGCGCGCGGCTCTGGACTGATATATTTAGGCAGCGGCTGCGCGCCGACCGGGCATGCGCCCGCAATGCTTACCCGATCAATTGAGTAATCAGAGAGTGATGCCGAATCTCAAAGTTAGCCTCAAGCGTTCCATCCCGTGGGTGATCGCGTTCGCCGTCATCGGGCTCATCGTGGTGTTCGCTTATCTGCGCTGGCAGGCGCCGTCGGCGCAGGGCACTCAGGGCACGCAGGGCGCGAAGGGGGGCGGACGCGCCGCCGGCGGTCCCGGTGGCGGCGCTGCGACGCCGGTGCGCGCGCTGCCGGCCAAGGCAGGCGACGTCAAGGTCTACCTGAACGGTCTGGGTACGGCAACGCCGGTGCGCACCGTCACCGTCAAGAGCCGGGTCGACGGCCAGCTGATGCGGGTGCTGTTCACGGAAGGCCAACTTGTCAAGGAAGGGCAGCTGCTTGCCGAAATCGATCCGCGTCCCTACCAGGCCGCACTCACCCAGTACGAAGGGCAGATCGCGCGCGACCAGGCGCTGCTCGCCAATGCCAAGATTGATCTCGAGCGTTACCGCAAACTGCTCGCTGAAGACTCAATCGCCAAGCAGCTGGTCGACACGCAGGAAGCGCTGGTTCGCCAGTACGAAGGCACGGTCAAGATCGACCAGGGCCTGGTCGACAATGCGCGGCTGCAGCTCACGTATTCGCGCGTCACGGCGCCCATCAGCGGCCGCGTCGGTTTGCGCCAGGTCGATCCCGGCAACATAGTGCGTTCAGCGGACGCCACTGGCATCGTCGTCATCACGCAGCTGCAGCCAATCACGGTGGTCTTCACGATACCGCAGGACAACCTGCCCGCGGTATTGAAGCGCGTGCATGCGGGAGAGCGACTGCCGGTGGAGGCCTACGACCGCGAGCAGAAGGCGCGGCTCGCCGCGGGCACTCTGGCGAGCATCGACAACCAGATCGACACCGCAACCGGCACAGTGCGCCTGAAGGCGCAATTCGCGAACGAGGACGCCGCCTTGTTTCCCAACCAGTTCGTCAACGCGCGCATGCTGGTCGACACGCTGCACGAGGTGACGACGGTGCCGACCGCCGCCATCCAGCGCGGCGCGCAGGGCACCTACGTCTACGTCGTCAAGCCGGATCTCACGGTGACGCTGCGGGTGGTGAAGCCGGGGACTGCTGAAGGCGAGGTGACCAGCATAGACTCCGGCGTCTCTCCCGGTGAATTGGTGGTGGTGGACGGCGCCGATCGCTTACGCGAGGGTGCCCGGGTGGAACTGCCGTCGAACGCGCCCGCGGGCGTACGCCGCGGCGAAGGCAAGGGCGGCGCCCGCAAGAAGGGCATTGAGAAGGTTGGCGAGTGATGCGCGGCGCAGCTGCGTGATTGCCGCGGGACAGGCTCACTGATCCATGAACCCGTCGCGCATATTCATACTGCGTCCGGTCGCGACCTCGCTCTTGATGGTCGCAATCCTACTATCCGGCATCCTCGCCTACCGCCAGTTGCCGCTCTCGGCGCTGCCTGAAGTCGATTATCCGACGATCCAGGTCGTCACCTTTTATCCCGGCGCCAGTCCCGACGTGATGACCTCGTCGGTGACCGCGCCTCTCGAACGCCAGTTCGGGCAGATGCCGGGGCTGAAGCAGATGTCGTCGGCGAGTTCCGGGGGCGCGTCGGTGATTACGCTGCAGTTCAACCTCGACCTGAGCCTGGATGTCGCCGAACAGGAAGTGCAGGCGGCGATCAATGCCGGCGCCAATCTGCTGCCTAACGACTTGCCGGCGCCGCCGATCTACAGCAAGGTGAAT
Source organism: uncultured beta proteobacterium (assembly GCA_903905655.1). Lineage (GTDB taxonomy): Bacteria > Pseudomonadota > Gammaproteobacteria > Burkholderiales > SG8-41 > PALSA-1004. The sequence goes on along the minus strand of CAIVHG010000057.1, from coordinate 935 downwards.
CCCGCCGATTCGCCGATACTCACGCTCGGGATCAGCTCGAAGACCATGCCGCTGCCGCAGGTGCAGAGCCTGATCGACACGCGGGTTGCGCAGAAGATCTCGCAGCTGAGCGGAGTGGGGCTGGTCACGCTGAGCGGGGGACAGCGTCCGGCGGTGCGGGTGCAGGCCAATCCGCGGGCGCTCACCGCGAACGCACTGAGCCTCGAAGACCTGCGCATCGCCATCGCAGCCTCCAACGTCAACCAGGCGAAGGGCAGCTTCGACGGGCCGCAGCGCGCCTCGACGATCGACGCCAATGATCAGCTGCGCTCGGCCGCGGAATATAGCCGCCTGGTGGTGGCCTACCGCAACGGCGCGCCGGTCTACCTGTCCGATGTCGCGGACGTGGTGGAGGACGCGGAAAACGTGCGGCTCGCGGCGTGGATGAACGATGCGCCCGCGGTGATCCTCAACATCCAGCGTCAGCCGGGCGCCAACGTGATCGAGGTCGTCGACCGCGTGAAGGAGCTGCTGCCGCAGTTGCAGACGTCGCTGCCGGCAGCGATCGATGTCGCGGTGCTCACTGATCGCACGGTCACCATACGAGCTTCGGTGCACGACGTGCAGTTCGAGCTGCTGCTCGCGGTGGGACTGGTGGTGCTGGTGATCTTCCTGTTCCTGCGCAACGTGTCCGCGACCATCATTCCCAGCGTCGCCGTGCCGCTGTCGCTGGTCGGCACCTTCGGCGTCATCTACCTGGCCGGTTTCTCGATCAACAACCTGACCTTGATGGCGCTGACGATCTCGACCGGCTTCGTCGTCGACGACGCCATCGTGATGATCGAGAACATCACGCGCTACATCGAGGCCGGCGAGAAGCCGCTGGCGGCGGCGCTGAAGGGCGCCGAGCAGATCGGCTTCACCATCATATCGCTGACGTTTTCGCTGATCGCGGT
>CAIVHG010000056.1 GCA_903905655.1 uncultured beta proteobacterium | reverse complement strand
CGGGAAATCCGCACGCTACGTTCTGTGGGAACCGGAGGCGGGCAACTGCCTCCGGTGACCCGGTGGGAGCGGTCATTCTTGACCGCCCCCTATCCCGATTACGCGAATTTTAAGACAGTCGATCAGCTGTTCGCAGCAGAGCCTGCGCGACGGATCTTGTAATTCAGCATCACCAGCAACAACACGTGCAGCGCCGCGCCTCCGTTGTGGATCACCGCCAGCGCCAGAGGATAATTCAGGAAGACGGTCAGCACTCCGGTCGCGAATTGCAGCGCGATCCCGGCCAGCAGCCAGCGCGCGGTTTTCTGCAGCCCATCGATCTTGATGGACTTGAGCGCGACCCATGCAGTCAGCGCAATCGCGACCACAGCGACGACGCGGTGCGTCCAGTGAATCGCAGTGTATGCAGCGGCAGGAAGGAACTCGCCGCTGGCAGTTCTGCCCAGATCGCGCCATAGCGCAAAACCGTTGGTGAAATCCATCGTTGGAAAAAAATCACCTTGGCACAGCGGAAGGTCCGGGCAGGCCAATGCGGCGTAATTGGTACTGACCCAGCCGCCAAGCGCAATCTGGATTGCCAGCAGCACGAGCGCCAGCAGTGCCAGTGCGCGCGGCGCAGCACTCGCTGGCGCTACCGGCGGATGAGCGCTACGGCTCGCGCCGAACCAGGTCAATAGCCCCAGCAAGGTGATGCCCAGCAGCAGGTGTATGGTGACGATCACCGGCTGCAGTTTCATGGTGACCGTCCATGCGCCGAACGCCCCTTGCAGGCACACAAATGCAAACAATACGGTGGGGAATGCCGGCGATGATCTTGGTTCTCCGCGGCCCGGCTTCAGCCACAGCCGCCATGAGATCAACATCAATGCCACGATCAATACGCCGATGCCCATCGCGAGGTAGCGGTGAATCATTTCGACCCACGCCTTGAAGACGGTTACCGGCCCGGTCGGTGCCGCGGCTTCGGCGGCGCTGATGTCTGCATGCGCATGCACTGGGTTGGACTGCCCGTAGCATCCGGGCCAGTCCGGGCAGCCAAGCCCGGAGTCGGTCAGGCGCGTAAAGGCGCCGAACATGATCAACTCGAAGGTCAGAAACAGCGTGACCCAGATCAGCTTGCGATATTTGTCGGCATCCTTCGACGCCCATACGGTTGCCAACGGCAACAATGCTGCGAGCAGGCCCAACGTTGCAAGCTGGATCAGCATGATTTTTCCCGCGCGAAGCGAGATCGGAATTTTGCGGATGCAATATGGCGCACGGCGTTGTCGTTCATATGGCCATTCATATGCGTCGTTTCATAGTGTAGATAAGATCACAAGCGAGAGCGTAGCACAGCAGCGAGCGTAGGGTGGGTCAAGCACATCATCGAATTTAAGCGGCGGGTGTGCCGCCCTACAAATACTGCTCGACTTTAAGCAGGGTGAGCAATCCCATGATTGCGAAGATGGCGGCTGCAATCGAGTGCACGAGCTTCATGGGGATTTTCGCCGCGAATTTGTTGCCGACGAAGACCGCGGGCACGTCGGCGATCAGCATGCCGAGGGTGGTGCCGATGACGACCATGAGCGGAGCGCCATAATGCGCTGCCAGCGCGACTGTGGCGATTTGTGTCTTGTCGCCCATCTCTGCGAGAAAGAACGTGATCAGAGTCGCGCCGAATACGCCCAGGTGTTTCGCGACCTGCGTTTCCTCTTCTTCGATCTCGTCGGGGATCATCGTCCACACTGCCATCCCGATGAACGACAGGCCCAACACCCAACGCATGATCTCGGGACTGATGACGGCTGTGATCCACGCACCGAATGCGCCCGCCAGTCCGTGATTGACCAGCGTTGCGCACAGGATGCCGGCGATGATGGGCAGCGGCTTCCGGAAACGCGCTGCGAGAATAAATGCGAGCAGCTGCGTCTTGTCGCCGATTTCCGCCAGAGCGACCACACCGGTCGAGAGCCACAGGGATTCCATTTGTGCTTTCAGTGCAGGGCGTAGGGCGGGTCACACCCGCCAAAGCAAACGCTGGCAGTGTCGGGTGTGACCCGCCCTACACAGTGTTGTCGGGCACGACGATTTATTTATGCGGGTTATATATGCTCGCCGCCCTAATCCAGCTTGACCTTCGCGGCCTTGATGACCGCTTCCCACTTGCCGATCTCGCTCTTTATGAGCGTGCCGAATTGCTCCGGCGTCCCGGCGACGGGATCGGAGCCCATTTCGTCGAGGCGCTGTTTCACGTCCGGCATCCTGATCGCTTTCAGCATGCCCTCGTTGAGCTTGGCGATGATGTCCCGCGGCACATTGGCGGGCGCAACGACGCCATACCATGCCGTGGCCTCGAATCCCGGCACGCCCGATTCATTGAGCGTAGGCACGTTAGGCAGCAGTGCGGAGCGCTTGGCGCTGGTCACCGCCAGCGCACGCAGCTTGCCGCCTTTGATCTGCGGAATGATCGGGATCATGCTCTCGAAGGTAAGAGGCACCTGTCCGCCGATCACGTCGATGATGGCGGGCCCGCTGCCGGTGTACGGGATGTGCGTCATGTCGAGCTTGGTCATGTACTTGAAGAGTTCCGCCGTCAGATGCTGCGGAGTGCCGGGGCCGGCCGATGCGTAATTGAACTGGCCGGGCCGCGCTTTCAGCAGCGCAATGAACTCGCGGGAATTTTTTGCCGGCAGCGACGGCGTGACCGCGAGCACCAGCGGAACCGAAGCGACTTCGATCACCGGCGCCAGATCTTTGAGCGGATCGTACGGCAGCTTGGCGTAGAGCGTGGCGTTGATGGCAAGCGGCCCGCTGGCGCCCATCAGCAGCGTGTAACCGTCGGGGGCGGATTTCGCGACGAGGTCGGTGCCTACGTTGCCGCCGGCTCCGGGCTTCGCTTCCACGATCACCGGCTGCTTCCAGTCCTCGTACAGCTTCTGGCCGATCAGGCGCGCGAGTATGTCGGTCGCGCCGCCGGGGGCGTACGGTGCGTAGATGCGGATCGGTTTATTCGGATAGGTCTGTGCGGCGATGTTGTAAGCGAATCCGCATGCGCTCAATGCGAGAGTGTATGCGCAGACGCGTGCAGTATTGCGGTGGAGGTTCAACATGATTGCGGCCTTTCCATTAAGAGGTGCGGCGAGTTGCGGCGAATGCATTCAGCTTCGGAGCACACAGTATGTGTGCGCAGACTAGTCCTGAGATTGATGCCTGTCAAAGAAGGCGGCGACGACCACGGGGGCTGGCGTCGCTGCCGCACAGATGCGTTCATTTTTGCGGAGGATCGGCAAGCCACAGGCGGCGCCAACCTTCGTGACCGAGCCGGTGCATGGTTTCGATGTTGCGGTCGAAGATCGCGGCGGCATCCGGATAGGCTGCGACGGCGCGATCGATGCTCGCCTCGCGCAGCAGGTGCAGGGTCGGGTAGGGCGCGCGGTTGGTGTAGTTGCTGATATCGTCGGGCGCGCTGTTGGCGAACTCGTACTTCGGATGCAGGCTCGCGATCTGGATTATGCCGGCCAGCCCCATATTCCTGATGGCGGCATCGGCCTCGCCGAGGAAGAAGTGGTAGTCGATGAATTCGTTCATCACCAGCGGATGGATGAGCAGCGTGGTGTCGAGTTCCTGGGGATCGGACTGCACCAGCAGCTCCAGTTCGTGTGCAAGCTCGGCGAGCAACTCGTCTGCGCTGCGCGCTGCGGTGACCGCGAAGCGTATCTGCTTCTTGTTGTAAACCGCTTTGGCGAACGGGCACAGGTTGAGCCCGATGACGGCGCGCTCCAGCCAGCGCCGCGTGCCGGCTTCGCATGCGCCGGCCGCCGCTGCATCGGCGTAGGGCATCAAGACTTCGGTCATTTGCCGTGGCCGTTGCTAAAGATTCTGCGGCAGGGCATTCACAGATTGGCGCCCGCGCGCTCCGCGATGCAATCGCTTCCTGCGAGCTCGAAGTCGCGGCACACCGTCGGCCTGCGCTCGTAGATACGGCAGCGCATGGTGTTGCGGTCGAGGGCGGCGCACCAGCCGTCTGCCAGGCGCGCCATGATTTGACCTCCCCAGCGGTCCGTCTCGCTCAATTCTGGCGGCACATCATCCTCGCCCATGAGCATCACTTCCAGCTTGCAGCAGCAGGCCCTGCAGGTAGCGCACGTGATGGTGCGGCTCGCGCCCGGTTCTGGCTGATCGTCCACCCGTGCGCTCAGCGTTCCGTGCGTCACGATGTTCCTTCATCGATTTCCATGAGGCATTCATTCTACCGGAGGGCGCCGGCGAAATCCCTGTGTGCCTTAGGGGCATCGCAAAAAGGTGTGCGCTACTCTGCATGCCCAGCGTTGAAAGTGGGTTTAAGGCGTTATACTATTCCGGTTCCTGAAACCCATGCCCCGGCCGACGCGGGCAAGTTCACTTCCTGAGGACTCATCATGCTCAAGCAACGCCTTGCAATAGCGGCGATCGCCACCGCCGCGGTCATTTCTAGTGCAGCACCGGCGCACGCGCAGCCGTATCCGAACCGCGTCATACGCATCTTCGCCTCGGAGGCGGGCAGCAATGTGGACTTGGTCGCGCGCGTGCTCGCGCAGGGGCTTTCCACCAGCCTCGGCCGCCAGTTGATCGTGGACAATCGGCCCGGCATCGTCGCGATCGAGACTACTGCCAAGGCGCCGGCCGATGGCTATACGCTGCTCTTATACACCAGCGCGGTGTGGACCCTGCCGCTGATGAAGGAAACGAGTTTCGATCCAGTCAAGGATCTGGTGCCGATCACGCTGGCGACCAATTCACCGCTGTTTCTCTTCATAAACCCGACGGTGCCGGCCAAGAACGTGCGCGAACTGGTCGCGCTGGCCAAGGCCAAGCCCGGTGACCTCAATTACGCGATGTCGGGCAACGGAACCTCCAATCACCTGGCCTCTGAATTGTTCAACAGCATGGCAGGGGTCAACATCGTGCGTATTGCGTACAAGGGCAGCGGGCCGGCGTCGCTCGCACTGGTCGCCAATCAGGTGCAGATGATGTTCTCCTCGGTGGCCGCAGGCATGCAGCATGTACAGACCGGAAAACTCAGGGTGCTGGCCGTGGCGAGCGCCCAGCCGTCGGCGCTGGCCCCCGATCTGCCGACGATCGCGGCCTCGGGCGTGCCGGGCTATGAAATGGGGTCGATATCCGCGATGTGGGCGCCGGCGAACACTCCCAAGGACATTCTCAGCCGCCTCAATCAGGAGACGCTGCGCGTGCTGGCGCGCCCGGACGTGCGCGAAAAATTCATCAGCTTCGCAAACGAGGCCATCGGCAATACACCGGAGCAGGCTGCTGCCTACATCGATTCCGACATGACGAAGTGGCGCAAGGTGATCAAAGAGGCTGGCATCCGCGCCGACTGAAATTTCCGCTTCGCGCATCTCATCCCGCAAAGCCCCCGTCGCAACCATGCGGGGGGTTAGTCAGAGGTTCCCTAACGCTATTCTGAGAGACTGAAACAAATATGAACGATCACTCTACGCATGAATACCGCGCCAACCGTGTCGAGGACCTGCGCCTCATCACGGGTGCCGGCAAATACGCGTCGGACTGGAACACGCCCGGGCAGCTTTACGCATGCTTCGTGCGCTCCGAACGCGCGCATGCGCAGATCGTTTCAGTTGACACCAAAACCGCGCGTGCGCATGCCGGCGTGCTCCATGTTTACACCGGGGAAGATGCAGTCAAGGTCGGCTACACCAAGATGCCGCATTCGATGGGCCTGCCAGGCAAGAATGGCACGAAGGCATTGGCGACGCCGCGCCCGGCGCTGGCGCATGGCAAGGTGCGCTTTGTCGGCGAACCGCTGGCGCTGGTGGTGGCGACGAGCGCCGCCATCGCGCGCGATGCGGCCGAGCTTATCAGTGTTGAGTACGAAGATCTGCCGGTCGCGGTGAATGCGGAGGATGCGCTCGCCCCCGGCGCGTCGCAGCTGCACGACAATACGCCGGGCAACCTGGCTCTGGAGTTCGAGACCGGCAATGCCGAGGCCGTCGAAGCGGCATTCGCAAAGGCCGCGCACATCACGCGGCTCAAGGTTGAAAGCACCCGCGTCGCGCCGAGCCCGCTGGAACCGCGCGCCTGCCGCGTCGCCTACGATGCCGCAAGCGGCGAGTACCTGTTCAACGTGTGCAATCAGGGCATCACCACCCTGCGCCAGCAGCTTTCGACGTACACCGGCATCCCGGAAGACAAGCTATACTTCGAAAACCGCGACGTGGGCGGCGGCTTCGGCCAGCGCACGCCGGCTTATCCCGAGTACCCCGCGCTGATGCTGGCGGCAAAAGATTCGGGCAAGCCGGTCAAGTGGGTGTCGACGCGCGTCGAAGGATTTTTGAGCGACACGCACGGCCGTGCCAACATCATCAGCGGCGAGCTTGCGCTCGACCGCGACGGAAAATTTCTGGCAATGCGCATGCATTGGATCAACGACATGGGCGCCTATCTGGCGCCCGGTCCGCTCGGCCATCTGCGCAACACCGCGAACTGCATGACCGGCGCCTATCGCATCCCTGCGCTGTATGCGAATTATCGTGTGGTCCTCACCAACACCGCGCCGGTCTCTTCGTACCGCGGCGCGGGGCGGCCCGACATCGCGTATGCGGTCGAACGCATCGTCAACCACGCAGCGGCCGAGCTGGGAATCGATGCAGTGGAACTGCGCAAGCGCAACTTCCTGCAGCCGGACGCATTCCCGTACAAGACGCCGACCGGCGCGACTTACGAGAACGCGGATTTCCCGGGCATGCTGGCGAAGGCGCTCAAGCTCGCCGACGCGGACGGCTTTGCGCAGCGCCGCGCGCAATCAGCGGCAGCGGGCAAGCTGCGCGGCTTCGGCGTGTCGACCGTGATCGAGAACACAGGCCAGGGCCCCGACGAAGATATGGAGCTCAAGCTCGACGCGAGCGGCACCATCACCGCGCATACCGTGACCAAGTCGCAGGGTCAAAGCCACGAGACCACGCTGGCGATGGTGGTCGCGGACACGCTCGGCATACCGCACTCGCAGGTGAAAGTGGTGCAGTGCGCGCCGCGCACCCCGCTCAAGGGCGGCCATACCGGAGGCTCGCGCAACGCAGTGGGCGCCGGCAGCCTGTGCTACCTGGCGGCGCAAAAGCTGATCGAGGAGGGCAAGGCGCTCGCAGCACTTGAGTTGAACCTCGAGCCCTCTCAGGTCACCTACGCCAAAGGGGAATTCCGTTCCAGGGAATCCACACGCAGCGTGACACTCGCCGATCTGGCTAAAGAAAAAACGCTGTCCTTCATCGTCACCGGCAAGTTTCCATCCACCTTTCCCAATGGCTGCCATGTCGTCGAGGTCGAAGTGGATCCGCAGACCGGCTCGCCGAAGGTCGTCGCCTATACCGCGGTCGATGACTGCGGCGTCATCATCAACCACGCCGTCGTCGAAGGCCAGCTGCACGGCGCCATCGCGCAGGGCGCGGGCCAGGTATTCGGCGAGCACGTGGTCTACGACCGCGAATCGGGGCAGATGCTGAGCGCGAGCTTCATGGATTACCCGATGCCGCACGCCGGGCTGATTCCGCCGCTGCGCATGGCCGATCATCCCACGGCCAGCAAGATCAGCCCGATCGGCGTCAAGGGCGTGGGCGAGTCCGGATGCACCGCTTCGATACCGGCGCTTGCGAATGGCGTGCTCGATGCGCTGCGTCCGCTGGGCGTGCAGCATCTGGATATGCCGCTGACGCCCTCGAAACTGTGGCACGCGATCCAGGCAGCAAAATAGAGGGCCGGAAATAGCCGCTGGCGCAGCGCCTCGCGGGTGGTGGCATACTTATACTACATCATTTTTCAAACCGCAGAGCTTGCGCTTGCTCCGCGTCGCCTGCGGCATACCTATTTTTCAGGATTGACAGCGCGTATCGATTGTCATCATAATTTCCGCTGCTGGCATTGGGTGGAGAATGCCAGCGCAAAAATATCGTCCCGCGATGTGGATCGTCTCTACTCTAGTTCTGCGACTAGAACGTTTTTTGCTTCCATAAACTTATACAAAAAGGTGAGGTAATGAAAACAATTCCATTGATCTTAGCCGTTGCCTGCCTTGCGGTAGGTTGCACCAGCACACCCGTCCAGGAACAACCCAAAGTGGCGGCAGCACCAGCACCCGCGCCCAAACCCGCCGCCAAGCCGGAAGCGGCACCCGCGCCCAAGCCAGCGGCGAAGCCTGAAGCCAAGCCTGAAGCGAAGCCCGAGGCAAAGCCTGAAGCGAAGCCAGCGCCGAAGCCCGAGCCGCAGAACGTCGAGCTCAAGATCGAACTGCAGGGCATCGCGTTCGGCAAGACCGAGCTCACCGACGACAACAAGAAGGAGCTCGACGAGTTCCTGGCTAAGGAAGTCAAGCCGCTCAATACCGTCGGAGCAGTCATCGTCACCGGCCACTCCGACCGCATCGGCAGCAAGAGCGGCAACAAGAAGCTGTCCGAGGCGCGTGCCGTGGTTGCCCGCGACTACGTCGTTGGCAAAGGCATCGATCAGAAGGTGATCTTCTGGGAAGGCAAGGCCGACGCGACGCCGATCCCGGTGACCAAGTTCTGCGAAAACAAGATGCCGCGCAAGCAGCTGGTCGAGTGCCTGGCGCCCAACCGCCGCGTGACGGTCGAAGTGGTCGGTGTCCGGCTGGTGCAGCCCAAGCCCGCTGCGCCTGCTGCGAAGCCGGAAGCCAAGCCCGAGGCGAAGCCGGCAGCAAAGCCCGCAGCCTAAGCGGGTTTTCAGCCGCTCAATAAAAAGCCCCGCTGCGGCGGGGCTTTTTATTTGGGTGCGCGCTGCGCATTACGCTACCCGACGACTTCCATCTCGAAGTCGGCTTTGCCCGCGGCGCAGTCGGGACAGGTCCAGGTGTCGGGCACGTCCTCCCAGCGTGTGCCGGGCGCAATGCCCTCTTCGGGCATGCCCTTCGCCTCGTCGTAGGTGAAGGCGCACAGCGCGCACTGCCATACACGGAATTTCGGGTTCTGCGCAGGCTTGTGCGCCGCGCCCTCGGCATTGCGCGGCATGTCGAGCACCAGCACATCTGCGCCTTCCGTTCCTGCGGCGAGCTGGAAGCGCGGCTCGTCGGGCTTCACGAACGCGACGGTGAGCGCGTTGTGCAGCGTGCCTTGATGGACGAGCCCGCCCCTGACCACGACCAGGAACTGCCCTTTGCTGAGCGAGTGATCAGGCGCCGCCGCTTTGGCATTGGGCTTGAGGCTCACCGCGTGCGCGGTCACGCCGCCTCCTTCCTTGAGCGTGGACAGCAGGCGGATGGACACGTCGTCCGGCCCTCCGAACACCGGCGCCTCGGTGCCCTGATAAGGTCTGCGGTTGGGCATGCGCTTGAGCGTTTCGCTGTGCTCCGGAACCATGCGTATCGGACCCGCCGCCTGCGTGCGCAGCGTCAGAAAGGAGAGACCGTCCTTCTCAGGGGCGATGGGGCCGTACGGTGTGTAGGCGCGGGCGAAGTGCACGCCGTGGATGATGAGCCGGTGCTTGCCGAACCATCCGCTTCCGCTCATCGGCACCTGATATTCGTCGACGTCGTGATAGTGCGGGGGTATGGTGCGCGCGGGCGGGCTCTCGGCGAGAAACACCTGGGGCAGATTGGGCACGCCCACCTCGCCGACCATAAAATCGGTGCGTCCGCCAACGCCGCCGGCGGCTTCACGGAACCTGCGGGTCACCTTCACGTCTTCGTAAGCTGCGATCAACGACATTATTCAATCCTCTTCCAATGTTATGACTGCTCACCAGAGTCTGCGCGGGTGCCTGGTGCCGGCATATGCCTGCTGCGGTTGCTCAGGTCGCGCTGTGGATGGAACTATACGCGATCTGCTGCGGCGCTGCTGATGCGGCCGTCATGTCATGGGCTGCGGGCGGTGCGCGGGTTGAATTTCGTATCGCTGCACTTCGCGCCTGCTTTGGTGCAGAATGCCGAATTGCCGGCGGCGCAGCGTAGCGACGCCGGCGGCGCATCCACTCGCATACAGCAACCGACCGGAGCGAATCTCATGGTATTTCCCAGCGTAAAGCCGCGCGCGCGCCTGAAATCGAAGGCGGCCGGCGAAACCAAATCGCGGCGCATCGATATCCATCATCATCTGGTGCCGCCCGCATACGTGGCCGCCACGCGCGAGCAGGGCATGCGTGATTACATGCCGGATTGGTCGCCTGAGCTCTCGCTCGCGGACATGGATGCAAACGGCATCGCGACCGCGGTCATGTCGCTGATACAACCACAGGTCTGGTTCGGCGAGGTTGCGCTGGCGCGGCGGCTGGCGCGCGAGAGCAACGAATACGGAGCGCGGCTGGCGCAGAATCATCCGGGCCGCTTCGGCCTGTTCGGCGTGCTGCCGCTGCCGGACGCCGACGGCAGCCTGCATGAAATCGAATTCGCGCTCGATACGCTCAAGGCCGACGGCATCGGCTTGCTGACGAGCTATGACAATAAGTGGCTCGGAGACCGCAGCTACTGGCCGGTGCTAGAGGAACTGAACCGGCGCGGCGCCGTGGTCTACACGCATCCGCTGGCGCCGGCCTGCTGCAAGAACATGGTGCCCGGCGTGAGCGATGCGCTGGCGGAGTACGCGACCGACACCACGCGCACGATTGCGAGCCTGCTCTTCAGCGGCACCGCCGCGCGTTTTCCAGACATACGCTGGATATTTTCTCATGCCGGCGGCACCATGCCGATGCTGCTAACGCGCTTCGCGCGGCAGGAGGCAAGCATGAAGGAGCGCAAGGAAGTGCTGCCGCACGGATATCTGCACGAGCTGCAGAGATTCAACTACGACCTGGCGCAGGCCAACCATGCGGGCGCGCTCGCCGCGCTGCTCGCGATCGCGCCGGTGTCGCGCCTGCTCTACGGCACGGATTTTCCGTTCCGGCCGGGGGCTGAAATGTCCGATGGCCTCAAAGCTTCGGGATTCAGTCCTGCCGAGCTGCGCGCCATCGAGCACGGCAACGCGCTCGCGCTGATGCCGACGCTGGATTTCTGAGATCCTCCGCACAACTCCCAAGTCTTTAGACTTGACGAAGAAAGCAAACACATGAACAAAAAGCTCAGCGTGATCGTAATCAGCATCACCCCGTTCGACGCGCATGGCAAGCTCGACGAGCCCGCGTTCCGTCAGCATCTGCGGCGGTTGCGCGACGCCGGCGTTTCCGTCTATGTGGGCGGCAGCGCGAGCAGCGAAGCGTTCACATACACGCCTGAGGAGCGCGACCGCGTGCTCGCCATTGCGGTCGAAGAGCTGAAGGGCAAGGTGTCCGTGCGCACCATGGGCTGCGAGCCGCGGCTCCCCAGCGAGATGGTGGATTTCCTGCAGAGCGCTGAGCGCGCCAAGGTGGACGCCGCGCAGATTTGCTCGCTTGACATCGGGCACGGCGCCAGGCCGACCGACGTGGAGCTGGACCGCTATTACTCGACGGTCATCGAGTCGACCGCGCTGCCGGTGACGCTCTCCAGCCATCGTGCAGCCGGTTATTTTCTGCCCCTGGATCTCATCGAACGCCTGGCCAAGCGCTATCCCAATGTCACGGGCTTGCATTACGGCGGCGCCGATATCCCGCAGCTATCAGAAATCATCGAGCGCTTCGGCGACCGGCTGGAGATACATTGCGCGGGGCCCGCGCTGGCGCTTACTACGCTGTGCCTGGGGGGCAACGGGTTCATGGGCGGCGAGGGCAATTTCGCGCCGCAGCTGGTCGCCAACGTCATTTCCGCATTTCAGGCGCGCGATATGGAATTGCTGCGCGATTCGTTTCGCAAGCTCATGGCGTTTGTGGCGATCAACGTGCGCTATGCCAAGAGCTCGAGCTCGATGCGCGGCCTGAAGCCGTTGCTGAATGCCTTCGGATTGCCCGGCGGCACGCTGCGTCCGCCGCGGGTTTCGATCGGCGGCGCCGATTTAGCTGCCATGATTCAGGACGTGCTGCGCCTGAAGCTGCCGGGAATACCGTCGCTTGCCTCCGGCGCGTCGAAATCCTGAGCGCAGGTGCAGGGCACGATCAGTCGAAATGCAGCCCTGCGTCTTTGATCAGCTTGCTCCATTTCGCGACATCGGAGGCGATCAGCGCCTGAAACTCCGCGGGTGCGCTGCTGCACCTTGCGGTACTCAGAGACTGGAAAATGAATGTCGTTTGCACCTAGGTGCGAGGGATAGCGGCGGTCGTAGATGTGGATGTGGCTGTCGCATGCGTATGCCGGCGTGCTGCCAGCGCCGGCTGTGGATACGTCAGCGCTCATTGGTCTGGCAGGGGGCCCAGCATGCGCGTCAGGTCGTCGAACAGCTCGTCGACCTCGAATCGACGCGGGATCAGCTTCTGCTGCACGCAGTATTCGATGGCGAGCGCGAGGCTGCCGCGCATTGCGTCCACGCCGATAGCTAGAGGATCCGCACCATGCGCTGACTGCAGTCCTGCGGCCTTCTTGCTTTCGACGATGAGGCGGAACACCTCGCGCACTGCCTCGGGGTGCGCGCGGATGAGCGAATCCTTGGCGACCAGCATGTGATTGATGGGCTGGATGTGGTGCTTGCGGGTCCAGGCCTGTGCGGCTGTCACCGGATCCGGCAGCAGCGGACGCAGCCGCGGGTCGCCCAGGTCGTAGTCGGAGAGCACCGCCGCATCGACTTCACCCGCGATCAGCATATCGAGCAGCTTCTTGCCGGCAGGCGCGCGCTGCACGTTGGGCGGATCGCGGAATTGTGCAACATGCGGCTCTTCGAAGCTCACCCAATGGATGCGGTCGATGTCGACGTCGTATTCGTTCCTGAGGATGCCGCGCACCCACATGACCGTGGTCACCGAGGAGGCGCGGATGCCGATGCGGCGGCCGACGACGTCGCCGGGAGCAAGTGCGCCGCGCTCGGCGTTATAGACCAGGTTCGCATGCTGTGCCTTGCCGCCGACGATCACGACGGGCAGCAGCGTGAGCGGTATGCCGTGAGCCTTCGCCTGCAGGTAGGTCACGAGCGCGAGCTCGGAGAAATCGAATTCGAGATCGCGCACCACGCGCTTGAATGCGGTGGAGGCTATCTTCACGTCGGCGAAATCGAATTTGACGAGCGGCGAGCGTACTGCGCCGCGCTTGAGCGGCAGCGTGTTTGGGTAGTTTCCGAAGAGCGCGTGCAGCGTGATGGGGGCGGCGAAATCTGAGGTCATGGCTAGAGCCGGCGTCACGCCGGCTGGATGTTAGTTATGAAAACGGAAGCCGACAGCCTCGCGCGGCGCAGGAGCGCGTCCTATGAGGGCTCTTTCCAGCGCCTGACGATGTGCGGGTCGATGCCAAACAGGTCGAGCGCGCGGCCCACGCTTTGATTGACCAGATCGTCGATCGTCTTCGGGCGGCTGTAGAAGCCCGGCACTGGAGGCATCACGATTGCGCCGTTGCGCGTGGCCTGCTCCATGAGCGCGATGTGCCCGGCGTGGAGCGGCGTTTCGCGGAACATCAGCACCACGCGGCGGCGCTCCTTCAGGCACACGTCGGCGGCGCGCACCACCAACTCGTCGTCGTAGCAGTGCGCGATCCCGCTCAGGGTCTTTACCGAACACGGCGCGACCAGCATGCCCTCGGTCTTGAACGAGCCGCTCGAGATCGAGGCGCCGATATCCTTGTGGCTGTGCACCTGATCGGCGAGCGCGCGCACGCGTTCTGCATCGTAGTCGGTTTCTTCGGCCAGGGTGCGCGCGGCGGACGGCGAAATGATGAGATGCGTTTCCACATCAGGGACTTCGCGCAGGATTTCCAGCGCGCGCACCCCGTAGATGATGCCGGAGGCGCCGGTCATTGCGATGATCAGGCGTTTCATGCGATGGTCCTTAGGTGTGGCGGGGCGGCTCGACGACGAGAAATTGTATCAGAATCCACGCAGTGACCGGTGTGCGCAGCGCTGTCTAGTTCCGCGCCACGGCTGGTTTTGGTGAGGATGCTTGTGATAAAATTCGAACCAACGCGCCGCACAGATACGTTGCGCACCCCGATTTTGGCCGCATGATTCGTTGCGCAATCCATTGTTGCGGAAACTCCAGCCAAGAACACTGTGTCCGGATGCCGGGCTCTGCATCAGAGCGCGCACTATAAATTTAATTTGGAAGAGCATATTTCATGGCACTGCTGATCACCGAAGACGACGTCAAAAAACTTCCGCTGTCCGCTGTTTCCGCGATTCCGATCATTGAGGACACTTTCAGGCAGGCTGGGCAGGGCACCGCGGAAAATGCAGCGCGCTTCCGCATGCCGCTAAAGAGCGGCTTCATACAGTTTGGCCCCGCCGCGCTGCATGAGAAAGGGGTTGCCGGATTCAAGCTTTGGGCAAACGTTGGCAAAGGCACCGGCGTGCACAAGAACCCCACGGGCCACGGCACCAATTATCTTTATGATATGGAGAGCGGGCATCTGCTCGCCATCATCCATGCCTACCAGATCGGCAAATACCGCACTAGCGCGGTATCGGCGGTCGCGGTCAAGTATCTATCACCCGAAAATGCGAGCACCATCGGACTCTACAGCGCGGGTCGCGTTGCCGAGGGGCAGCTCGAAGCGGTGTGCGCCGTGCGCCCCATCAAGAAAGTGCGCGTCTACAGCCGTCGCCAGGAGCAACGCGAAGATTTTTGCAAGCGCATGACCCAGAAGCTCGGCATCGACGTCGTCCCGGTGTCCAAGCCGGAGGAAGTGCCGGTCGATGCGGACATCATCATCACCGCCAGCACCTCGGAGGTGCCGATCCTGTTCGGTGACTGGATCAAGCGGCCCGGGCTGGTGGTGGCGGCGGGAGCGAACCATTGGTACAAGCGCGAGATCGACGGCAAGGTGATAGCGCGCGCCAACTTCATCGTGTGCGACCAGCGGGAGCAATCCAAGGTCGAGAGCGGCAACCTGCTGTGGGCGATCGCGCACGGGCTGACCAGCTGGGACCGCATTTCGGAGCTGGGCGAAGTCATTGTCGGCCGCGTGCCGGTGCCGGACCTCAAGACCTCCAACATCGTGTTCGGCTCGCACGGGCTCGCGACCAACGACGTTGCAATGTCTTTGAAGACCTATGAGCTCGCCAAGGCGGCGGGCATCGGAACCCAGGTCGAACTCGGTTAAATTCTGATTGTGCCGTGCCGGTGGGAACCGGTGCATGGAGGCTGATGATGCTATCCCGTATAGTGACCGCTACGCTTGCGCTGAGTCTCATGCTGCCGGCTGGCGTGATGGCGGCAGGCGCGGACTATCCCACCAAGCCGGTGCGTATCCTCGCTTCCGAGCCGGGGGCGCAGGTCGATCTCGCCGCGCGCCTGATCGCGCAGGGGCTGACGCCCATCCTGGGGCAGCAGGTGATCGTCGATAACCGCCCCGGCATCGTTTCGGTGGAGACCGCCGCCCGCGCCACGCCGGATGCCTATACGCTGCTCTTCTACACCAGCGCGGTGTGGGTGCTGCCGCTCTTGCAGAAGGTGTCCTTCGATCCGATCAGGGATTTTTCTCCGGTGACGATCGCGACCAATGCGCCGCTGTTCCTGTTCGTGCATCCCGCAGTGCCCGCGAAGTCGGCACGCGAGCTGATCGCGCTCGCCAAGGCCAAGCCCGGCGAGCTCAACTACGGCTCTGCCCCATCGGGCACCACCAACCACCTCGCCGCCGAGTTGTTCAAGTCCATGGCCGGAGTCGACATCGTCAGCGTGCGTTACAAGGGCACGGCGCCGGCTGCCCTCGGCGTGGTCACCAATCAGGTGCAGATGATGTTCGCATCGGGGCCGGTCGGCATGCCGCAGGTGAAGTCCGGCCGCCTGCGCGTGCTCGGGGTTGCGAGCGCGCAGCCGTCCGCGCTGGCACCCGAGGTGCCGACCATCGCCGCCACCGGCCTGCCGGGTTATGAAGCCGCATCCCTGGGCTGTATCTGGGTGCCCGCCGGAACCCCGGCGGCGCTCATCAGCCGGCTCAGCCGGGAGATCGTGCGCCTGCTCGGTAAGCCTGAGGCGCAGGAGAGGTTTCTGGCCGCCGGCATCGAGAAGATCGGCAGCACGCCGCAGGAGGCGGCAGCCTACATCAAGTCCGACATGGCGAAGTGGGACAAGCTGATCAGGGACGCGGGCATCCGCCAGAATTGAGCGTTGCATGAGCGCGCCAAAAAGATCGGCGCGCCGCAGGTCCTCATTGACCTTCTGAGTAAACGACTGGTCAGCGTGCGACGCTTTCCGGCGCGATGATCACATCCTGCTTCGGCAGCGGCCGGCCTTCGACGAAAGCGACGATGTTGTCGAAGCAGTGTTGGGCCATGCTCCCGATATTGTCGAACGAACAGCCGCTCGCGTGCGGTGTCACCACGACGTTGTCCAATTTGAACAGCGGATTGTCAGGGCGCGTCGGCTCCTCATCGTAGACGTCGATGGCCGCTCCCAGGATGCGCCGGGAGGAGAGCGCCTCGTAGAGCGCCTGCTCGTCGAGCACGCCGCCGCGGCAGGTGTTAACCACAATCGCGGTCTGCTTCATCAGCCCGAATTCCCGGGGGCCGATCATCTTGCGCGTCGCCTCGGTGAGCGGCACGTTGAGCCAGATGTAATCGGATTGCCGCAGCAGTTCGTCCTTCGGCACCCAGCGGATGCCCAGCTCGCGCTCGGCCTGTTCCTGCCGCACGATGTCGTGATAAAGGATTTCCTTCGGCTCGAATCCGAGCACCCGCTTCGCGCCGCGCTTGCCGATGTTGCCCATGCCGAAGATGCCGACCGTCCGGTTCCACAGCCCGATGCACGAGGTACGCAATTCTGACTTCAGAAACTGGCCCTCGCGCGTGGTCTTGTCGAGCACGACGAGCCTCCGACCCGCAGCCAGCATCAAGGTCACCGCGAATTCCGCGACCTGGATCGAATTGCCGGCCGTGGTGATCGCAAGCGGGATCTTCGCGGCGCGCAAGGCGTCCATGTCGACGTTGTCTATGCCCACGCCCCATTTCTGCACGAACTTGAGCTTCGGCGCGAGCTTGAGCATTTCCTTATCTACCCCCCAGGTGCCCATCGCGATGAAGAAATCGGCATCCGGGATTGCGCTCAGCATAGCCTCTCTGCTTGCGTCTTTCGTCGCGTCGAACTCGAAGCCAGGCGGCACGTGCCGGGCGACTTCCGCGATGACGTCGGGAGCGTAATAGTCGGTGAATACGATCTTGTATTTTGATGCCATCGATGAGTCCCTTTGTAATTGGCCCGTTCTTTTCTTGCGCTACGCAGCGTAGTTGCCGTTTCGTCTAGAACGTCGTGCGTTACCCAGCCATTTTACATCAAGCCAAACTTGATAAACGATTTCGAACTCTCGGCGGTCGCGCTCGTAGGCCGCACAAGGTGAGCACGCCGATCTAGGTATTGCCGAAAGGATCGCCGTATAATTCCGTTGCAGGTAAAGACAGCGAATGAACTTTAAATAAGCGACATCATCATGAACAGCTCCGCAGCATTCGTTCCATTGCCTCCCACCATCCGCGGCCCGGAAGCAACTACGCGTCCGCCCCGCGTGCGTTTCCCGGCAGGTGCATGTGATTGCCATGCGCACATTTTCGGCCCGCAACGCGAGTACCCATTCGCGCCCAGCCACGGTTATGTGCCGTCCGAGGCTTCAATCGACAGCTATGTGCAGATGCTTCGAATTCTGGGCTGCGAGCGCGCCGTCATCGTGCAGCCGAGCATTTACGGCAGCGACAACCGCTGCATGCTCGATGCGCTGCGCTCTGGAAAGTTTGCGTTTCGCGGCGTGGCGGCCATCGACGATCAGACCACCGATGCGCAGCTCGAGGACATGCACCAGGCCGGCGTGCGCGGCATACGCCTGAACCTCAAATCAAAAGGAGCCACCGCTGCGCTCGACAGCGCAGCGCGACTCGCCGAGCGCATCAAGGCCCGCGGCTGGCACCTTCAGTTCTATCTGGATGTGCGCGACCTGCCGCAGATAGACCAATTCCTGGTGACGCTGCCGGTCGACGTCGTGATCGACCACTTTGCCCATGTCGCGGTGGAGGACGGCATCGCAGGAGCGAGTTTTCAGACGCTGTTGCGTCTGGCACGCTTTGATCGCTGCTGGTTCAAGCTGATCGGACCCTATCGCATCTCGCAACAGCGGCCGACGTTTCCCGACGTGACGCCGCTGGTGCGCGCGCTGCTCAAGGCAGCGCCGGAGCGCTGCATATGGGGCACTGACTGGCCGCATCCCAACGTGGAATTCATGCCCAGCGACGGCGTCCTCGCCGACCTGGTTCCTGAATGGATCCCTGACGAAACGCTGCGCAGGCGCGTGCTGGTCGACAACCCGGCACGGCTTTACGACTTCTCCTAATTTATTTAGGCACCCTCTACGGTCGGCTTCGGCAAGTCCGCCACCGATACACCGGCGTCGATCAGCTTGCAGCGCTCGTCTTCCGCGGCCGATTTCTTGAGCGCCATTGCGAGCACTTCGGTTGCCCGCTCGCGCGGAATGAAACACACGCCCGTGTCGTCGGCGACGACGATATCGCCCGCTCGCACGCGCACGCCCGCGATTTCGACATCGCCGTTGATCTCCATTGCCTGGATGCGCCATTTGCCGGTTAGGGGCGTGATCTCCGTCGCCCACACCGGATAGCCGACCCGGCGCTGGTGCGGGATGTCGCGCACGCCGCCGGAGATGATCGCGCCGACTTCGCCGTTATGCTTGGCGATCTGCGACGATATGCCGCCCATGTTGGAGATGCCCGCGACGCCGTCGATCACGAGCACGTCGCCGGGCGTGGCCAGGTTATGCGCCTCGAATTCCGCCATCTTGTTCACGTGCTGGCGCGCCGTCTCATAGGGGTGTTCCCGCTGCATGACGTTGCGCAACGTCAGCGCAGGTCCGACGATGATTGAGCCGGGGATCGTGGGTTTGAGCGTCGAAGCGCCTATGGCGCCAGTAATGCCCAGTTCGTCCATGACGTCGGAGATGACGCCCGTCGCGTCACCCAGCGACTTGAAGCCTTCGATCACTCCTGCGGGAGGGCGCGGCGTTTCCATCAGGCGAATGCGCTCGCGCGCGATTTTTCCAGTCAGCTTCTTCTCAGCCATGTTATCTCCTCTCGTACACAGTTAATTAACGCCAGTTCGGGCGTGATGCTTGCCGCGGCAACCATGGGGGCGCCTCAGCGCCAAATTTTTTGAATGCAGCAGAATTCCGATTCCACAACTTTCGCGTCGCCTCTTCAGGACATCCCGGAAGAAAGCGACGGGGGCGTGCGCCCGATGCAGCAGACTGCATGATGCCACAATCGGCGATCCGGTGCAGGGCCACTTGAGCAAAGAAGGGAGGAGGCGCATGATTGCGTTCACGGAACCCCGCCTAGTCTCCACCCCAAATAGTTGATTGAGGGATGAACTCATGAGCATTGCCGTTGAACTCGGAAAGCGCATCGTCGCGCTGCAATATCAGGATCTGCCGCACGATGCCATCGTCTGGGCCAGGAATTCGATTATCGATCTGATTGGCTGCGCTCTGGCGGGCGCCTCAGAGCCGGCGCCGCGCATCGCGGAGAAGGTGCTGATGATGAGCGGCAGCAGCGGGCCCAGCCTGATCTGGGGCAGCAACCGCCGTGTCGGCGTGCTCGAGGCGGCCGAGATCAACGGCACGATGGGGCACGCGCTCGATTACGACGATATTAGCTTTTCGTCGGCCGCCCATCCGACGGTCGCGGTTTTCCCGGGGGTGCTGGCGCTCGCCGAGCTGACGGGTGCGAACGGACGCGACGTACTGACGGCTTATATCGCCGGGTTTGAAGTGCAGGGCCGCATCGGCCGCGCCGTCAACGTGCACCACTACGAGAAGGGCTGGCACCCGACGTCGACAATCGCCATCTTCGGTGCTGCGGCCGGCGCCGCGCACCTACTGAAGCTCGATGCCGGGCAGACCGCAACCGCGCTGGCGATCGCGGTGTCGATGGCGACCGGTGTGAAGGCGAACTTCGGCAGCATGACCAAGCCGCTGCACGCAGGACAGTGCACGCGCCACGGCGCTTATGCTGCGCTGCTTGCCCGGGAAGGATTCACCGCGAACCTCGAAGCATTCGAGCACAAGCAGGGTTATCTCGAGATCTACAACGGCGCGGGGACCTACGATACCGGAAAGTTGTTCAAGGATTGGGCGGATCCGCTCGAGATACTTAACCCGGGCCCGGGCCTCAAGCAGTATCCGTCCTGCGCCGGCACGCATTCGGCGATCGATGCCATGCTGACGCTGAGGTCGAAGCATGGACTGACGCCGGAGAACGTCGCGCACGTCGATTCGGCGACCCATGGCCGAGTGCTGCTGCACACTGACCGGCCTGAGCCAAAAAGCGTGCTCGACGCGAAGTTCAGCGTCCAGTACTGCATCGCGCGAGCGCTGATGCACGGCGATGTCGCGTCCAGCCACTTCGAGGGCGCGGCGTTTCGCGATGCCGACGTGATGGCGGTGCTCGCGAAGATCAATGCCCACCCGCATGCGCGAGAACCCAAGGGATTGGACGAGAATTTCCAGTGCACGCTCAAGGTCACGACGACGGACGGCAAGACCTACAGCGCCGATGTCAATCAGCCGCTGCGCGGCCCGATGAACCTGGTGCCGCCGGACCGGCTGGAGAGCAAGTTCAGCGACTGCGCCGCAGTCGTAATGCGTGCAGACGCGATCCCCCGACTCTACAGCGCGCTTCAGAATCTGGAGGCCGTCTCCAGCGTGCGTGATCTCACGGAGTTGATGGCAGTTTCGGTCCAGACACCCGCCCTGCGTGCCACGGCCTGATTTTTAAATCTGCCAACCGCCGGTGCAGTGGATGCAGTCGCCGGTGACGTAGGACGAATCGTCGGAGGCGAGGAAGGCCACGCAGTTCGCGACTTCTCCGGGCTGGCCCTTGCGCCTCATGGGCGTCATCTTGGCGCGCCCGGAGCCGTCTTCCATCGCCGGACGGCCGTTCTTGTCGAGGTCCTTGTACCACTCCGGGTTCTCGCGCTTGTTCTCGATGTGCGCCGGCGCGACCATGTTGGCGCGAACGTTGTACGGCCCGAGCGCCATGGCGAGCGATTTGATCAGGCCCTGCAGCGCCGCCTTGGATGCGACCACCGCCGCGCCATGCCCCGAGGACACCGTGACCATATTGCTGCCGCCGAGCGCGATGATGGTGCCGCTCTTGCGCTCCATCATGCCGGGCACGATGGCCTTGGAGAGATAAAGCGTCGAGTGCACGTTGAGCGCGAACACGTCGAGCCATTCCTGCGCGGTGTATTCCCACGGGTCGCGCAGGGGACGTATGGCCGCGACGCAGACCAGGGTGTCGATCCTGCCGAACTTGTCGAGCCCGGCCTTCACCAGCCGCTGCGCTTCACTTTCGCTCGTCACGTCGCCGAGCAGCGGCAGCGCGCCCACGCCCAGCTTCTCGCAATCGGCCGCGACCGCGTTGAGCTCTGCGCTGCGCGACTTGGCGATCAGGACCACGTTGGCGCCTTCGCTGGCAAGCTTCAGAGAGATGGCGCGTCCGTTGTTGCGGCCGGCGCCGGAAATGAATGCAGTCTTGCCTTTGAGTCGCATCGGAATTCTCCTGGGGAAAAAGAAATTGCAGCGCAGCGTCGACGATGTCATACGTGCGGCCGTGCGCGCCGTAACTCGTGCGGCGTTGGCACATGCGTCTTTGTCTAGGCCGCTGGCAGGCGGTATAATATCAAAATATCAATTGCCATATCGCCCATATCGCGAGGGAAATTAGAATGCCTGTGGTGACCATGACGGTAAACGGACAGCGCGTCAGCGCAGAAGTCGAAGGACGCACGCTGCTCGTCCAGTTTTTGCGCGAACACCTGCGCTTGACCGGGACACACGTCGGTTGCGATACCAGCCAGTGCGGCTGCTGCACGGTCCATGTGAACGGGCAGGGCATGAAGTCGTGCACGCTGCTGGCGCTGGCGTGCGAGGGCGCAACCATCACCACCATCGAGGGCCTGGCAGTGGACGGCAAGCTGCATCCGATGCAGGAAGCTTTCCACGAGCACCACGGATTGCAGTGCGGCTATTGCACGCCAGGCATGATCATGTCTGCGCTCGACATGGTGAGACGCAAGGGCAACGATCTTGACGAGAGCACAGTGCGCGAGCAGCTCTCGGGCAACCTCTGCCGCTGTACTGGCTATCACAACATCGTCAAGGCGATACAGGCAGGCGCTGCCGCAATGAAGCGTTCCTAATCTGTTAGCGCTACCACCTGAAAATCCAGCACAGTTAAACCTAGGTTGAGGGAGCAGGCTGCACATGTACGATTTCGATTATCACAGGCCCACGAGCATCGAGCAGGCTGCTGCCCTGATCTCGTCGGCGGACGACGTCAAGCTCTTGGCAGGAGGCATGAGCCTACTGCCCAGCCTGAAGATGCGGCTTGCGCGCTATACGGCGCTGGTCGATCTGGGCGCGCTCAAGGAACTGGTGGGCGTGCGCCGCGAGGGCGCTGAAGTCGTGATCGGCGCCATGACGCCGCACGCGGTCGTCGCCGCTTCTGCAGAGGTGCACAGCGCCATTCCTGCACTCGCAGTATTGGCGGGCGGCATCGCCGATCCGCTGGTGCGCAATCGCGGCACCATCGGCGGCTCCCTGGCGCATGCTGATCCCGCAGCAGATTATCCTGCGGGCGTACTCGGGTGCGGCGCAACGATCTGCACCAACAAGCGCCGTATCGCCTCTGACGATTATTTTCTCGGCATGTTCGAGACTGCGCTGCAGCCGGGCGAGATCATCACCTCGGTGCGCTTTCCGGTGCCGCAAAAGGCGGGCTATGCCAAGCTGCACCAGCAGGCGTCGCGCTTTGCGGTGGTGGGCGTATTCGTCGCTCGGACCGCAGCCGGTGTGCGCGTGGCGGTGACCGGCGCCGCGCCCTCGGTATTTCGCTTGAAGGAAGCGGAAGCGGCGCTGGCGAAGAAATTCGATGCGTCTGCGCTTGCGGGCATCGCGGTCAGTCCCGACGGGCTCAATTCCGATATCCATGCCAGCGCCGAGTACCGCGCGCACTGCGTGGTCGTGATGGCCAAGCGTGCCGTCGCGGCGGCCGCTTAGGGGTGAACTGAGCATGAGCGGAACACACGCGATGCATGACGCAGCCAAGAGCACGCACATCGGGCAGCCGGTGCGGCGCAAGGAAGACCAGCGACTCGTCACCGGCAAGGGCAAGTACAGCGACGACTATTGCGTTCCCGGGCAAGCCCACGCGGTGTTCCTGCGCTCACCGCATGCGCACGCGATGATCAAATCGATCGACGTCAAGGCCGCGCTGGAAGTGCCGGGAGTGATCATGGTGCTGACCGGTGCCGACCGGCTCGCCGACGGACTGAAGCCGCTGCCGCACAATCCGATGTCGACGCACAAGGCGGAGACGCCGCTCGAAAACAGCGATGGCACGCCGCCCTTCACTGCGCCGCATTATCCGCTTGCGCACGACCGGGCGCGCTACGTAGGCGAGGCGGTCGCGATCGTGATCGCGGAGTCGGTTGCCGCGGCCAAGGACGGCGCGGATGCGGTCGAGATCGATTACGAGGTTTTGCCCGCGGTGACCGCGACGCTGGCGGCGGCCGCGCCCGATGCGCCGAAGGTGTGGGACAACGCGAAGTCCAACGTCGGGCTCGATGCCGTAGTCGGGGACCGCGCCGCGACCGATGCTGCGTTCAAGCGGGCAAAGCACGTCGTCAAATTCGAAACCTGGGCGCAGCGCGTGACCGGTGTCACCATGGAGCCGCGCGCCGCGGTCGGCGCCTACGATCGCGAGAGCGGGCGCTACACCGTTTACGCCGGCAGCGGCGGCGCGGTGAAACTGAAGCAGGACATCGCGGCCGTGCTCGACGTGCCCGCCGACAAGGTGCGCGTGCTGATGGACGACGTCGGCGGAAATTTCGGCACGCGCGGCGAGGTCTATCCTGAGTTTGCGGTGCTGGCGTGGGCGGCGCGCCGCGCCGGACGCCCGGTCAAGTGGACGTCCGAGCGCCAGGAATCCTTCCTCTCCGACTATCAGGGCCGCGACCTCGCGGTGAGCGCTGAACTCGCGCTCGACGCCGACGGAAATTTTCTGGCGATGCGCGGCTCCAATGTGAGCAACGCCGGCGCCCACACCGTGAGCTACGCGCCGCTGAAGAAGGGGCTGGGCATCATGTCCAGCATCTACCGCATGCCGGCCGTGTTCTTCCGCGCCCGCGTCACATTGAGCAACACCATGATGACGCGGCCGTACCGCAGCGCCGGGCGTCCCGAGGTCATGTACGTGATGGAGCGTCTGATAGATATCGCGGCCTTCGAGTGCGGCTTCGACCGCGTGGAACTCAGGCGCCGCAACCTGCTGACCGAAGCGGAGCTGCCGTACACCAATCCCTTCCACATGACCTACGACAACGGCGACTATCACGGCGCGATGGACGCGGCGCTGAAGCTCGGCGACTGGGCGGGCTTTGCGCAGCGGCGCGACGAAGCGAAAAAGCGCGGGCGGCTGCGCGGCATCGGGCTCGCCAATTACGTGGACACCTCGACCGGCGCGCCGCGGGAGCGCACCGACATCACGGTGCGCGCCGACGGCACAGTCGAGGTCGTGATCGGCATCGTGTCGCAGGGGCAGGGCCACGAGACTGCCTACGCGCAGCTTGCCGGCGATTGGCTGGGCGTGCCGGTGGAATCGGTGCAGCTCATCACCGGCGACACCGACATCGTCAAGGTTGGCGGCGGCGCGCACGGCGGGCGCGGCATGCGCATGGCGAGCCTCGTCATCTGGAACGCCACGCGCGAGATCATCAAAAAAGGCACACGCATTGCGGCACGCATGCTGGAGTGCGATCCCAGCATGCTGAAGTTCGTGGGCGGCCGCTTCGAGCAGGACGGATCTGAGAAGTCGGTCGGCCTGTTCGAAGTCACGAAGGCGGCGCAGACGCTCGCCGATCTGCCCGAGGACCTGCGCGGGCCGCTCGCCGCGACCTGCGACCAGGTGCATCACGAGGCGAGCTTTCCCTATGGCACGCACGTGTGCGAAGTGGAGGTCGATCCCGAGACCGGGAGCGTGCAGATCGTCAACTACGCGGCGGTCGACGACGTCGGCCGCGCGATCAACCCGCTGCTGATCCACGGTCAGGTGCACGGCGGCATCGCGCAGGGCGCGGGGCAGGCGCTGTACGAGCAGTGCTTCTACGACGCGGCTAGCGGGCAGCTGCTGTCGGGCTCGCTGATGGACTATGCGCTGCCGCGTGCCGACACCTTGCCGTTCTTCAAGACCGAGATCAGCGAAGTGCCGTCGAACACGCATCCGCTCGGCATCCGGCCGGCGGGCGAGAGCGGTACCACGCCGGCGCTCGGCGTCGTCATCAACGCGGTGGTCGACGCCTTGTCCGAATTCGGCGTGAAGCACGTCGAGATGCCGGCCACGCCGGAGCGCATCTGGCGCGCCATCCATGGCATGGCGCCGCCCGCATCTCCCAACAATCGCTGAGGGTTCCGCAGCACAGTTTAAACGCGGTCTCAAAGCGCTACGCCACAACCGAATTAAAAGGAGTGAAATCATGGGATGCATGAATCGACTGATGATCGCAGCAGTGCTTGCCGGATTGAGCGCTCACGCCGTCGCCCAGCAGGCCTACCCGTCAAAGCCGATACGGCTGATCGTGCCTTATCCTCCTGCTGCCGCGGCAGATCTGCAGGCGCGCGCGATGTCGCAGAAAATCAGCGAAGCCTGGGGACAGCCGATCGTCATCGACAACCGCGCCGGCGCCAACGGCAGCATCGCGATGGAGTACGTGGCGAAGAGCCAGCCCGATGGTTACACGCTGGTCTACGCGCTGACCGCGCAGTTCGTCATCAATCCAAATCTCTATCCGAAGATCCCATACAACCCCGTCAAGGACTACGCGCCGATCGCGCTGATGGTGAGCCAGCCGTACATCCTGCTGGCGCATCCCTCGGTGCCGGCCACCAACATGAAGGAGCTGATCGCGTACGCCAAGGCGCAGCCGGGCAAGCTCACGAATTCGGCGGCGGGGCTGGGCTCTACCGGCTACCTGTGCCTCGAAATGCTGAAGGCCATGACCGGCACCGACATCCTGAACGTTCCGTACAAGGGCGCGGCGCCTGCGCTGATCGATCTGCTCTCGGGCCAGGCGCAATTGTCGTTCCTCGCGTGGAGCACTGCGGGCAGCCACGTCAAGACCGGCAGGCTGCGCGCGCTCGCGGTGACGACGGCAAAGCGTGCCCCGGCGATCCCCGACATTCCCACGATCGGTGAGACCGTGCAGGGCTATGACATGTCGGTGTGGTACGGATTGGCGGCGCCTGCAGGGACACCCAAGGCGATCGTCAACAAGCTCAATGCCGAGTTCAAGCGCGTGCTCGACTCGCCCGAGATGCGCCGCGATTTCGAGAAGGACGCGATGGCGCCGATCGGCAGCACGCCGGAGCAGTTCGGCAGCTTCATAAAGACTGAGATGGTGAAGTGGGCGAAGCTCGTCAAGGACAGCGGGGCGAAGGTGCAATAGCACCGGCGCTCCGCCGCCACGAGGCTTATTTCTTGCGCAGCACGATCTGGCGCCAGTACGGCACGTAGGCGTTGATGAGGTCGAGGCGCTTGATGGCCGGACCGAACGGCGTCGGGTTCACTTCATTGTTGTTGATGTTGGTGTGGAACTCGACGATGGCGATGTAATCGCCGACGGTTTCCACGCCGCGATACAAACGGAACTGCGAGAAGCCGCTGCGCTTGTCGAAGTTCTCGTGCAGGCCGGCGAGCATGTGCTTTTCGTCGGTTTCGCTCGCGTTGCGGAAGCGCAGCACCAGCAGCCGGATCGCCGGGCCCGCGCCACCCATCAACGCCGGTCCGGGATAGATCTGATTGCCGGTGAAACGATAGCGGCCCAGCACCTTGGTGCGCAGCCGGTGCGTCCATGCATTTACGCCCTGGCCGGTGTTTTTGGCATAGGCGGGATTGCGCTCTACTTCCTCCAGGCTCGATAGATCGTAAAGCGCTATGTATTTGGGAAAGCCCGAATAACAGACGTAGCGCCCGCCGGTCTCGTAGCCTTCGACTGACATGCGGTCGGGGACGTGCTCGGTGTCGTACCAATCCTGAAACTCCTCCTCGAAACCCGCCGGGGGTTCCATCATCGCCAGCACCAGGCCCTTTTGTTTCATCTGTCACACTCCATTCGCAGTGGGTTCATGAATAGCATAAAAGCCAGAATATGGCGTATCCGCGGAAGCCGTGTCAATAGGCGGAAGCGGTCGCGGCAGGATGTGCCCGCAAATATGCGAAAATAGCGCACATGAATTTATTGAGTGGGAGAAGATTATGCGCTACCTATGCTGGATGATATGTGCCCCCGTTGCGGGCATCATGCTGGGCACTTCGGTGGTGTCGGGCCAGGATTATCCGAACAAGACGATACGCATCGTCACCGCCCAGGTCGGAGGAAGCCAGGATTTGAGCGCGCGCATGATCGCCGCGGGGCTTACCGCGAGCATGGGCCAGCAGGTGATCGTGGAAAACCGTTCGGGCGGAACGATCGGCGGAGAGATCGTGGCCAAGGCGCCGGCCGACGGCTACACGCTGATCTACACCGGCAGCATCTTCTGGACGCTGCCGCTGATGCGCAAGACGCCGACCTACGACGTGCTGAAGGAGTTCGCGCCCATCGCACTGGCGACCCGCGAGCCGCTGATGCTGGTCGCTCATCCGTCATTGCCGGTCAAGACCGTGAAGGAACTGATCGCTTTGGCCAAGGCGCGGCCGGGTGCGCTCAACTACGGCACCGGCGGAGTCGGGTCGTCGAATCACCTGGCGGCTGAACTGTTCAAGGCCATGGCTGGGGTGAACATCGTGGGCGTGCAGTACCGGGGCGTGGGCGGAGCGATCATCGGTCTGGTGTCGGGAGAAGTGCAGATCATGATCGCCACCACAGTGGGGCCGCATCTGCAGTCCGGAAAGCTGAGAGCGATCGCGGTCACCTCGGCTCAACCGACCAAGTTGTATCCCGGCGTGCCGACCATTGCCGCCACGGTGCCGGGTTATGAAGCCACGCAGAAGGCGAGCATGTTCGCGCCGGCGAAAACGCCGGTCGCGATCATCAACCGCCTCAACCGCGAGATCGTGGCCTTCCTCAACAAGCCGGAAGTGAAAGCGAAATACCTGAGCGATGGCGTCGAGACCGTGGGCAGCACGCCCGACGAACTCACTGCGATCATCAAGTCCGAAATCGCGCGCATGGGCAAGGTGGTCAGGGATGCTCACATCAGCGCGGATTGACTGGCGCGGCGCGGGCACCCGCAGGGGCTGAGGACGCTGATCACCTCCGCGCTCACCCGGATCGGCAAGGCGTTCGGGTACGCCGGCGTTCTCGCCGGCTGAGCCGCGTGCGCGGCGGTCCGCGCCGCGGGTTATAAACTGTGTAACATCTGGAATCTACATGTCGATGAACAAGAGCAAGGCTGCGCCGCAAATCTCTTCCGTCATGCGCAGGCTCTCTGCGTATATCGCGCAGGCGCGCAACAAAGCGCTGCCTGCAGCCGTGCTGGAAGCGACCAAGCACCACGTGCTGGACTCACTGGCCGCGATGGCATCGGGCTCGCAGTTGCGCGCCGGCGAGGTCGCTCACGCTTACGTCAAGCCGCTCGGCGGTGCCAGGGAAGCCACGGTGGTCGGCTCAAAATTCGTGACCAACGCCGTCAACGCCGCGCTCGCCAACGGCATGCAGGCGCACGCCGATGAAACGGACGATTCGCACTCGCATTCGGTCACGCATCCCGGATGCAGCATCGTGTCCGCGGCGCTCGCGATGGCCGAGCGCAGCCGCAGCAGCGGCACCGCGCTGCTGCGCGCCGTGGCCCTGGGTTACGACGTCGCCACGCGCATGAACATGATGCTGGGCGGCATGGAATTCGCCAAGCTCGGCCACCTCACGAGCGGTTTCGGCCCTGCATTCGGCACCACGGCTGCGTGCGCAGCACTGTCGCATTTCAATGAGCAGCAGGTGCGGCACGCGCTTTCATATGCCGCGCAGCAGGCATCCGGCGTGTCGTGCTTTGCGCGCGATCCCGAGCACATCGAAAAGGCGTTCGGTTTCGGCGGCATGCCGGCGCGCAACGGCGTGAGCGCCGCACTGCTGGTGGCGGCGGGAGCGACCGCGGTCGCGGACGTGTTCACCGGCGAGCGCAGCTTCATGATCGCGTACGATGAATCGCGCCGCACCGGCAGGCCGCTCGACCCGCAGACGCTGGTGCGCGAACTCGGCAAGACCTACGAGATCATGAACACCACCATCAAGCGCTGGTCGGTGGGCTCGCCAATCCAGGCGCCGCTCGATTCGCTGCTGGAGTTGATGCGCAATGAGCACGTGAAAGCTCAGGATGTGGCGAAGCTAGTGGTGCGGGTTTATGCCGGCGGCGCGCGCATCACCGACAGCCGCGAAATGTCGGACATCAACATGCAGCACATGTGCGCGCTCATGCTAAATGACGGCTATGTCACCTTCGACGCCGCGCACGACATGCGGCGCATGAAAGATCCGCGCCTGCTCGCACTGCGCAAAAAGATCGAGCTCGTCGCCGATGAGGAATTGGAAAAACTGCGCCCCTCGAAGCAGGCGATCGTCGAGCTCACGCTCACGGATGGCCGGCGGCTGCGGCACCACACGCGCGCCGTGCGCGGCACCCCGCATAACCCGATGACGCGCGCCGAAGTCGATGAGAAATGCCATCACCTGATGGCCTCGGTGCTGGGCGCCAAGCGCGCACGCGCGCTGTGCGATGCGGTGTGGGATATCGAACGCGTCAAGGACGCACGCAGTCTGCGCCCGCTGCTGCAGGCCTGATTAACCGGTCGATCATAGGCCGCAGCGCGCGCCCGGCGCATTGACCAGCGTTAGGCTTGCTTGTAAAATATAACGCGCAATCACAAGAGCAAGACGCAAGACTCCGCAAGGCAAACCTGCCCATCACCCAGACAGGCATTACAACAAGGGGAACACGCATGTCGCAATCCGAGAGCACGCGCCGTACGGCCGCGGGCAGCAGCGGACCCAAGTCGCTATCAACCTACCTCGATCAGATCCGCGACAATCCGGCAGAGTTCAGGACGGTGAGCCGCGCCGTGAACCCGATGAACTTCGAGGTCACTGCGCTGCTGAAGCATCTCGATCTGCGCGGCGAGTACCCGACGGTGCAGTTCAACAACCCGCTCGACATGCACGGCAAGCCGTCGAAGTTTCCGATCGTCACCAACCTGTGGGCGACCCGCGAGCGCTGCGCCGAGGCGTGCGACGTGCCGCGCAGCGAGGCTGGGGGGCAGCTCGGCGTTCGCTTCGCTGAGTTCGCGGCCCGCAAGATCAAACCCGAGGTCGTGAGCAGCGACAATGCGCCGGTGCACGCCAATGTGCTGCAGGGCAAGCAGGCGGACATGTGGACGCTGCCTGCGGTGCGCCATTTCGAGATGGACTTGGGCGGCGTGCTCACCATGGGCCTCACCGCGCGCGCGCCCGGCGAGAACTTCTACAACACGACATTCGTGAAGACCTTTCCCGAGACCGGCTATCGTGGCGGCCTGACCATTCACTCGGCGCACATGAGCCGCATGCTGCGGTTGTGGGAGAAAAGCGGCCAGCGCTTTCCGGTGATCAACGTGCTTGGCCATCATCCGGCGTTCTGGATCGGCACATTGAACAGCACTCCGTGGGGCGACGACGAATATGCGACGGCGGGCGGCTTCCTGCATGAGCCGGTGCGGCTCGCGCCCTCGGTGACCTGGGGCAAGGACTTCCTGGTGCCGGCCGATGCCGAGATCATCATCGAAGGCGAGATCGGGCCCGGCTCGCGCAGCGTGGTCGATCCTTTCGGCGAGATCAGCGGCCAGTATCAGCCGCAGCAGTTCGCGCCGCTGATGGAGGTGACCGCGATCACCTATCGCAATGGCGCGCTGTTCCAGGACATCTTCTCCGGGCACCGCGAGCACATGCTGATGGCGAGCGTGCCGCGCGAGGGCTCGATCTACAATCACC
The DNA here is from genome assembly GCA_903905655.1 of uncultured beta proteobacterium. Taxonomy (GTDB): domain Bacteria; phylum Pseudomonadota; class Gammaproteobacteria; order Burkholderiales; family SG8-41; genus PALSA-1004. The sequence goes on along the minus strand of CAIVHG010000056.1, from coordinate 82,380 downwards.
TCAAGGAAAAGCTCGGCAACGTGGTTGCAGTGCACCTGCCGTTCTCAGGCTGCGCGCGCTTCACGGTCTACATCTCTATCCGCAACGGCGGCGACGGCCAGGCGAAGCAGGCCGGCATTCAGGCGCTGGCGCACGTGCCGAACCTGCACGTCGCGGTGATCGTCGACGAGGACATCGACGTGTTCAACGAGGAGCAGGTGCTGTGGGCGGTCAACACCTATGTCGATCCGAACCGCGACATCGACCACATCAAGAACGTGCGTCCGCCGAGCGATCCGCGCGGTCTGGGTTCGGATCGTTTGATCATCGATGCGACGCGCCCCACGCACATCCCGTTCCCGACGCGGCTGCGGGTGCCGCCCGAGGCGATGGAGCGGGTGCGTCCGGAAGAATGGCTTGATTCGGCAAAGAAAGGATAAGCGATGGAGATGAGACTGTTCTGGTCGACCTGCCCGCAATGCAAAAAAGCATTCGTGGTGGCGTGGGAGCTGCGGAATGCCGGCGTCAAGCTGATCTGCCCGTTCTGCGACCACCGTTATCTGCCCGACGAATCAGCGGCCATCGACGAGCGGCACTAAGACCGTACGCGTGGGCGGCGCATGCCCGCGTAGCGCGGGATCAGCCGCCGCCACCATCGCCGGAACTCATCAATAACAGGAGCATGCGCGATGATCTATGAAGTCCTGACCTACGACCTCAAGCCTGGCATGGTTGCCGAACTGGAGAAGCGCTTCGGCGAGGCCTACGAGCACCGCAGAAAATATTCGGAGCTTGCCGCTTTCTGGCACAGCGACATCGGCCCGCTCAATCAGGTGGTGCACGTGTGGCCTTATGAAAGCATCGAAGAGCGCGCGCGCATCCGCGCCGCGGTGCGCAAGGATGCGAAGTGGCCGCCCAATCTGCGCGAGCTCATCGTGGCGGCGCGCTCTGAGATCGCGACACCCGCGCCGTTTTCGCCGCCGCTGAAGCCGGGGACGATGGGGCCGTACTTCGAGATCCGCACTTACACCCTCGCTCCGGGCAGCCTGCCGCTCGCCATCGAGAACTGGACGCGGGTGCTGCCGGGGCGTCTCGCGGTGGGCCCGCTGTGCGCCGTGTGGTACTCCGAACACGTGGGGCTGCACCGCTGGACGCACATCTGGCCCTATTCGTCGCTGCAGGCGCGCACCGAAGTGCGTGACAAAGCGGCGGCCGCGGGAGTCTGGCCTCCCAACATGATTGCGCGTAAGGAAGGACGTCCCGCCGAGAGCTTCGTGGCCCAGGAAAACAAGATCATGATGCCGGCTGCATTCTCGCCCCTCAAATAAGCTCACAGAGTGCGCTTGGCGCTAGATCGCGCATGCAAAGGATCTAATCATGGAAATGACAGGAACCCAGCTCATCCCGGTGCCACAGGCGGTCGTCTGGGAAGGGCTGAATGACACGGAGACGCTCAAGGCCTGCGTGCCGGGATGCGAATCCCTGGAAAAAGTGTCCGATACGGAATTCAAGTCGCTGATGACCGTTGCGGTCGGCCCGGTGAAGGCGAAATTCACCGGCAAGCTGCTGCTCTCCGATATCGAAGCGCCGCGCACGTACCGCATCAGCTTCGAAGGCTCGGGTGGCGCCGTGGGCTCGGCCAAGGGCGGGGCACAGGTCACGCTGGAAGCGGAAGGCGCCGGCACCCGGCTCAACTACACTGCGAAAGCCCAGGTCGGCGGCAAGCTCGCGCAGATCGGGTCACGGCTGATCGACGGCGTGGCGAAAAAGATGGCTGATGATTTCTTTCAGCGCTTCAACGCGCGCCTGGCCGCGAAGGCGGCGGTCGCTGTGCCGCAAGCCGCAGCAGCGCCAGCGCCCGCTGGATCGAGCCGCGTCGTCATCTGGGTGTTCGTCGCCTTGGTGATCCTCGGGGGAATCGCGTACTGGTATCTGCGCTGAACCCGGGCTAGCATTCAGGCGCAGACCCGTGCCCTGTTGAAGAAATTTAGGTAGCTTCCGTGGCCGGTTCCAAATCGAGCTTCAGCGTACTGCGCCATGGCAATTTCCGCTGGCTGTGGCTAGGCACGTTCTTCGGCACCGGCGCGCATTGGGTCCAGCAGGCGACACTGGGCTGGGTGGTGTATCAGCTTACCGGCTCGGGCGCGATGCTCGGCGGCATCCTTGCGATGCGCGCGATCCCCATGCTGCTCCTGGCGCCGCTCACCGGCGTCGTCGCCGACCGCTATGACCGCAGGCGGGTGCTGGTGCTCTGTCAGGCGCTGTTGTTCACCATCTCGGCGATCGTTTCGCTGCTGTTGGCCACCGGCCTGATCCGCTCCTGGCATTTCTACGTTTTCTCGCTGCTGTCCGGCGTGGGCTGGGTGTTCGACCGCACGCTGCGCAGCACGATGGTCTTCGGCAGTGTGCCGCGTGCCGAAGCCGCGCATGCGGTGGCGCTCAATACCATCGCCTTCAGCGTCATGCGCACCGTGGGCCCCAGCGTGGCCGGCATACTCATCGCGGCGGTCGGGGCGGCGCTCAATTTTGGCATCCAGGCCACGCTCTTCCTGTGCGTGATGGCGAGCTCGTGGATGATCGGGCCGCAGCCGCCGCAGCCGCGCACACAGGCGCGGGTGAGCGCATTTCAGGATCTGCGGGCAGGCGTGCACTTCGTCGCTAACGACCCCATCGCGCGCATGATGCTCCTGTTCGGGCTGGTGCCCGGGTTGCTGCTCATACCATCGTTTAGCGCCCTGATGCCGATGTTCGTCGTCAATGTGTTTCACGGCGGCCCCAAAGATCTGGGGCTGCTGTTGTCTGCGGTGGGGGTCGGCGGGGTGATGGGCGGGATCGCTGTCGGTTGGCTGACGCGCTTCGACCGCGTTGGCAGGATGCAGACGCTGGCGCTGATCGCGTTCGCGGGATCGCTCATCGCATTCGCAATGAGCCCCAGCATCGGGCTCGCGCTGGCGTTTCTTGTGTGCGCCGGCATGGCGGAGATGGTGGCGCAGACGCTGCAGGTGACGACGCTGCAGATGTGCGCGCCTGAGCACATGCGCGGCCGCGTTGCGAGCCTGCTGCCGATCTTTCCCGCCTTCATCTCGATCGGCGGGTTCACTGCCGGCATTGGCGCCGACCTGGTTGGACCCAAGTACATGTCGCTGCTGCTGGCGGTGAGTGCGATCGGCGTTGTTGCGACGGGGTGGGCGTGCTCCGCCGCTTTCAGGCGCTCCACGCTATCGGGCCTCATTAAGATTGGCGGCGCAGTTCCGGCATCGCGCCACTGAGCCAGGCGCCCGGCTGTACCTGCCGCTGCATTGTGGGAGCAGGCAGGCGAAATGATTCCGCCTGTAGTTCAGCCGGCACACTGTGCATCCAGAAGCTGCAGCACTGGCACGTGGTATTCTTCCGGGCACGCCGCTGCACGGCCATTTTCGAGGGATTGTTTTCATGGCGCGCGAGCGCGTCCTGCGGCTGCTGGGAACTCGTTCCGCGCAGTCCTGCGGCGCAACGCCGGTATCACGATGCGCGGCGAGTTCGCGCGTTGCCCGAATGTGGTGCATTCGCCGGGGAGCACGCTACAATGACCGCTTCAGCATGGGGGAGTTGATAATGAAGAACACGACGATCATTTTGGCGGCTACGCTGCTCGCAGTCGCAGGCAGCGTGCAGGCACAGGAAAAATATCCCAACCGGCCGATCCGCATGCTGGTGCCGTTCACCGCCGGCAGCGCCACCGATTTCTTCGCGCGCGCCGTTGGCCAGAAGCTGTCGGAAAGCTGGGGCCAGCAGGTGGTGGTCGACAACCGGCCGAGCGCAGGCGGGGTGGTGGCATCCGAACTCATGCTCAACGCGCTGCCCGACGGCCATACGCTGATGATGGTTTCCATCGGGCACGCGGTCAATGCCTCGCTCTACAGCAAGCTGCCCTACGACACGGTCAGGGATTTCGCCGGCATCACGCTCGTCGCCGACGTGCCGAACGTACTGGTGGTCTCGCCCAACCTCGGGCTGAAGTCGGTGAAGGATCTGATCGAGCTCGCAAAGTCCAAGTCCGGCCAGATCAACTACGGTAGCGCGGGCGTGGGCAGCGGTACGCACATGAATGGCGAGCAGTTCAAGCTCGCTGCCGGCATCAGCGTCGTGCACGTGCCGTACAAAGGCACCCCCGAGGCGCTGACCAATACCATCGGCGGCAGCGTGCAGTTCTTCTTCTCACCGATCACGGCCGCGACGCCGCTGGTCAAAGGCGGCAAGATCACCGGGCTCGCGGTGACCACGCTCAAGCGTTCGCCGGTGCTGCCCGATCTGCCGACAATGGTCGAAGCCGGGATGCCGGGTTTCGAATTCAACCTGTGGACCGGATTGATCGGGCCGGCGAAGATGCCAGCCGCGGTGAAGCAAAAGCTCGCAGATGAAATCGCGCGCATCATGAGCGCGCCGGACATGCAGGAGCGGGCGCTAACGCAGGGCGCCACTCCGCACACCATGACGCCCGCGCAGTTCGACGCCTACATCAAGAACGAAGTCACGAGGCTCGCGGTAGTCGTGAAGGCTTCGGGCGCGCGCGCCGATTGATCAAAGGAGGAGCAGCCATGAAGACCAAATACTGTTTGTGCATAGGATTGCTTGCGCTTGCAACGAGTGCAATGGCCGCCGAGAATTTTCCGTCGCGCACGGTGCGCTTCATCGTGCCCTTCACGCCCGGCAGCGCGACCGACGTGCTGGCGCGCACGCTCGGGCAAAAGCTCGGCGAGCAATGGAACCAGCAGGTGGTGGTCGACAACCGGGTGGGCGCGGGCAGCGTGGTCGGAACCGACCTGGCCGCGAAATCTGCGCCGGACGGCTATACCTGGCTGATGGTGTCGGCGAGCCATGCCGTCAACGCGACGCTCTACAGCAAGCTGCCGTACGACACTGCCAAGGATTTCTCTGGAGTGTCGCTGGTCGCCTCCATTCCCAACGTGCTGATCGTGGGCACGCATGTGCAGGCGAAGACGCTGAAGGACCTGATCGCGCTCGCCAAGGCGCAGCCCGGCAAGCTCAATTACGCCTCGGCCGGCATCGGCTCGGCGAGCCATCTGAACGGGGAGCTGTTCAACAGCATGGCGGGCGTGAAGATCGTGCACATCCCGTTCAAGGGATTTCCGGAGGAGATGACCGAGATCCTCGCCGGTCGCCTGGAGATGACCTGGGCGCCGCAGCTCCTGGCGCTCACGCAGATCAAGGCCGGCCGCGTGATCCCCTTCGCCGTCAGCACTGCGAAGCGTTCCAGCGCACTGCCCGAGGTGCCGACGGCCGCGGAAGCGGGCATCCCGGGGTTCGTGTTCGATCCCTGGTTTGCGGTGCTGGTGCCGGTGGGCGTGCCCCGGGCCATCATCGATCAGATCAACGGCGCGATCGTCAAGACGCTGCAGCTGCCCGACGTGAAGGAGCGCATGATGACAGCGGGTGCGGAGCCGGTATCGAGTACGCCGCAGGAACTCGATCGTTACATCGCATCCGAGATCGTGAAGCTCGGCAAGATCGTCAAAGAATCCGGCGCGACAGCAGACTAAGCGGAGCCATCGCCATGGCAGGCAAGAAAAAGCAGGCAGTCGAGCCCAAGCAAGTCAGCGCCGCCGCGATCGACCGCAGGCATGCGGCGAGCGCGGCGCCGGACGGGCTCTATGATCCCGCGAATCCGGGGCACCGCTGGGAGCGCCCGCTGCAGGCGCCAGGCCGCATGCAGGTGGATTTCGAGGAGCGCGTGGATTTCCGGCGTCTGCACGAGTACCGCCTCGCGCGCACGCGCAATGCGCTGGCGCACTCAGGACTGGGCGCGGTGCTGACCTTCGATCAGCACAACATCCGCTACATTTCGAGCACGGTGATCGGCGAGTGGGCGCGCGACAAGTTGACGCGCTGGTGCCTGCTCACCGGCAACGGCGAGCCTTATGTGTGGGATTTCGGTTCCGCGGCGCGCCATCACAAGATCTATGCGCCGTGGCTGCCGACCAACCATATCCTGGCGGGCAACGTCGGGTTGCGCGGCGCGGTGTCGCCGAGCGTGGGCTTGTTCGAAGAGGCGGCGAAAGAGATCAAGGACATCCTGCAGAGCGAAGGCGTGGCCGACATGCCGCTGGGTATCGATGTCGTGGAGCCGCCGTTTTTGTTCGCACTGCAGAAGCTCGGGATCAAGGTGCGCGATGGACAGCAGGTGATGCTGGAAGCGCGCGAGATCAAGAGCCACGACGAGATCACGCTGCTCAACATGGCGGCGGCGATGGGCGACGGCGTCTATCAGGACATCTACGAGGCGCTCAAGCCCGGCGTGCGCGAGAGCGAGATCGTCGCACTCGCCACCAAGCGCCTCTACGAGATGGGCTCGGACTGCGTGGAAGCGATCAACGCCATCGCCGGCGAGCGCTGCAGCCCGCACCCGCATAATTTCACCGACCGCCTGATCCGCCCCGGCGACCAGGCCTACTTCGACATCATCCAGTCGTATATGGGCTATCGCACCTGCTACTACCGCACCTTCACCGTGGGCAGCGCGACGCGCCCGCAGATCGAAGCCTACAAGACGGCGCGGCGCTGGATGGACGAGGCGATCGCATTGCTCAAACCGGGGGTCTCCACCGACAAGGTCGCGCGCGCATTTCCCAAGTGCACCGAGATCGGCTTCGAGACCGAGATGTCGGCCTTCGGGCTCAACTTCTGCCACGGCCTGGGGCTGGGGCTGCATGAGCGTCCGCTGATTTCGCGCCTCAATTCGCTCAAAGATCCGCACGAGCTCAAGGCCGGCATGGTGTTCGCGGTCGAGACCTTCTGCCCGGCGAAGGACGGCATCTCGGCGGCGCGCATCGAGGAAGAGGTGGTGCTCACGCCCGACGGCGCAAAGGTCATCACGCTGTTCCCGGCACAGGAATTGCCGATCGCGAACAAATACTAGAAGTCCGCGGCGCGCTGCGGGCATTTCGCGGTCTGCGTCATCGTAAATACGCATCCATCGAGGAATCATGAGTACGACTGCAAGAAAAAATGCAGCAACGCCTGCGCCTGAAGTCGGCAGCGAGACGCGACTCGAGCTCTATCGGCTGCAGCTCGAGCTGCGTTACTGCGAAAAGCGCGCCTACGATCTGTTCCTGCAGAACCTGATCAAGGGCACCAGCCACCTCTCGCTCGGTCAGGAGGCGATCGCCGCTGGCTTCGGCGTGGCGATGCGGCCCGATGACTATACCTTCTGCACCTATCGTGGCCACGCGCACACGCTTGCGCGCGGCGCATCGATGACCGGAGTGCTCGGCGAGTTGATGGGGCGCCAGTGCGGACTGCTCGGCGGCAAGGGCGGCTCCATGCACCTGACCGATGTCGCGCACGGAGTCATGGGCTCGTACGCGATCATCGGGGCGCACCTGCCGATCGCAGCGGGCGCCGCGTGGTCCGCGCAATACCGCGGCACGCAGCAGGCCGCCGTGTGCTTCTTCGGCGACGGCACCACCAACATCGGCGCTTTTCACGAAGCGCTGAATTTCTCGGTGGTGTGGAAGCTGCCGGTGGTCTACGTGTGCGAGAACAATCTGTACATGGAATACACCCCGATCAGCAGCGTCACCGCGGTCGAGCATCCGGCGGCGGACCGCGCCTCGGCTTATGGACTGCCGTCGATCGTCGTCGACGGCAACGACGCCGACGCAGTTTATCTGGAGGCGAGCCGTGCGCTCGCGAAGGCGCGCGCCGGCGGCGGACCCACGTTGATCGAAGCCATGACCTACAGGCACAGCGGGCATTCGCGCGCTGATCCCGGAAAGTACCGTCCACCGGGCGAGCTCGACGCATGGCTGAAAAGGGATCCGGTGCCGTTCTATCGCCAGCGGCTGATCGAGCACGGCGTGGACGAGCGCACGCTGAAGTCCATGGAAGACGAGGCCATGGGCAAGGTCGAGCAGGCGACTGCGAATGCCAAGGCCTCGGCGCTGCCGAGCGTAGACGATATAGAGAAGAACCTGTGGTCGGACGGAGGCGTCGCATGGCGGAACTGACTTATCGCGATGCGGTCGCGGCGGGCATTGCGCAGGAGATGGAGCGCGACCAGAACGTGGTGTTTCTCGGCGAGGACGTGGCGCACGCCGGCGGCGTGTTCAAGGCCACGGTTGGATTGATCGAGCGCTTCGGGCCGCTGCGCGTGCGCGACTGCCCGATCTCGGAGCAGGCGATCATCGGCGCCGCGATGGGCGCGGCGATGACCGGCTTGCGGCCAATCGCGGAAATCATGTTTTCGGATTTCTTCGCAGTGTGCTGGGACATGATCGCCAACGAGATCGCCAAGGCGCGCTACATGACCAACGGCCAGATGGCGATGCCGCTGGTGATCCGCACGGCCAACGGCGGCGGTTCCAGATTCGGCGCGCAGCACTCGCAGTCGGTGGAGAACTGGGCGATGATGATCCCGGGGCTCAAGGTGGTGGCGCCGGCGTTTCCGGCCGACGTCAAGGGCCTGCTCGCGGCCGCGGTGCGCGATCCGGATCCGGTGATCTTCTTCGAGCAGAAGTCTTTATATTCGCTCAAAGGCGAAGTGCCGGACGGCGAATACGTCGATGAGCTGGGCAAAGCCAAAGTACTGCGTCACGGCAAGGACTGCACGATCGTCGCATTGGCCGCGATGGTGCATCGTGCGCTGGAGGCGGCGGAGGTGCTGGAGCGCGAGCACGGCATCTCATGCACCGTGGTCGACGTGCGCTCGCTGGTGCCGCTCGACACTCAGACTATCCTTTCCGAAGTCGCGAAGACCGGGCGGCTGGTGACGGTCGAGGAAAACCCGCGGCTGTGCGGCTGGGGCGCGGAGATCGCGTCGATCGTCGCCGACGAGTGCTTCTGGGAGCTCGACGGGCCGATCATCCGCATCACGACGCCGCACGTGCCATTGCCTTCGGCCGATCTGCTCGAAGACCACACCATGCCGTCGGCCGAGCGCATCGTGCGCGAGCTGCGCGCGAAGCTCGACTAACGTGATCATTATTGTGCGTAATTTAATCGTGCCGCGCCACCGTCCTCACCCCCGGCGTGCGGACCCGTTACTGGCGAAGCCAGCGGTTTGCGGGAAGCGCGCCTCTGCACTCGCTCCCGCCCCGGATCGCTACGCGAACGCCGTGTCGCGAGTGCCCCTCTCCCAGTGGGCGAGCGGAGCGTTGTGTGAAACCGTATGGTTATCCGGTTTCAAGTTTCTTGATGGGAGAAGCGAGTGGATGTGATCATGCCGCAATTGGGTGAGACCGTCGCCGAGGGCGTGGTCACTCGCTGGTACAAGCAGGTGGGCGACAAAGTTGCTGCCGACGAAATGCTGTTCGACGTCGAGACCGACAAGGTCAGCACCGAGATTCCAGCGCCAGTCAGCGGCGTGCTCACCGAGATCCTGGTGCCGGAAGGCGCCACTGCGAAAGTCGGCGTGCGCCTGGCGGTGATCAGCGAGGGCAAGGGCGAGGCGGGCAGCATCAAGCCTGCCGCTGCAGCACCCGCAGCGGCCGCTTCCACGGTGAGTGCAGAGCGCGCTGCCGTCAGCGCTGCGCGGGGCGTGGACTCAGTGGAAGGCGTGCGGCTCTCGCCGGCGGTGCGCCGGCTCTTTGCCGAGCACCAGCTGACGCCTGTGGATGTGCGCGGCAGCGGCCGCGACGGCCGCATCACCCGCGACGACGTGATCGCTTTCGTCGCTGCGCGCGGCGTATCTGTGCCGCGTGCCACGACGGCACCGGTGGGCGACGTGCGGCAAAAACTCAATGCCGTGCGCAAGCGCACCGCGGACCACATGCTGCAGACCTGGAGGAACGTGCCGCACGTGATCCAGGCAGTGGAAGTCGATTACCACCGGATTGAACAGGCGCGCCGCGAACATAAACTCACTTATCTGCCGTTCATCGCCTATGCGACCGCAATCGCGCTGCAGCGTTTTCCGCTGCTCAACGCCAGCTTCGAAGGCGAAGACCTGGTGGTGCACGGGCGCGTCAACATCGGCATCGCAGTCGATCTCAATTTCGAAGGGCTGCTGGTGCCGGTGGTGAAGGACGTGCCCGGCAAGCCGCTGCTGCAGCTGGCACGCGAGATGAACGATCTCGCGCAGCGCGCGCGCGCCAGGCAGCTGAAGCCCGACGAGGTGAAGCAGGGCACTTACACGCTGTCGAACTCGGGCGTCTACGGCACGCTGTTCACCGGGGCGCTGATCAACGAGCCGCAGGTGGCGATACTCTCGACCGACAGCGTGCGCAAGAAGCCGGTGGTGATCGAAGGGCCGGACGGCGACAGCATCGCCGTGCGCCCGGTGGGAGTGCTCGCGCAGAGTTTCGATCACCGTGCGATCGACGGCGCGTATTCGGGCGCCTTCCTGCGCGAGCTGAAGACAATATTGGAAACCAACGACTGGACGCAGGCGCTCACAGCCTGAGCCAGAGATTTAGGAGTACTCAGATGGCAGCAGCGAACATGAAGCAGCACAAGCTTGGCTGGATCGGAATAGGGCGCATGGGTTACGCGATGGCGCAGCGCCTGGCGACGGTAGGCTGCGATCTCACGGTGTGGAACCGCACGCGCTCCAAGGCGGAGCCGCTGGCACAATACGGCGCCAAGATCGTCGATGACATCTCCGATCTCGCCGCCTGCGACATCGTGTTCACCATGGTGTCGACCGGGGACGATGTCAAATCGGTGCTCGCCGCCATGATGGCGCGCGGCCAAGTGCCGAAGATCGTCGTCGACAGCAGTTCGATTTCGCTCGAGGCTTCGGCCGAGATCCGCGCGACGCTGGCGAAATCCGGTACCAAATTCCTGGCGGCACCGGTGTCGGGTAACGCGAAGGTGATCAAGGCGGGCAAGCTCACCTACGTGGTGTCCGGGCCCAAAGACGCCTACGAGGTGCTCGCGCCGTACCTGGACGCGATCGGGCAGGGCGTGAGCTATGTAGGCGAAGGCGAGCTCGCGCGCATCGCCAAGATCTGCCACAACGTGATGCTCGGTGTAGTCACGCAGTCGCTCGCGGAGATCACCGTGCTGGCGCAGAAGGCGGGCATGACGCGCCATGCGTTTCTCGATTTCCTCAACAACAGCGTGATGGGCTCGGTGTTCACGCGCTACAAGACGCCGGCGCTCGTCAACCTGGATTTTCACGTCACGTTCACGCCCGAGCTGCTGCGCAAGGACCTCGATCTGGGGCTCAACGCGGGCAAGGAATACGAAGTGCCGATGCCGCTCACCTCGATCACGCGCGATCTGGTGCAGGCGCAGATCGGCAACGGCCTGACCGAGGAGGATTTCTCCACGCTGCTGCTGTTGCAGGCGAAGGCCTCGGGCATCGAGCTGGCATCTGAGAATGTCAAGGTGAGCGACGGCCTGTCCTGAGTTTCGACCTGCCGCCATCCACCGAAGGAGCAAACTGATGGGCACGCCGAGAATCAGCTATATCCCGCTGGAAAAGATGGACGCCGCGATGCGCGAGGAAATGGAACGTTGCGCACGCGAGGGCACGCCGCGACCTGAGAGCAGCGCCGTGCGCGCGCACGTGCCGGCCGCCTTCTGGTCATTCGCCAATCCGTGGCGCGACATCTACCGCAACGGCGTGTGCGACCATGCCATCAAGGAGTTGTGCCGCCTCTATGTCTCGCGTGCCGTGAAATGCGAATTCTGCGGCAACCAGCGTTCGCTCAAGGCGTTCGGGAGCGCGCTCGAAGAGAAACAAACCGACGATCTGGTGAACTTCGAGCGCTCCTCCAAATACGACGAGCGGCAGAAGGCAGCGCTCGCCTATGCTGAGGCTATCGTCTGGCGGCTGGACACCGACGACGGCTTCTGGGAGCGCATGCACCGGAATTTCAGCGAACCCGAGCTCGTCGAGCTGGGATGCATGATCGGACTCACGCTCGGGCAGCAGAGCTGGCTCAGGCTGCTCGACATCGAGCATCATCAGGTGATGGCGGGAACCGCGGCCTCGATGGCTCCGGGGTTCGAAAGCGCCGCCGCGCTTGCACAGACTAAAGCGGATCCGAGTTACTGGGCGAAAAAGGCCTGATTCACTTCATGCGCCGCTGCGCGCGGCAAGCTACTTGCCAGCGAATTTAGGCTTGCGCTTTTCCGCGAACGCCCGCACGCCTTCCAGCCGGTCTTCGGTCACAACGGTACGGTTGTACGATTCGATTTCGAAGGCGAGCCCGCTCCTGAGATCCGTGTTCGTCCCGTAGCGGATCGCTTTCTTCGCCTGGCGCACGGCAAACGGCGCGTTGGCGCAGATGGCACGCGCGGCTTCCATTGCTGCCGGCATCAGTTCGTTAGGTTCGCAGAGCTGATTGACGATGCCCCATGCGTGCGCTTCGCCGGCCGTGAACGGCTTTCCGGTAAGTATGATTTCCTTCGCGCGACGCTCGCCCGCGGCGCGCTGCAGGTTCTGCGTGCCGCCGACGCCGGGAATGATGCCCAGCGTAGTCTCGGTGAACGCGAAGCGCGCCTGCCTCACCGAGTAGATGAAATCGCAGGCCAGCGCGAGCTCTAAGCCGCCGGCATAGGCCGCGCCGTTGACCGCCGCGATGGTGGGCACCGAACAATCCATGAGCGCGTAAAACGCTTCCTCGAAGATCGCGTGCTGGGCGCGCCACGCATCGTCCGTCATGCCGTTGCGTTCCTTGAGATCGGCGCCGGAACAGAATGCCTGGTCGCCCGTGCCGGTGACGAGCACGCAGCGCAGGTCCTGGGGCTCCGACACCAGCGGGGCAAACACCTGCTTAAGCTCGCGGCCCATCTGGGTGTTGATAGCATTGCGCAGCGCGGGGCGGTTCAGCGTGACGGTGAGCAGGCCGTCTGCGGTGCGCTCGGTGCGCAGCGTTTCGAAATTATGTTCCATGGGATATTGTCCTGTGGTTCGAACGTCCATCGCGGGCATGATCGTTTGCGGCACGGCTGTCATGCCCCTGTCAGCGTGGCGAATCTTGGCATAAAAACACGGGCTATATTGACACTGTCGCGCTGATGCACGCACGGCGGGGGCGGTGTCGCCCGGATTAGCGCCGTGGAGCTTCAGCTCAGCGCAGGCTTGCGAGATCCGGTGCGCTCGGCACCCCGGCGCGTGAGCCCAGCAATTCATAGTAGCGCACTGCGAGCGCAAGGTCCTGCAGCGCGGTGCCCACTGACTTGAATGCGACGAGCCCGGTGTTGGGTACGCTCACTGATCCGGAGACGATTTGTGCGAGGGTTGCGCGCTTCGCTTCCGCGACGGCGCTACCCGCTGCCCGCAGTTCGCCGGTGTCCTGGTATGCATGCTGCGCATCCACGACCACCAATCCGGCGTCGCTAAAGCAGCGCACATCGACTTCGGAAAACTGCTTGCGCGTATTGCCTACCGCGCACAGCAGCCGGCACTCACCGAGCCAGGCTCCACGCAGCACCGGCTCGCTGGTTCGCGACCGCGTCGCAGTGACGACCACGGTGCAGCCGCGGGCCGCGGCTTCCGCCGTATCCACGGCGGTGACCGGAAAGCCGAGCTGAGCAGACATTTCTCGCGCGTACTCCTCGCGATGCTCGAGCGACGGGCTGTAGACCGCGGCGCGCTGCACGCGATACGCTGCGGCGAGGCTTGCAAGCTGTGTGCGCGCCTGGTTTCCTGAACCGATGATGCCCACCGACACCGGGCCCGCGATCGCGACCTTGCGCGCAATGACGCCGCTGGCGGCTCCGGTGCGCAGATCTGTGATCAGCTTGCCGTCGAGCAGCGCAAGGAGTTCGCCGTCCTTCAGGCGGTAGAGGGAAACCAGATAGCGCGGGCCCAGGCCGGGGGTGCTGTTGTAAGCCTTGGTCGCGCAGTAGCCAGCCTGATAGTCGGCGGCGACCAGAATGCGCATCGAACCGTTTTCGAAATCCAGATGCGTGCGCGGCGCGACCTGCGTCCTGCCCTGCGCTTCATGCAGGAACGATTGCTCCAATAAATCGATGGCATCGCGCATCGTCAGCACGCCGCACATCGCACTGTAGCCTAGCATTACCGCCACTGCGTTCTCCTGTTGCTGCCGACCATGCCGCGCGGGCTGCCGGAAACCCGTGCAGCCCTCGATCGGCGATGACTAGGACTGGGTTCCGGTGACGACGATCTCATCGCCTTCAACAGTGAATTTGTGATCGTAGCCTTCGGATGCCCATTCCAAATAACGCACGGTGTCGTCGAAGCGCGGGTCTCCGTGCAGCAGGATTTCCGGGCGCAGCTGTTTGTCGATCAGCGCCGGCAGGAAGGAGACCCTCTGTACCCCTTGCTTCGTCAGCACGGCTTTGGCGATTAACGTGCGCTTGGAATCGATGCCGAAGCACAGCATCGGATAGTCCGGATCCAGGGCCACACCGTGGGTGCGCCGCTGGAAGGCGGCCGCCTGAGCGGGGGTCCGCGCATGGGTCGAGATGAGAAAGTTGCCCAGACTGTAGAAACAAACTTTTCCGCTGTGCACGCCGATTGCCTTGGGCACGTGGGCGTGATGCCCGAGTATCAGGTCCGCTCCCGCACCGAAAGCCGCGTTCGCGATGATCGGCTGATAGTCTGCGATCATGCGCGGGATGAAGTGTATGCCCCAATGCAGCCACAGGATCACCACGTCGGCCGCCTGTTTGGCAGCGGCAATGTCTTTCTTCAGAGCCGCCAGATCCTCTTCATAGGGTATGGTCACCACCTTAGGCGGCATGCCCGGCTGGGGCTCCATTGGCTCGTAGTAGGTGTGCACGCGCAGCGGCGCGATCCCGGGCTTGTCCGCATCCGCGGCGTAACCTTCGTTGACGACTGAGCAGAGGGCCAGGATGGCGACGCGCACGCCATTATGTTCGACGATCACCGGCTTGCGCGCTTCCTCGATATTGCGACCGGCGCCGACCGTCTTGATGCCCAGATCCTGCAGCCGGGCTATTGTGTCGAGCAGCGCATCCCCGCCAAAATCCATCGCGTGGTTGCCGGCGACCGAGACCACGTTGAATCCGCAGTCGGTGAACACCGAGATCATGTGCGGCTTGAGCCGGCTGTGTTTGAGGCCCGTCACCTGGAGCGCGCCGCGGTCGGAGTAAAGCCGCTCAGCCTGGCCAATGCGGATGTCTGCAGTGGCGAGCGTGGGGCGGGCGAGCGCGCCCCACGGTTCGGTGGACTCGTGTACCGGGCCGATATCGCCGCAACCCATGAGTACGATGCTGTCTTTTGCCATGGCTAAATGAATTGGTTTTGTTGAGATGGCGGTATTTTACGCCAATCCAATTCGCACGACACATGCGATCTCGGGCAGTGGCCCAAGAGCGACCGGGTGAAGTGCGCGGTGGGAGAGTTGTGGATATGCCGCTACTCTAGTCTTTGCGCATCTCCTGTAAAAGGCGGATAATTTAGGCCTGCAGCACGCTACGAGCTATGCATCCAGTCTCGCATTGGCCAGCGCCCACACAAATCGTGGCGATCCCGCATTTTGCGTCGAGTACGTGTTTCCTTGTATTCGAGGATCGATGGTGCAACTGCTTATCTAGGAGATGAATTCATGTTGATACCACGAATCGTGAGCTGCGTTTGCGCGGCTGGTGTGAGCTTGCTCGGCGCGCAAGCGCTGTGCGCCCAGAAATATCCGGCCAAGCCGATCCGCATGATCACGGCAGAGGCCGGCGGCGGCAATGACTTCGGCGCCCGGCTCATTGCGCAGGGGCTTACCGGCAGCATGGGCACACAGGTGATCGTGGACAATCGATCGAGCGGCATGATCCCGGGAACGCTGCTGGCCAAAGCGCCGGCCGATGGGTATACGCTGCTGTATTACGGCAAGGCATTCTGGATTGGACCGCTGTTCCAGGATGACGCACCCTACAATCCGCTGAAAGATTTCTCGCCGATCACGCTGGTGGGCAAGGCGCCGACGATTCTGGTCGTGCATCCCTCGGTCGCGGCCACTACAGTGAAGGAACTGATCACGCTGGCAAAAGCCAAGCCGGGTACGCTCAACTACGCTTCTGATTCCACCGGCTCGCCGAATCATCTGGCCGGGGAATTGTTCAAGGCGATGGCCGGCGTCAACATCGTGCGCATTCCCTATAAAGGCAGCGGCGCGGCCATGAACAACCTGATTGGCGGCGAAGTGCAGATGAGCTTTGGCACGGCGGCTTCGGTGACTCCGCACGTCAAATCAGGACGCCTGCGGGCGCTGGGGATCACCAGCCTGCAGCCTTCCGCGGTGTATCCGGGGTTGCCGACCGTAGCGTCCACCCTTCCTGGCTATGAAGCAGGATCGATCTATGCAGTATTTGCGCCGCCTAAAATGCCTGCGACCCTCGTCACCCGCCTGAACAGCGAGATCGTGCGCTTGCTGAATACGACGGAGGCAAAAGAGAAGTTTTTCAATACCGGGGTGGAAGTGGTCGCTAGTTCGCCGGCCGAGCTGGAATCGACTGTGAAATCCGACATCAATACCACGGTGAAAATGATCAAGGACGCCCGCATACGCGGACAGTAGTCGTCATCCGCAGCAGCGGCGGGATAGTGAAAATGTTGCGGGGCGCGGCGCAGCGATGCCGCATTCCGATTCCCTGCCGCGGCGCGCGTCAAGCAGACCGCCTGGCGTTGGACAAACCAAAGGATACATTGTGGATCGCATCTTAGATCTTCTGAGCAGCTATGCTGTTGCGCTTGACTATTCGACGCTATCGCCAAGTGTCGTGCATCAGGTCAAGCGCCGTGTCATCGATACCCTGGGTTGCGCAATTGGCTGCTATTCCATGGAGGTGCCGCGGATTGCGCGGGCGCACGCTGCGGAGGTGAGCTCCACGCCGGGTTCCACGATCCTGGGCACCCGGCAGCGCAGTTCCCCCGAGCTCGCGACCTTTGCCAATGGCGTCATGGCGCGCTATCTGGACTTCAATGACACGAGCATGTCGGGCAATGCCGGTCATCCCAGCGACAACATCATGGCGTTGCTGGCGGCGGCAGAGTACGCGGGCGCCGACATGCGGACAGTCATCGCCGCCATTGTCATCGCCTACGAAGTGCAGGGGCGCTTCGGCGTCGCGTGCAAGGACCTGCGATCGAACGGCTGGGACAACGCCGTCTATGTGACCCTTAGTTCCGCGGCCGGGGCGGGCCGGGTGCTGGGGTTGAACAAACAGCAAATGGCCAATGCCATCGCATTGGCGGCGGTTCCCAATGCGCCGATGGGCGAGACGCGGGTCGGCGAGCTCTCGATGTGGAAGGGATGCACCGCGCCCAATGCGGCGAGAAACGGCGTGTTTGCGGCGCTGCTGGCGCGCCGCGGGATGACCGGACCGCAACAGGCATTTGAGGGGCCGCGCGGATTCAAGAAGCAGCTGGGCACAGCGCTGCAATTGCCGGCGTTCGGCGGCGCGGGCGTGCCCTATACCATTGAAACCGACAAATTCAAATATTATCCGTGCGACTACGAGGCGCAGTGCACTCTCACCCCGGCGCTCAAATTGCATGGTTTGCTCAACGGCAAACTGGACGAGATCGAGAAGATCGATATCGAAACCTACCAGCATGCGGTGCTGATCTCCGCGGATGGCCCGGCCAAGTGGAATCCGACCAGCAGGGAAACGGCGGACCACAGCATTCCCTACGTTTTTGCTGTGGGCCTTGCCAGAGGCACGCTCTGGCTCGAGGATTTCGAAGAGGAACGCATCAAGGATACGAAGGTGCACGCCCTGATGCAGAAGATCGGCGTGCGTGCCACCGAAGAGTGCACCCGCGACTGGCCCGAGGCATATCCGTTTCGCATCACCGTGACCATGAAATCAGGCGAGCGGCACCTTGAGGAAGTACGTTATGCCAAGGGGCACCCGAAGAATCCCATGGGCGACGATGAAATCGAGGCGAAATTCCTCAGGCTGGCGGAGCCGGTGATGGGGCGCTCAGAGGCGCAGCTCGCATTGCAGCGGCTGTGGCATCTGGACGACATGAAAGGCGCGGGAGAGATCATGGCGCTATTCGAATTGCACGCATAGCGATAGTTCGTGAGATCAGAGATTGGGGATTCGAGTGAGGGTGGCAGCTTGAAACAGCAGAACGGGGGTGGCATGCACCAAGCGGTGGACAGCCTGCAGCAGCGGCTGGTGGATTATGCGTGCGGCCTCAACTACGAAGGCCTCACGCCGCAGGCGATTGCCGCCGCCAAGCTGCGCATCATCGACACGCTGGGCGGGGTGGTGAGCGGATTTTTCGGCGAGCCCTGCCGCATCGCGCGCAAACTCGCGGCGGCGATGCCGAACGCCGACGGGGCAACCGTCATTGGCACGCGCATCAAGACTGCGCCCGATCTGGCGGCCTTCGCGAATGCCACTACCGCGCGCTACGTGAACTACACCGACACCTACAACTGGCCGGGCAGCTATGGCGGCCACCCGAGCGACGCGATCACTCCGGTGCTCGCGGCCGCTGAGCATGCGCGGGCAAGCGGCCGTGAGTTCATCGTTGCCGTGGTCCTCGCTTATGAGGTGTTCTCGCGTTTCTCCGATGTGTTTCACAACAAGGGCTACGACTATACGACCCTGATCTGCCTCGCTTCCGCGGTGGGCGCGGGCAAGCTGTTCGGCCTGACGCCGATCGAACTTGCGCACTGCATTTCGATGGCGGTGGTGCCGAACAACATACTGCGGCAGGTGAGAACGGGCCACCTGACCATGTGGAAGGCGGTGGCATCGGGGCAGGCGGGCCGTGCCGGGGTGTTCGCCGCGCTGCTTGCGCGCTCGGGGATGGAAGGTCCGCATCTGCCGTTCGAGGGCAAGGCGGGTTGGTGCGAGCACGTGGCGCGCGAGCGCTTTACCCTAGCCGAAATGGGCGGCAACGGCGTGCCATTCAGGGTCGAGAGTTCGGTGATCAAGACGCGGCCCGCGGTCGGGCTTACCATCGCATCCATACTCGCGGCCGAGAAACTGGCGCCGGTGACAAGCGCGGAGGCGGTGCAGCGCATCACCGTCGAAGTGTATGGGCGGGCGAAGATCGCATCGGGTACCGGCGCGGAGCACTGGAACCCGGAATCCGCCGAAACTGCCGATCACAGCATCCCGTACGTCGTTGCGGCAGCACTGATCGATGGCACGGTCACGCCGCATTCCTACGACGAAGCCCATCTCTGGAATCCGGAGTTGCGCGCACTGATGCAAAAAATAGAGGTCGTTGAGAACCCCGAGTACACCCAGGCCTACCAGCGGCTGCCGGTGGAGCAATGGGCGCGTGTGACGCTGATGACGAGCGGTGGCGACAAGCGAGTGGCCGAGGCGCGGTTCGGCAAGGACGGCTCAGCGAATCCCGAGGCGTTGATCGCGGACAAGTTCCGCGGCCTGAGCGCAGACGCGCTGGGGGCAAAGCGTACCGATGCCATTTTGGAGCGACTGTTGCGGCTGGAAGAACTGACTGCGGTCGATGAAATCCTGAGTGCTTTTGTAATCGATTGAAACCAGAGGAAACGAAATCATGAGTAAGCGAGCAAGTGCAGCGTTGCGATTGTCTGCGGCATTGTCGGTAGTCGCCGGTCTGGTGGCCATAGATGGTTCAGCGCAGACCTATCCGGTGAAACCGATACACATCGTCGTCGGCCTGGCCGCCGGCGGATCGGCCGACACCGCCGCGCGCATGGTGGGGCAGAAATTAACCGAAGCGTTGGGGCAGCCGGTGCTGATCGAAAACCGTCTCGGCGCCGGGAGCGCGATCGCGATCGAGCGGGTCGCGACTTCCCCTGCAGACGGCTACACGCTGCTGATGATCACGGCCTCGGGCCCCGTGCAGTCGGCGCTGCAAGCCAAGCTGCCTTATGACCTCGAACGCGATCTCGCTCCAGTGTCGATGACGACGACCGGAACCTTCATTCTTACGGTGCATCCGTCGGTGCCGGTGCACAGCGTTCAGGAACTGATCGCGCTTGCGCGCAAGAGGCCGGGCAAGCTTACGTTCGGCTCGTCCGGCATCGGCGGCTCAGGGCATCTCGCGGGCGCGCTGTTCAACCTGATGGCCAAGGTCGACATCATCCATGTACCCTACAAGGGTTCGTCGGAAAGTGCCATCGCTACCGCGGGCGGCCAGATCGACATGGGGTTTCCGGATGTGACTTCGGTGCTGCCGCTGCTCGGCACCGGGAAACTGCGGCCGCTCGCGGTGACCGGCATCAAGCGCTCCGCGCTCGTGCCGGACTTGCCGACGATCGATGAGTCCGGTCTTAAAGGATACGATCGCACCGCATGGAACGGCATCATGGCTCCGGCACGCGTTCCCAAGGACATCATCGCGCGGCTCAATGGCCTGATCGTCAAGGCCGTCAACCTGCCGGAGATGAAGGAGCCGTTCAAGAAGCAGGGCCTGGATCCGCAGTCGAGCACACCGGAACAGTTCGCGGACCTCATCAAGCGCGAGATCGCCGTCAACGTCAAGTTGATCAAGCTGTCTGGTGCAAAGGCCGAATAGAGAGTAGAGGCTACAAGAACCTGTATGGACGCGACCACTGAAAAATTTGCCGCCTATGCTGCCGGCCTCTCCTATGGCGACTTAACGCATGCGGCCATTCATAGCGCCAAGCGCTCCATCATCGATGCGCTGGGTTGTGCGCTCGCGGCCTTCGATGCTGAGCCGGTGGCAGCCCTGCGCGTGCTGGCTTCTGAGATTATCTCCACGCGGCCCGCGACCCTGATTGGAACGCAACTCAGAAGCTCAGCCGAGCTCGCCGGATTCGTGAACGGCACGATGATTCGCTATCTCGATTTCAGCGATGATTACTTCGGCGGCAAGGGCATGCAGGCAGGGCCGCATCCCAGCGATAACATCGGCAGCATACTGGCGGCTACCGAGTCCAGCGGCGGAGATGGCAAGGCATTCATCCTGGGGACCGTGCTCGCCTATGAGGTGTGCAACCAGTTGGTGGACCACCTGACGCTGGGGCCACATGGATGGGACTATCCCACCATGCACTCGGCGGCCACTGCGCTGGGGGCGGGCAGGGTTCTGGGTCTCACGCGCGAGCAGTTGCACCATGCGCTCGGCCTCGCCGTCGTTCCCAACATATGCCTGCGCGAAACCCGCAAGGGCGAGCTCTCGGTCTGGAAGGGACTGGCGGGGCCCAACGGCAGCCGCAACGGGTTGTTTGCCGCGCTGCTCGCGCGGGTCGGCATCACCGGACCCGCTGCGCCGTTCGAGGGTGAAGCGGGCTTCATGAAGCAGCTCAATGCGCCGTTCGAGCTCGGCGCACTGGGCGGGCAGGGCCGTCCGTACAAGATCGAGGGTACCTTCTTCAAGTATCTGCCGATCGTCTACTCGGCGCAGCTTCCGGTATTCGCGGCTCTCGAGCTGCGGAAGAAAGTACAGCTGGAGGAAATCGAGTCCATCGTTCTCTACGCGGATGCGCACGTGGCGCGCAACGATATTTTCAGTGCCGGGCGCTGGGATCCAAATTCCCGCGAGACCGCGGATCACAGCGGCCCGTACCTGATCGGGGCGGCACTGGTCGACGGCGAGATCACCGAAGAATCCATGACCCCGCAGCGCTACCGCGATCCCGTCATCCTTGCGCTGATCAAAAAGCTTCGCGTGCAGGAAGATGCGGAATATACCGCGGCCCGTCCGCGCGCTCTGCACTGTCGCCTTGAAGCGCGGTTGAAGTCGGGCGAACTGGTGACCGTGCGCGAGTCCAATCCCAAGGGACATCCGGCCAATCCGATGAGCGACGAGGAAATCGAGTGCAAGTTTCAAAAGCAGGCCGGCCATCTGCTGAGCGATGGGCAGGCGCGCGCGCTGCTCGACTGCCTCTGGAATCTTGAACAGGTCGGAGATATGGGCAAGCTGTTCACGATGATGGTCGTGGAGCGCAGGTGAGCACCTCCAGGGCAGATCGTAGCGGCAGATCTGATGGGCTCAAGGCGGCGCTGTTCGACGCCATGATGTCGTGCGGCACCGAGGCGAACCTCGCCAAGCTGCTGGCCCCAGAGGCGAACTGGAACGCGGCTGAAGCCTGCATGCAGACTTTCGGGCGCGGGCTAGACATTTAATATTGGAAGGGATGTGCATTTCTCAGATTGGAGACAAGCGTGAAAAGCGCTGCGTTCTTTCTGATGCTGGCCGTGTGCGTAACGCTCTGCGAAGCTCAGACAGTGGGGCCATTTAACGTTGGGTATCGTTGGGGCGACAGGGCGCCCTATGGTTTCCACCCGGGGATCGATTTCATCATCAGCACGGGCACGCCCGTTGTTGCCATTTCAGGCGGCAGGGTCGTGTACTTTAGACACACGTCTGACGATGGTGATGAATTAGCCATCGTGCATGGCATGCACTTTCAATCGAACTATGCCCACTTGAGCCGGGTGTTCGTGGCTAAAGATCAAATGGTAAGAAGGGGGCAGTTGATTGGCCTTTCAGGGGCGTCAAATAATTATGGCAGGTTTGACTATCAACACCTTCATTTTGGAGTTTGTAAATTGGGCAATGGCTGTCAGGACGAGGCACACACGCACAATCCCGACTTGTTCTGGCTCGGCGGACGGCCACAGTGCTTCGATCCGCAGGCGGGTTATTCCGCCTACTCCCAGAAAGACATCACGCTACCCTTAGCATGCGGGGATTACGCAAACACGCTGATCGGGAGAAGCAAGGCCATCCAGTAGTCCCGCGTCACCGGGTTTGACCCATAATATCTGGGGAACGCGAATTCTGTTGTAGTGCTTGCGCATTCGAAGGTGCTCGGGCCGGGTTCCGCAGTTACGCATGGCTTTGATGGCGCTCAGGTAGAATGACTGAATGAGAAAAGTTCTGAATGTGGGCGGCAACAGCAAGACCGTATCCCTGCCTGCGCAATACGATGGGTGGGAGCACGTCTTGTTGGATATCGATTCCAAGGTCAAGCCGGATATCGTCTGCGATGCGCGCGAACTGACAAAGCTGCCTGCCGCGGCCTTTGACTCGGTATATTGCTCGCACAATCTGGAGCACTACCATCGGCACGATGGGCTGATGGTTTTGGCCGGATTCATCCATGTTCTCAAAACGGATGGCTTTGCGTTTATTAGGGTTCCAGATATGGGTGCAGTCATGCAAACCGTAGTTGCGAAAAGCCTTGATATCGACGACTTTCTTTACCAGTCCCCGGAAGGGTCGATCACGGTTCGCGACGTGATCTATGGTTACGGCGTGGAGATCGAGCGCAGCGGGAATGATTTTTATGCTCATAAGACGGGATTTACGCCGAAATCGCTGAAGTCATTCCTGACGGCGGCGGGATTTCCCTGGGTATTTGTGGGCGCAGGTCATCTGGAGATTCGCGCTGTGGCATTTACGCATGAGCCGTGCGAGTATGCTCAAAAGCTGTTCAATCTATCCATTCATGCCCAATGACAGGGATGCATGAGGCATTAGCCATGGCAGCGCAGAGTAAATCAAAACGGGTGTGGTTCACGGTGCTGTCGATTTTGGCGGTGCTGGCGTTCGGTATTTTCGCTGCGCTGCAAGTGGTGTTTGAGAGCAAACCGCAAAGCGCATTTCAGCCGGACACTGCATCGTCCCTGACTTCAGGTGTTGCGACTGGCGCGGCAAAGGAAGGCGACTTGCCTGCAGTGCCGAAGATGTTGGTGCCCGCTGAGAGCAGGCCGCAGGGCTTGGGCCTCAAGCCGCCGCAGCCCGGGGCGCCGTCGGGGCTGGGACTGCGCAGAGATACGGATTCGGTCTCGTCGCTCGCGCCGTTGCGCCGGGAGGTTGAAGTCAGGCGTGCCAATGCGCCGCTGCCGCCGGAGCAGTGGCTCGCACGCATTGAAGCATTGCGTGCAGACGGCCGGCCCGATGAGGCCGCGGCAAGCTTCGCCGAATTCAGGAAGCGCTACGCCGACTATCCGCTGCCTGCGGCGCTGAAGGGCGCAGTCGAGCGCTGATCGCAGGCGCGTGGTGCTGAGTCGCCACAGGTCGCGTCGCGAAGAAAGCTGCAAAGAAAATCAGTCCTGCGTCCGCGTTCTTAAGAGTAGCGCAGTTGCATGCCTGGCAGCGCGGCACTTGCTGTCCCTGCGATTGCTATATGAGTGTAGAATTATTTGCATCTAAAAGGCTTCGGTTAGTCGAGAGAGATAAGCGATTCTATAAGTCACACCAAACGAATGCGTGCTGGGGCAAGTTGCAGGAATAGTTAAGTAAATGCCGTCAGTGCGCTGGCACGCTGCCACAGCGCCGGGTCGGAACTCACGGAGGGGAATTATGCTGATCGCAAGTCGTTTTGCACGACCGTTTCTGACGGCAGTGATGTTGACGGCCGCGGGCATGGCATTGGGCCAGGATTATCCGAGCAGGCCCATACGCATCATCACCGCTTCCCCTGGGGGCGCGGTTGATCTCGTGGCGCGCCTGATCGCCACCAAGCTCTCCGCCAGTTGGGGCCAACAGGTGATCGTGGAAAACCGCGGCGGAAGCGGGGTGATTGCGGGTGATGCGCTTGCCAAAGCGCCGGCCGACGGGTACACGCTGCTGTTCTACGGCGCCGGGATTTGGCTCGTGCCATTTATGCGGGACACATCGCCCTTTGATCCGGTCAGGGATTTTGCGCCGATCACATTGGCGACCAGCTCTCCTGGTGCGATCGCCGTGCATCCTTCGTTGCCGGTGAAATCGGTCAAGGACCTGATCGCACTCGCTAAAGCCAAACCCGGGCAGATCAACAACGCCTCGATCGGTACCGGCACTTCCTCTCATCTCGCCGCGGAATTGTTCAAGTTCATGACGGGCACCAATATCGTCAATGTCGCGTACCGGGGCAATGCGGAGGCGCTTTCAGCGATCATCAGCGGCGAGGTGCAACTGATGTTTACCACGGTGACTGCGATACTGCCCTATTCCAAAGTGGGCCGGATGCGGCTGCTGGCGGTGACGAGCGCCGAGCCCACTTCACTCGCGCCCGGCGTACCGACCGTGGCTGCTTCAGGCGTGCCCGGGTTTGAATCGTCGTCGACGCTGGTGTTTTTTGCGCCGGCCAAAACCCCGGCGGCGATCCTCAGCCGCCTGAACCAGGAAACCGTGCGCATTCTTAACCAGGCGGATGTGAAGGATCAATTGCTCAGGGCTGGAATACAGGTCGTCGCTAGCACGCCGGAACAGCTTGCGGCTACCATGAAAGCCGACATGGGGCAGATGGGTAAAGTGATCAGGGACGCCAAGATACGCGATCAATGATGGCGCTGGCCATGAAAGGGGAATGAATTGCGGTTCAAGCCTTTGGTTGAAAGCGAGATGACGGAGGAGCAGCGGGCAGTCTATCAGGAGACCTCTACCGGCCCGCGCAAGCGCAGCGGTCCGCCGGCCCACCGCGGCACCGATTTGCTTCTGCGCTGTCCCGAGCTTGCGCGCAACGCCCAGAGGATCGGCGCCTACGTGCGCTACGCCAGCACGCTTCCGGAGCACATCAAGGAACTGGCGATATTGATGACGGCGCGCCACTGGAGCGCACAGTACGAGTGGTACGCGCATTATGAGGTCGCGCTCAAGTCGGGCCTCGATGCGAAGCTGATCGCGGAGCTTGCGCAGGGCAAGCGTCCCGCGTGCATGAAACTCGACGAGGCAGCCGCCTATGAGTTTTGCACCGAACTGCAGCGCGACAAGAAAGTGAGCGATGCGACCTTCGGCGCCGCGCTCCGGCATTTCGGCGAGACTGGAATCATGGACCTGATCGGCATCGCCGGCTACTACGGAATGATCTCGATGGCGCTCAACGTCAACCAGTCGCCGCTGCCTCCGGGCGTGCCTGATCCGCTGCCGCCGCTCAAGTGAAAGCGCGCCGCGGGTGGCAGCCTGCGTTTCTAAGAGCAGAGCCAGCGTGGCGGCTACGCGGCTCTGGTTGATCTCACAGCCCGATCATGCCCATCCAGAACAACGAGCCGTTGCCCACATTGATGTCGTACTTGCGGATGTAGGTCAGCGTGCCGTCTGCGCCTATGCGGAACAGGTCCAGGCTTGCAGGCACGGTGCGCAGAGCGCCGTCTTCCCTTACTGTGATTGGCGACTTGTTGGCGGCGATCAGTATGCGGCCGCTCGGATCGATCGCGAAGGTGCGCGGATGCAGGCCGCGCGTAGGCATGCGCTGAATTAAAGTGGGTTCGCCGCTACGCTGGTTGATCGCGTAGACCAGAATGGTATTTTCCCCGCCGCCGTAGACCTGCACCCCGTCCGCCGCAATGGACATGTCAGCGCGTTCAGCGCCGTATACGAAGCGGCCATTCGGATGCACGTGCACGGTCCCCGCAAGTTGTCTAGGGCGAACGTTGTCGGGCTCAGCTAGCGTGTCCTTGCTGTAGAGTGCTGCGCTGCTCAGCGCATCACCCTCCATGGTGTAGAGGCACAGCTGGTGCTGGCGCTCCAGCGAGATGTAGACCCACGGCTGCAAGGGATGGAAGTCGAGGTGGCGCGGCCCGAAGCCATATCCTCCTGCGGGCGCGATCGAGACTTCCGTGCTGAGCGCCCCGTCCTGGTAATTGAACACCTTGAGCGCGCCCGGCTCTTCAGGCATTCCGTCGGCGGCGTCGTGACCGCGTGTGGCCAGGATCGCCATGGCATTGGAAGGTGCTACGCGTATCTGATGCGCATAGATCCCGGTATCCACCGGCCCAGGCTGCTCAACTTGTGAGCCGATCGTGCCATCGCTGTTTATGCAATGCACGGAGAAATTGCTGGGGTCGCAATAGGCAATCAACGCGTGCGTGGAGGGTACGTCGGTGGTCAAGTGGATCGGCCGATGCGGCAGCTGTACTGACCTTCCATGGGGCTCTAGCGCGCCGGTGGCATTATCGATGCGAAACGCGCTCAGATGGTGCGTATTGCCGGTCGACGCGGATGCCCGCCCGGGGCCCCGGTCGCTGGAGGCTACGTAGAGATACTGCCTGGACGCATGCGGCCATGCGTATTGGACGCCCGCCGGTAGATGCACCGACGCGCGCCTGATGAGCGCGGCGTTCGTTACGTCCAAATCAAACTGCGCAAGCTCCGACCCGATGCCGGCGTAGAGCACCACCCGCTCACGCATATCCTTAGTCTCCTTATTCCGCGCCGCAACAGCAATATTGGTGACCATCACGTTTCCTTACGGGATATGATGTGATGAAACCGAATCGACGGCCTGTGCCGGTGCTGATATCGATCTGGATAACGGCCAGAGCCTACCACCGTTCGCTTTGTCAAATTCGCTCAGAGTTCTGGCTACTCTGCGCAGTCTGGCTCTTTGACGACCGCCGCGATTGGCGATTCGCGGAACCGTTGCATCTGCCGCCCTGAGATTATACCTTGCCCCGATGCCAGGCCTAGGCGGCCCGGCTTGAAGGGCAGCTTGAACATTAGCCGCGGATAGTGCTCACCAGGAATCGGTCTCTGAAGTCGATCCAAAGCTCGACAAGTTTTTCTTTAGTTGGTAGAGTTCGCTTGACGTAGGTCAAGCACCAAAGCTGGTGCCCCCTCAGAATAACTGAGGCTCGATCGCGCGGCATTTGTAGGTGCGGTTTTTCGTAATCTTTGGCAATGCGGAGCTGATCAATATGCGCGCGCTAGTCTTATTGACCGTCCTGTTCCTGGCCGCCTGTGCGGCCCCGACGCCCGAGCAGAAGGTGGCGCAGCTGGACGAATTGTTCGGCCGCGAGTGCACGACCCAGGCAACGCCGCTCGGCAGCCCCGCGTATCGCGCATGCACGCTGCGCGCCTACAGCGCCAAGCGGCAAGCGGCCCTCGCGACCTACAACGCCGACGCCGGCAAGACCGCCATCGGGCTGTTGCTGCTGCCGCACTAGCGCGATTTTCCTTTTGTAGATCTCTGCATCCCGGCGTTCGCCGGGGCGATGAATTACTGCTGCCGCGCAGGCAGCGGGTTATACTGTTCCCGGCATCATCTCAATTGCGCTGAATAAGGGGACAGACATGACCAGGTTCGTGCTGCACTTGCTTGCAATGATCGCCTGCGCGCTCGCGTGCGCTCAATTCGCCGGCGCCCAGTCCTATCCCGCGAAACCCGTGCGCGTCATCGTGCCGTTTCCGCCCGGTGAGACACCCGATATCATCGCGCGCCTCATCAGCCCGCTCATGAGCGAGAGCATGGGCCAGCAATTCATCGTGGAAAACCGCGCCGGCGCCAGCGGCCAGCTCGGGCTCGAGGCCCTGAAGAACGCGCCGGCCGACGGCTATTCCATCGCCGTCGGGCAAGGCGGTAATCTGGTGGTCGCACCTCACACCTACAAGAAGCTCTCCTACGATCCGCTCAAGGACTTCGCGGCAGTCGCGCTCAATGTCACGAATTATGTCGCCGTCGTCGCCTATCCCGCGGCTCCGTTCAAGGATGCGGCCGACATGATCGCGTGGGCGAAAACCAATCCCGGAAAGCTCTCGGTCGCAACCAACGGCGAGGGCGGCTTCAATCACCTCGCATTCGAAATGCTGGCTTCCATGGGCGGTTTCAAATTCCTGCACGTGCCGTACAAGGGCGCTGCGCAGATCACCACCGATGTCATCTCCGGCCAGGTGCACGTAGGGATGGGCGCTTATACCGGCTTCGTGCAGCAGATCCAGTCCGGCCGCCTGCGCCTGATCGCCGTGACCAACCCGCTGCGCGTGCCCAACAAGCCCGAGCTGCCGCTGTTCGCGGATGCGGTGCCCAAGTACGACATGCGCGGATGGTTCGGCTACGTGGCTCCTGCCGCCACGCCGCGCGAGATCGTGCGACGTCTCAACGCGGAAATCAATCGCGCGATCCAGCAGCCGGACGTGGCCGCCAAACTCGTCGATGCCGGACTTATCATCGTCGCTGAATCGCCCGAGTACTACGCGGACTTCATCAAGAGCGAGTACGCGAAGTACGGCGAGATCGTGCGCTCGATTGGCTTTCAGCCACAGTGAGCGGTGTGCGCTAGGCGATGTGCTCGGCTGCTCTGAGGGCGGTGACCGCTGCAATCGCGAGCCCGCCGACATAGCCGATCTCGGGGCCTCCGGTGAGGCCGCCGGCCGCGCATCCCGCGGCATACATTCCGGGAATCGCGGAGCCGTCCTCGCGCAGCACTTGCGCATGCTCGTTGATGGCGATGCCGCCCATGGTGTTGGTGATGCCGGGGCAGACGGGCAGGGCGTAGAACGGGGGCTGCGCGACAGGTAGCGGCGTGTAGCGCGTCGCAGTGCGCAGAGGTGAAAGCGAAGCGAGCTTGCTGCTGCCGATGGCTTCGTTGTAGGCGCGCACCGTGGCCGCGAGTGCTGCCGCCGGCACTTGCATCAATGTTGCGAGTTCAGCCAGGCTGGCGGCGCGCAGCAGCGTGCCGCCCACTTCGGGCAGATGCGGATTGGCGGGTATGAAACCCTTGCGCCCCGGCCCTTCCCAGATCGCGTGATCGAACACGATCGCGGCGGAAAAGGGATCTTCGAGCTTTGCGATGTGATTGGCGAGGTAGACGCCTCCGCGTCCCTCGTCGGTAAAACGCTCGCCTGCGGGGCCGACCACGATGCCCGCGGTCGCGAGGGCGTCTCCGTAGGGATACGGCCACAGCTTGTCATTGGTCATCGAATCGCGCGACATGACGTGGCCGAAGAAGGTCTCCATGCCGACCAGCTTCGCGCCTGCCGCGAGTGCCATCTGCAGTCCGTCGCCGCGTCCGGTGCCCGCGCCGCGCTGTTTCATGCGTTCGGGATGGTGGCATACGTATTGCCTGACGAGATACGGATTTCCCTGAAAGCCGCCATCGGCGATGATCGTTGCCCGGCTTTGGTAGTGCACTTCGCGCCCGTCCTGATCCGCGATGACGCCCGTGCACCGCCCCTGATCGACGAGCAGTGCGCGGGCGCGCGTTTTGCGCACCACGCTGCCGCCGCGCGGGACGAGGTTGGCCTCGAGCCGCCGTAGCAGCACGTCGCCGGCACGGCCTTTCCAGTCGAGTCCCGGATGATTGCGTGAAGGCGGAGCGAGGACCCAGTTGTGGACGTCGGCGCCGCTCGCCTTCATGAAGCGTATGCCCTCGTCCTGCAGCCAGCGCACCGATCTCCTGCCGTCGAGCGCGAGCATGTCGGCGAGCTTCTGCTCGACGAAACCACCGGTCAGGGCGACGATCTCCGCGCTCAACGCCCGCTCTTCGGTCATTATGTTGTGCAGGCAGAGGTGGAACGTGCCGCCCGTGTAACGAGTGTTGCAGGGATATTGTTCGTCGGCGCCCTGTTCCAGCACCACTGAGCTCAGGCCGCGCTGGGCGAGGCGGTTTGCAGCGATCAAGCCCGCGATGCCTCCGCCTATGATCGCTACATCTACCTTCTGTTCTGACATCGATGCGGCCTAGTTAGTCCACTAGCGGCATATTGCCCTGCTTGATGACGCGCTTCCAGCGGTCGAGATCCGCGTGGTACATGTCGTTGAAGTTCTTCACGGTGTCGGTGAATGGTTCACCGCCCATGCTCGCGAGCCGCTTCACGACGTCCGGCTGCACCATGCTTGATTTGAGCGTCGCGTTGAGCAGGTTGACGGCGGCGGCGGGCGTCTTGGTTGGGGCGAACAGCCCGTACCAGGACAGCACCACGAATTCCGGCATGCCAGACTCCTTCGCGGTGGGAATCTCAGGGGCCTGTGGCGAGCGCTTGTCACCGCTGATCACGATGCCGCGCAGCGCACCGCTCTTGACGTGCTGGAACGCGGACGGCAGATCGCTGAACAGCACCTGGGTCTCGCCGCCGATCACCGAGAGCAGCGCCGGTGCGCTTCCGTTGTAGGGGATGTAGCGCAGCTTGGCGCCCACCATCTGTGAGAACAGTTCCGCGGTCACCGTCGTCGTTCCGCCCGCGCTCGCGACGTTGAGCTTGGCTGCATTGGTCTTCAGATAGTCGGTGAATTCTTTAAGGTTGGCGGCGGGCACCTTGGGGTTGACCACGATGACGAACGGAAAGGACATGAGCGGGGAGACCCCCTGCAGGTCATTGGGATTGTACGGCACGGAGCGGTAGAGGCTCGGGGTGACGGTCGAGCTCATGCCCTGCACCACGAGTGTGTATCCGTCAGCCGGGGCCTCCGCGACAAGCTTCGACGCGATCATGTTGCCCGCGCCCGGCCGGTTGTCGATGACCACCGGCTGCTTCAGCGCATCGCGCAGCTTCTCTGCGGTCAGGCGTGCGATGAGGTCCGTGCCGCCGCCTGCAGGCGACCCGACCACCAGGCGGATGGACTTGACGGGGTACTGCTGCGCGAGCGCCTGCTGCGCAGCGGACATCAGCGTAAAGACAAACAGCCCGAGCGCGAGGGCTCGCGAGATATTGTGCATGCTTATTTCCTCCTGAGGATCGTATGCAGTCCGGAACAGCGCACCGGATGTGCCTGTGCGATTCCGGTTCCAGGTCACGCGATTTTTATTCTGTGGCTGGCAGGATGCACCGCTCGACCACAGGTGTCAAGGGTCGCCGCCGCGTGCGATCAGGCGGTGCTTGCGGAAAAAATTCGAATGGCTTTAGGCATTCTCGCCATGCCGCCGTTTTTGCTGGTAGCATGACCCCGCAACCCGGGCTTTGCACTTTCGAAGTTCTCCTGAAATGAAGCGTCCACGAAAGAGGAGGTAGTCATGAACGGATTTTCAGGTCAGGCGCGCCGCGCGCGCAATTGGGTATGGGCTTCGATCGCACTGCTTTCGTGTATGCTCGGCGCGCCAGCCGCAGGCGCGGAATACCCGGATCACATCATCAACGGCGTAATTCCGTTCGGCACCGGCGGGCCCTCCGACGTCATCTCCCGCATCGTCGCCACCGCCATGAGCAGGGAACTCGGCAAGAACATCGTCATGCTGAACAAGCCGGGTGCCGGCGGCAACACCGGGATCGCGATGGTTACCAGCTCAAAACCAGACGGCTATACACTGCTCTATTGTTCCATCGCGACTACTCAGAATCCCGCGACCTACAAGACCTTGCCCTACGATCCGCTGAAGGATCTCATGGCGGTGGCGATTTTGGCTGAATCGCCGAATCTGGTGGCGGTCAGCGCCGCGAACATACAGGCGAAGACCCTGCGGGAATTCATGGATCTCGTCAAGAAGAACCCGGGAAAATACCATCTGGGGGGCGCGGGCGGACAGCGCATGACGATGGAGCAGTTCATGATGCAGCTCGGCCTGAAAATGGAAATTATCAATTATAAAAGCGCTGCTGATGCCGCGACCGCCATGATGAGCGGCGAGATCGACGCTCAGCTCAACAACGTGCCCACGCTGGGCGCCGGCGTGCGCAGCGGAAGGATAAGATTACTCGCGGTGACGAGCGTCAATCGCCTGAAGGCATTTCCCGAAGTGCCGACGACCCCGGAATTGGGATTTCCCGAGTATGTCGATTCGTCCTATATCGGTCTTTACGCGCCTGTCGGCATGCCAGCGGAAATCGTGAGCAAGTTGCACAGCGCCGCAATGCGCGCGCTCGCCTCGCCTGAAGTGCTGCAGCGCTTCAATGATCTCGACTTCGTTCCCTCCAAACTGACGCAGCCGCAGGCCGATGCGTTTTACCGCAGCGAAATCGCGCGCTGGAAGGAGGTTGTCAGGAAGGCCAACATACCGCTGGTGGAGGATTAAGCATGCCAGACTTGACCTGCCTGTGCAGGAACGCGA
Source organism: uncultured beta proteobacterium (assembly GCA_903905655.1). Classification (GTDB taxonomy): domain Bacteria; phylum Pseudomonadota; class Gammaproteobacteria; order Burkholderiales; family SG8-41; genus PALSA-1004. The sequence continues at coordinate 49,857 of CAIVHG010000056.1, read as the reverse complement.
CGACTTTCACCAAAGCGGGTGCACTTGATGAGGATGCGTTCCGCCAATTCCTGCAGCGCTTTGTCGATGCGGGACTCGGCGTCTATCTCGCGAGCGCCGGGTCCGGCGAGGGCCATGCGCTGAAATGGGATGAGCTCAGGCGCGTTTACGAGATCGGCGTCGAGGTCTGCAAGGGCAAGGTGCAGGTCAATGCCAACCCGCCCGAGCAGCAGACGGCCAGGCTGGCACGCGAGCACACGCTGCTCGCCGTGGAGTCCAAGGTTGACGTCGTAAATGTCTACGGCCCGGCGTCGTGGCATGGCTTCAGGCCGACCGACCAGGAGTACATGGCCTATTACGATAATGTGCTGACAGGCATCAGTCATCCAATCGCGATCGCGCCCAATCCGATCATCGGCTATACGCCCACGCCGACGGCGATCACGGATGTCTGCCGCAAGCACCGGCAGATCGTGGCCGTCAATCTGAGCGGTGTGGGTATCGACTATTTCATAGAGCTGAAGAAACTGATGCCGCGGCCGGATATCGAAATCTACGCTCCCTTTCCCGATTCCTTCAATATGCTGCAACTGGGGGCAACCGGGCTGGTGTCGATGGAAGGCAATATCATTCCCAAGACCTTCCGGCGCTACCTCGATTGTTACGAGCAGCAGCAGTTCAAGGAAATGGCATCGATCTACGCGGACATCAGCCGCTTCATCCGCTACATGCGTCCCTGGCACTCTTCGGCACCGCGCTGGCTCAAGATGACGATGAAGGTTTTAAAGCTTCCAGGCGGGGAAGGCGGGCTGCGCGAGCCCTATTACATGCCTCCTGATGCTGAAGTCCAGAAGTTTGCCAACGGATTGCTGCGCCTCGGTTTGCCTGAAATCGAGGAGCAGGCGCGGGCAGCTGGCCTTGCGCTTCCCCGGAAATGACGCCGCGTAATTCGTAATTCTAAGAGTCCCTAACAGGATGAAACGCGTGTGCGTTACAGCCAGAATTGTCGATGGCAAGGCGAGCAACGCGGCGTCGCGTGGAGGGCGGAGCAGGTTCCAGGCGCATCGCGCTTGGATACGACCCCGGAGCGCGACACTCGGCGCACCGATTCCACGCGACTCATGCGCACCTTCGCGGTCGCATCCCCGCAAGCGGGGCCCCTGCTCCGCGCTGCGGTGCGCCGGCAATTCTGGCTGTAACCCTTCGGGCTGGCGCGAATTTTGGCTCATAACGTTGTCGCAAGTCGCTTGCTTAGAATGACTAAGCGGCGCGCCTTGCTTCGCGTGCTGAGCCAAAATCGTGACAGCGCACCATGTGTTTCATTCTGTTAGGGGCTCTGAGACGTGACTGCAGCAGATGAATCGGCGCTGGTCTGGCTGCGCAGAGATCTGCGCGTCCAGGACAACGCCGCACTGTTTCGCGCGCTCGCTTCCGCGCAGCGCGTGTACCTGGTGTTCGTGTTCGACCGTGAAATCCTCGATGCGATCGAGGACCGCGCCGACCGCCGCGTCGAGTTCATCTGGGAAAGCGTCGCCGAGCTGCGGGAGAAGCTGACGCGGGCAGGCGGCGGGCTGATCGTGCTGCATGGCCACGCCCGTGAGGAAATTCCGCAGCTCGCCGCGGCACTCAAGGTGGATGCGGTCTATGCGAACCGCGACTACGAGCCGGCCGCCGTCAGCCGTGACGCTGCGGTGCGCGCAGCGCTCGCTGCGCGCGGCATCGAATTCATCAGCTGCAAGGACCAGGTCGTATTCGAAGTGGATGAGGTCCTCACCAAGGAGGGGCGGCCGTACTCGGTGTATACCGCTTACAAGAATGCCTGGATGAAGCGCATCACCGTTGAGGATCTCGCCGCTTATCCGGTGGAGCTGCACTTGGGGAATCTCGGCCGTCCGGAGGATAGCGTGATGCCGGAACTCGCAGCCCTGGGCTTCAAACGCACTAACCTGAAGGCGTTGTCTATTGAGGCCGGAAACTCAGGCGCCGCGGCGGCGTTTCAGGATTTTCTGGGGCGCATCGAGCGTTATCACGAGACGCGCAACTATCCAGCCGTGAAAGGGCCGTCGTATCTTTCGGTGCACCTGCGCTTCGGCACGATCTCGGTACGCGAGCTGGCGCGTGCCGCCTGGGAGCGCGACGACCGCGGCGCCGAGACCTGGCTCAACGAGCTGATCTGGCGCGACTTCTATTTCATGATCCTGCATCACCATCCGCACGTTGTCGAGCACGCATTCCGCCCTGAGTACGACGCGCTGCGCTTCGCCAACGACCCGCAGCGCTTTACCGCGTGGTGTGAGGGCAGGACCGGTTATCCGCTGGTCGACGCGGCGATGCTGCAGTTGAACAGCACGGGCTACATGCATAACCGCCTGCGCATGATCGCCGCTTCGTTCCTGGTCAAGGATCTGCACGTCTCCTGGTTGTTGGGCGAGCGTTACTTCGCGCAAAAGCTCAACGACTACGATCTCGCCGCCAATAACGGCGGCTGGCAGTGGGCGGCCTCGACCGGCTGCGATGCGCAGCCTTATTTTCGCATCTTCAATCCGGTGGTGCAGTCGGAAAAATTTGATCCTGAGGGTGCGTTCATCCGCAAGTACCTGCCGCAGCTCGCCGCCTGCGGCGATAAAAATATACATGCGCCGTGGCTGATGAATGCAGAACAGCAGCAGCGCTGCGGCGTTCTCATCGGGCGCGATTATCCTGGGCCGATCGTCGATCACGCTGAGGCGCGGCAGGTGACGCTGGAGTTATACGCGGCCGCGAGGGACGCATATCAGGCCGCTAGCCGCGGCTAGCGGTCATCTGCGACGTACGGATTGGTGCGCCGTTCCTCGCCGAAGGTCGAGGTTGGGCCGTGGCCCGGAATGAAGGTGACATCGTCGCCCAGCGGCCACAGCTCATTGCGGATGGAGCGTATCAGCGTGGCGTGATCGCCGCGCGGCAGGTCGGTGCGTCCGATCGAGCCCTGGAACAGCACGTCGCCCACCAGCGCGAGCTGCACTGCGCGAATGAAGAATATGATGTGGCCCGGCGTGTGGCCCGGGCAGTGCCGCACTTCGAGCGTCACATTGCCGAAGCGCACGCTGTCGCCGGAGGCGAGCCAGCGCTCGGGCGTGAATGCCTCGGCATGCGGAAAACCGGAGCGCCCGGTCTTCTGTGGCAGCAGCTCGATCAGGAACTGGTCGTCTGCGTGCGGCCCTTCGATCGGCACCTCGAGGCGTGCGGCGAGCTCCGCGGTGCCCGCGCAGTGATCCATGTGGCCATGGGTGATTAGTATCCTCTCGGGCGTGGCGCCCATGCGCTTGATGTTGGACACGATCTCATCGAGGTCGCCGCCGGGGTCGACGATGGCGGCTTTGTTGGTCTCCTCGCACATCAGCACCGAGCAATTCTGCTGGTACGGGGTGACGGGGATGATGGCGACTTTCATGTCGGCTCTGATCTGGAATACGCTTGCGGGTACGTCATCGGCTAATCCCGGTGAGGCGTGCGCAGTTTTTAGAATGGATGCAGCAAGCGCGCGCGTGGCGCTTGCGCATTATCCCTCGCGGTTAACGACGGAGGCGGTGGCGATCAGCTCGTCGAGCAGGGCCAGCGTGCCGCTGCCTGAACAGGAGAAGGGGTCGAGCGCCGCTGTCTTGGCGTGCTTGAGCAGCAGCGCGGGATTGACCTTGGAGATGTTCACCTGGCCCATGGTCCAGCCGCAGAAGCGGCGTTCCGAGATCTCTTCATAGCTCAGCAGGCGCACGCTGAGATGGCGCGCGTCGCGCACGATCGCATTGTACAGTTCGCATACAGCGTCGCGTCCGCCTTCGAGCACCTGGACGAACAGGTCATCGCTGTAGCAGAGGATTCCGGTGATGCCCTGCGCGGGATTGTTTTTGCGCGACTGCGTGAGGATGGAATCCACGACCGATGCGGTAGAGGGTTTGGCGGCGCGGCTGGCGTAAAGCAGGCGGACGAGCATGGCAGGCCTCAGTTCTTCAGATTGATGAGAGAAAGCAATTCCCGGCGCAGCGCCGCGTCCTTGAGGAACGAGCCGCGCATGACGCTGTTGATCATCCGCGTGTCGGCGTCTTTGACGCCGCGCCAGTGCATGCAGAAGTGATCGGCCTCCATGATGACCGCCAGCCCGTCTGGGCTCACCTTGTTCATCAGCAGGTCGGCGAGCTGGGTGATCGCTTCCTCCTGGATCTGCGGGCGCACCATGATCCATTCGGCGAGCCGCGAGTACTTGGACAAACCGATCAGGTTGGAATGCTCATTGGGCATGATCCCGATCCACAGGCGTCCCATGATCGGGCAGAAGTGGTGGCTGCACGCGCTGCGCACTGTGATCGGCCCGACGATCATCAGCTCGCTCAAGTTCTCCGCGTTCGGAAACTCGGTGACCGGCGGCGCTTCCACATAGCGCCCGCGGAACACCTCGGTCAGATACATCTTGGCCACGCGGCGCGCGGTATCCTGGGTGTTGTGATCGTTGTGGGTGTCGATGACCAGGCTTTCGAGCACACCCTTCATTTTGCTTTCGACTTCGTCCAGCAGCGCCTCCATGTCTCCCGGGGCAATGAACTCGGCAATATTGTCGTTGGCGTGGAAGCGGCGTTTGGCCTGCTGGATGCGCGCGCGGATTTTTGCCGAAACCGGCAGGGTCGCGCCATCCTTGGGTGCTTGCGATCGGTTGCTCATGATGTGGTCTGTGTTTGGCCGTGGACGGTTGGCGAGCGCGCGGATGATGCAAGGCGGCAACGTGTCGGTCGAAGCCGCTATCTTACTCTATCTAACCGCCTGTTGTTTTTCAGCGCTGCGTGTCTGGACGCTGGCCGCCATCAACGAGTCGCGCTAAACTTCAGGGATGCGCATCCGAATCCGCTAATCCACAGCCAAGCTTCCGGCAAAGCAAAAGACCGGCATCGCCTGGCTCGCATCTGACTGAGGGGGAATCATGTCGACAGTACGCACCGTGATGGGGGTGTTTGTGGCAGGCACGCTCGCTGCGGCCGCAGCCCAGGGACAAGAATATCCGAACAAGCCGATACGCATCGTCACCTCGACGCCGGGCGGCGGCAACGACTACGCGGCGCGCATCATCGCGGTGGGGATTGCAGGACTCCTGGGACAACAGGTGATCGTGGACAACCGCGGCGGAGAGCTGGCGCCGGAGATCGTTTCCAAGGCGGCGCCCGACGGCTACACGCTGCTGGTGGCGGGCAGCAGCATGTGGATCGGGCCGCTGATCCGCAAGGCGGCGTGGGACCCCATCAAGGATTTCGCGCCGGTCTCGTTCACCACGACCGCGCCCAACATCCTGGTGGTGCATCCCTCGGTGCCGGTGAATACGGTCGCGGAGCTGGTCGAACTGGCCAAGGCCAAGCCCGGGACGCTCAACTTTGCATCCTCGGCAACTGGTTCCGCGGCGCATCTCGCCGGTGAGCTGCTGAAATCCCTGGCGAAGATCAACATCGTGCACATTCCATACAAAGGCCAGGGACCCGCCAACATCGCCATCCTCGGCGGCGAGGTGCAGCTGACCTTCTCGTCGCCTGCAGTGGTGGCGCCATTCGTGAAGTCGGGGCGCCTGCGCGCGCTGGCCATCACCAGCACCAAGCCCTCTGCGCTCGCGCCCGGTCTGCCGACGATGGCAGCGACCGTGCCCGGCTTTCAGATCGGCAGCGCGACCTCGGTGCTCGCGCCGGCGCGCACGCCGGCGGCGATCGTCAACCGGCTGAACCGCGAAGTGGTGAAGTTTCTGAATCAGCCAGAAGTGAAGGAAAAATTCCTGAGCGCCGGCGTCGAAGTGATCGCGAGCTCGCCGCAGGAGTTCGCGGCCGCGTTGAAATCCGAGATGGCGCGCCTGGGCAAGGTGATCGAAGAAGCCGGCATGCGCGAGAAATAGGCGCAGTTCGAAAATTCCATCGAAGTGTAAAGGAGCGTTGCCATGCTGCTGAAGGATAAGGTTGCGGTGATCACAGGCGCTGCCCGCGGCATCGGAGCAGCCACGGCGCTCCTGTTCGCGCGCCAGGGAGCGAAGGTCATCTGCACCGACATTCACGACAAGAATGGCGAGCAGACGGTGGCATCGATTCGCAGCGAGCATCTGGACGCGGCCTACTACCACATGGACGTCACGGATTCCGCGCAGGTGCAGGCGGTGGCGCGCGCCTGCGGGGAAACGGTGGGCAAGGTCGACATCCTGTTCAACAACGCGGGCTTTTCGGTCAGGCAGGAGTTCGAGGCAACCACCGAGGAAGCCTGGCAGCAGATGATGGATACGCACCTGACCGGGGCGTTCCTCTGTTCCAGGCATTTTCTGCCTTTGCTCAAAAAATCCGTTGCGGGTTCCATCATCAATCACGCTTCGGTCGATGGCATCCTCGGCAATCCCTATATCGCCGCGTATTCCGCGGCGAAGGGTGGCCTGATTCCGCTCACCCACGTCATGGCGCATGACCTGGGCAAGTACAATATTCGCGTCAATTGCCTGTCCTCAGGAGGCATTGCGCGGACCCGCAAAGAGGGAGAGGGCAGACCCGAGTCCGAATACCAGTCGCGCATCGCATTGACGCCGCTCGCGCGCCGCGGCACGCCCGAGGAAGTCGCCTATGTTGCGCTGTTCTTTGCGTCCGACTTGGCGTCATTCGTCAATGGAGCCAATCTGGTGGTCGACGGCGGCCGGACGGGCATCACGCAGGGCACTTATGAAGGTTACGACAAAAGTCGCTAGCATCGAATAACGCATCGAGTAAGGGAAAACGCCTCATGGATTTCGGAATTGCAGGAAAGGTAGCGCTCGTTACCGCATCGAGTTCCGGATTGGGCGAGGCGGTGGCGCACGCGCTCGCCGCTGAAGGGGTGAAGCCCATCCTGTTCGCGCGCTCGGCCGATAAGCTGCGGGCGGTGGCGGCCGCGATCGAGCAGCGGCATGGGGTGCGCGCGCTCGCGGTTCCGGGAGATCTGCGCTCCAAGGACGACATCGAGCGCCTGATTGCGACGCTGAAACAGGAATGCGGCGCGCCCGACATTCTGGTGGTCAACACCGGGCGCCCGCCGCTTACGCTGCGCGAAGTGCTGGACGAAACCGAGGACGAGCGCTGGGAGGACGCCTACCGCACGCAGTTGTGGGGTGCGATCCAAGTCACGCAGAAGGTGGTGCCACTGATGCTTCCCCGCGGCTGGGGGCGCGTGATCGCGATTACCTCGGCCTCCGTCAAGCAGCCGACGCCGCGCAAGGGGCTATCGACGATCTTCCGCGTCGGCGTCACCGCTTACATGAAGCACCTCTCGACCGAGATCGCCGCGAGCGGAATCACGGTGAATTCGGTGTGCCCCGCCAACATCAACACGCCTACATTCAGAAGCGACTCCGAACTCCAGGCGCGCCGCACGCGGGTGCCGATGGGCCGGCTGGCGAGCCCCGAGGAGTTTGCGGCATCGGTCGCCTTCCTCGCCTCTCAGAATGCCGGATTCATCACTGGCCAGAGCTTGGTGGTGGACGGCGGGATGAACGCGACGCTGTTATAGCCCAAGGGCGTGCCGCGCGGCGTTCTCACCCGCCACGCGCCCGAACACCGCGCCGTTCATGAGACCGCAGCCGCCGGGGATGTTGAAGTAGAAAATGCCGCCGACCAGTTCGCCCGCGGCGTAGAGCCCTGAGATCGGCTGCTCCTCGACGTCGACGACTTCGGCGTTGGGCGTGATCTTCGGCCCCCCGTAGGTGAAGGTGATGCCGCAGGTCACGCCGTATGCTTCATAAGGCGGCGTGTCGATGGTGTTCGCCCAATTCGATTTCGGAATCACGAGACCGCTGGTGCCGCGCCCGTCCTTGACGTTGGGATCGAAGCGCACGTCCTGTTTCACGGCGGCGTTGTATGCGCTGATGGTCTTGAGCGCCTGCTCTTTGTTCACGCCCTCGATCTTCGCGAACAGCTCCTCCAGCGTATTGGCCGTGACCTTGGTCACCTTCTTGATGCGGTACGAACTGCGCAAGAGGTGCAGCACCTTGGAGTCGAATATCTGCCATGCGTACTGCCCGGGCTGCTGCAGGATGATGCGGCCGTACTTCGCGTACGTGGAATTGCCGACGTCTGCGCCTTCGTCGAGAAAACGATCGCCATCGGCATTGAGCACGATGCCGAAATAATAGCTGTGCTTGCTATAGGCGTCGCCGATATTGATGTCGCCGTAATCGGGAGCGTTCATGTCCCATTCGCAGGCGTTGGCGCCCGACCACTGGCCGCACGGTTGGGCACCGGCGGCGAGCGCCATGTTGGCGCCGTCCCCGGTGTTGTAGCGCGTGCCGCGCACCTTGGCGAGATCCCAGCCCGGCCCCAGATAGCGGGTGCGCATTTCACGGTTTGCCTGGAAGCCGCCGCAGGCGAGCACGATGGCGCGCGCGCGGATCTCCTGCTCGACGCGGTTCGCAACCACGCGCACGCCCTCGATGCCGGAGGCTCCCTGCAGCAATGCGATCGCGCGCGTACCGTAGCGGATCTCGATGCCCATTTTCTCGGCGGACTTGATGTGTGCATCAATCAGTCCGCGTCCGCCGCCCACCACTGCGATCACGGAACCGGTGGAGAACTTGTAGCGACCTTCGTGCTTGAAGGTCTTGGCTCCGTACATGGGCGCGAAGCGCACGCCCTTGTCGCGGATCCAGCGCGCGGTGTCGGTGCTGCGCTTGACGAGCACTTCGGCGAGATCGGGGTCGATGCGGTACTCGGTGATCTTGCCCAGGTCGTCGTAGAACTGTTCCGCGGTGTAGACGCCGAAATCGGTGGCGGCGATGTCCTCCGCGCTCAAGTCCGGCACGAATTCTTTGATGTCTGCGACGCCGTTGTGCACGATGCGCATGCCGCCGCCGGAGTAGGCGCTGTTGCCGCCGCGCTGTTCGAAGGGGGCGCGCTCCAGCACCAGCACCTTGGCGCCGTGTTCTCGGGCGGACAGCGCGGCGCACAGCGCGGCATTGCCGGCGCCGACGACGATCACATCGTAGGACTTCTCAGTCATGGTATATCCCGCTTAAAGTTTGGCGGCGATCGGGCGCGATTATATTTTGCATCCAGCGGTTCGCGCTTAACGCGCATGCCGCCTGCGTACCGAAAGCCCTATAGGCGTCTATTATATCTCCGACGGGGCGGAATTCAGCGCGAGGGTGTGCGCCGCCCTAGCGGCGGCGTTGTTTTACTGGACGCGGCGGAACTACGCGAAATGCTGAAAGGAAGTGTTGCTATTGCGCGAATTACGAGGCGGCCGCGGTGCAGCCACGCGAATTATACGGAGCGATGCGACCACGCGAGCGAGAGCGCGATGGCGGCGATCAGCAGCAGGGCCGCCAATGCGGCGAGCAGCGCCGTGATCTCGGTCTGTTTCTTTTCCATCGCCAGCCGGTTATTCACCTTTTCGTAGACCTTCTTCAGGTCTTCGGCGGTGCCGGCGTAGAAATATTCGCCCTTCGTGATGCCGGCGATGGTCTTGAGCGCTTCTTCATCGAGTCGAAAATAGGCGGATGACCCGCCGAATTCTCCGAAGTTGGCCGTGCCGTCCTTCGTGCCGAAGCCCACGGTGTAGACGCGCACGCCGCGGTCCGCTGCCATGCGCGCAGCGTCGATCGGATCCGGCCCGGTGGTCCGGCGGCCATCGGAAAGCAGGATGATTGCGCCGTACGGATAAGAGCCGGGCGCTACCGGCGTGAATGCTTTGGCCGGCGCGCGCGGACGGTTGATGGGGGCGTTTGCTTCCGGTTCGTCCCGGCTGCGCCAACCGAACCTGCTGCGCGGTCCCAGCGTGAGCGCCTCCACATCGATGCCGGCGTCCGGAAACATCATCGCCAGCGAGACGATGAGCCCGCTGCCGGTGGCGGTTCCGAACTGCAGCTTGAAAGCATCGATCGCCTGCAGCAGCGCGTCGTGGTCAGGGGTGGGCTGTTGAACGGCGGATGCGCTCACGGCGAACGTCACGATGCCCACGTGTATGTCCGACGGCAGGTCTTTGATGAAACCCTTGGCAGCGGTCTGCGATGCGACGATGCGGTTGGGCTGGACGTCGGTGGCGCGCATGCTGCGCGAAACATCCATCGCCAGGATGATGGTGCGGTGCTCGGTAGGAAGCGTGATGGTCGCGCTGGGGCGGGTGATGGCGAGCGCGAGCGCGGCGAGCGCAAGCAGCAACAGCAGCGGCGGAATATGGCGCCGCAGCTGCCGGCGGCTGCCGATCGCTTCGGCCACCAGGCTGAGATCTGCGTAGCGGACGGCGGCTTTGCTCCTGCGCCGCAGCAGCAGGATGTAGGCGGCGATGAGCAGGGGCAGGACCAGCAGCAGCCACAGCAGTTGCGGGTAGAGGAACGTCATCGCTGAGCCTTATGCCTGCAGAGAACTCTGGTCAATGCCGTCATCCCAGCCTCGCCTGATATCCACTCCGATGTTGCGCAGTCTACGTTATCGGAGTGCAGCATGGCAATTCCCCGCGCTGCTACCAGCGCAGCAGACGCGGCCCCAGCAAGGCTCCGAACGCGGTTGGAATCAGTATGCCGAGCAGATACCAGAATCCCAGGAACGGCGCATCCATCTCAGGGCAATGCAGGCAGTAGACGAGTGCGCCGCTGGCGCCGGACAGCAGGCCCGCCGCGGCGCCCGCCAAACGCAGTCGGGTCGGGGCGAGCCCGCGCATGGCCCACACCACCGCCGCAAAAATCGGCACCGACAGCATGGCGACGAGCAGTGGGCACGAGGTCCAGGTCTGTCCAAAAAACAGCGCCGTGCGCGCGGACGCATCTGCGCGCCAGAGCACGAACAGTGCAAGCAGCCACATCGCGAGCACCGGCGCCGCGAGCGCGCCCTTGGTCCAGGCGAGCGGCATGCCCGGGCGCGACAGCCGCGCTGCCGCAAGCAGGCTTGCCACCGCGAGACCCGCGACATACGCAAGCTTTACCCAGAACATAGTCAGGTGCGCTGCGTCTGCCAGGTCGGCGCGCATGCCGAGCAGCGCTGCCATCAGCAGCAGTGCGCCGCAGGTTCCCCATCCGAGTGCGAGCGCATAACGGCGCGCGGCTATTCCCCGGTCAACCTTGCTTTCGCCCGCGGCGAGCAGCGTGATCAGATCTTCGGTCTTCATTCGTCGCTCCGGATCTTTGCCGCAAGCGCCTTCAGGCCCCGGTGCACCCCGATCTTGACTGCTGACTCGGACATGCCGGTGAGGCGAGCGGCTTCAGCGACCGACAATCCCTCCAGCTTCACGTGGACGATCGGCAGGCGCTGGCGGTCGGGCAACTGCGCGAGCAGCTTATCCAGATCGCAGTGCGCTTCCGCGGCATCGGCGTCCGCGGACGACAGCAAATCGAGTTCATCGTCGAGCGGATCGGTCAGCAGATCGCGCCGCGCACGCCGGCGCAGCAGGTCGACCAGCTTGTACCTGGCGATGGCATGGACCCACGCGGTTAGCGGCTGGCTGGGATCGTATGTATGGCGCTGGTTGTGCACGGCAAGCATGGATTCCTGTACCAAGTCCTCGACTTCGTCCGGCAGGCGGGCGAGATGCTTCCTCAGGAAAGCCCGCAGCCGCGCGCTTAGCTCCTTCAGGAACTCGCGATAGGTGGGCGCGTCTCCGGCGAGCCCGCGCACCAGCAGTGCCCTGAGGCGCTCTTCGCTATCTACTATTGTAGTTCGCTGCATGGATGCATCCGGTTACAGCCACCGCAAAAGAAATTCCGGCGGTTGAAAGAGGGCGCCGGGGCCGCTACTCAGCGGCCGGACACAAATTGTGCCTGAGGGTGTAACCGGATGCCACCTTTGGTCGAACTAGAGGTCAGGACGGCGCGAGCGCTTGCAGCTCACGGCACCGGGTCCGCGAAGTCTGTGCCAAGGGTAATTCGACAAATGAGTTTTTTCAACCACCACTGAAGGAGTAGCCATGAGCAAGATCACTGCAGCCGCGTTTGCAATCGGAGTTATGGTGGCCAGCGGCAGCGCGCTGGCGATGGAAGCCATGAGCAAGGACGGAATGGCCAAAGGCGCCATGGCCAATGACACCATGAAGAAAGATGCGATGGGGTCGATGGTTAAAGATGGAATGAAAAAGGATGCGATGGCCAAAGGCGCGACGGCGAAGGACGGCATGAAGAAAGAAGCGATGGCCAAGGACGGCATGGCCAAGAACGCCATGTCGGCGAAGGACATGGCGCACGATGCGATGAAGAAGTAGGGTGCGCACTGTACTGTATGGCGCCTAATTACCAGGAGAACGAGTCATGTATCGTCTGATCTCAGGAAAAATCGCTGTGATGGCCGGCGCCGCGGCTGTGTTGTTGGCGCTGTATACGATGTCGCACGCCGCGGTGCAGCTGCCCGATCCCAAGGTCGATGCGCCGCGGGCAACTGCGCCGGGCACGCAGACTGCGGTGTTCGCCGGCGGCTGCTTTTGGGGCATCGAAGCGGTGTTCGAGCACGTCAAAGGCGTCACCAACGTGGTGTCCGGATACTCGGGCGGCGCGGCTGCGACGGCAAATTACGATCGCGTGAGCTCGGGCAGCACAGGGCACGCGGAGTCGGTGCGCGTTACATACGATCCCTCGCGCATCAGCTACGGCCAACTGCTGAAGGTATTCTTTTCGGTTGCGCACGACCCGACGCAGTTGAACCGGCAGGGCCCGGACATCGGTACGCAATACCGCTCGGCGATATTTTTTGCCAATGACGAGCAGCGGAGAGTGGCCGACGCGTATATTGCTCAACTACAGGCGGCGCGCGTGTACGGGCGTCCCATCGTCACGGAGGCGAAGCAACTCGCAGCGTTCTACGAGGCCGAGGCGTACCACCAGGACTATGCGGCGCATCATCCCAACCAGCCGTATATCGTCATCCACGATCTGCCGAAAGTGGCGAACCTGCAGCGCCAGTTTCCTGCGCTCTACGTAGGCGGTTGAAGCAGTCCATATGGAGCGCCACCGGCGTAACGCGCCGGTGGCGCTCCATGCTCACCTTGCCTTCGGGAAGAGGGCTGACGGCGGGTGCGCGCTGATCTGAGAAACAGGCGACGCCCGTTTCGAGGCTGTTTTCATGCTGCGTATCCCGGTGGCGACTGGCGCATCACGAGGCGGTTGAAATTTGTAAGCGATAGCAGGTGCGCATAGATGCAGCCCATGATGTCCTTGTCTGCGAACTCCTTGAGGATGTCGACCGGCAGATCGGCAACCTTGGCTTCATCAATGCGAAACATCTGCGTGAGGCGCAGGGTTTCCTGCCCTTTGCGCATCGCCTGCATCACGAAGGGCTCCAGCAATTGAAGTTCCGCGATCCGGGTGCACATCGCCTCGGTGCGCGTGAGGTCGGTTTCGAACTCCACCAGCAGCTTCTGACGCTGCGCCCAGTCGGGCAGGGGGGCGCCCTGCCCGTCGAACAAGGCGATGCCTTCGTCATTGATCGCGCTGCGCTCCACGCAGGCAACGCGCTCGGGCAATTCCGCGCCCTCGGACATCACGCGCGTCATGCAGAAGGGATAGCGCCGCGCGTAGGCGGGAAAATAGACATGGGCGTCCCAGGCATGCTGCGGCGTCATGTAGAGGTTCTGCCGTGCTGCAACACCCAGGATCAGCGCGGCGCTATAGGTCTTGCCTTCATCTGCGCTGACGAAGACCAGGGCGTAATCGCGGCTCGCGATACGGAATTCGGACTGGCTGACCGGGATGGTGTTCATGCGCTGAAAACCCACAGGTAGCCTGCGCTCCGTGGGGAGCAGCACGCGATGGGTTTTGTGCAACGGGATGATGTCGCTGTATCCCGATGGAGGTCGTATCCGCATCGTGGCGCCAGGTTCCGGCAAAGCTAGACGCGTAGATTATACCGTTTCTGAGGAAGCGCAAGCCGGTATAGGGTCAATCAATGCAAGTAATCACGCTGTCCGCTGTCCTCAGCAAGCAGAGCGCAGATATCTCATGGGTTGAAGCTACTATGACACGGTGATTTCACTCGCCGCCGACGAGCGGCGGACCGTTACGGCGTTTCGACGCGGCCGTCAGCGTGTTTCGCATAGCGCTGCTGTTCGCGCGGCAGCACTGGGTCGTTGCGATTCCAGGGCCAGCCGCCGAACTGAGTGTCGTGGAAATCGGCGAACGCCTGTTTTATCTCGGCTTCGGTGTTCATGACGAACGGCCCGTATTGAGCGACCGGTTCGTTGAGCGGCCTGCCCTGCAGCATCAGGAGTTCGCCTATGCCGTCGCCATTGACCAATTCGATTCCAGCATCGGCACGCACGTCGATCATCGATGACAGCGGCACCAGCGTGCCGCCGATGGTGAGGTTGCTGCCGTTGAAGAAATAAAGCCGCCGATGTGTTGCGGCGCTATTGGCAGCGGCGAGCGTCCAGCGCGCCCGCGGACTCATTCTGATGGTCCAGATCGCGAGATCGGAGTCGGCCTGCGCGGCGCGCGAGTTGGGCGGCGGTGGCAACGGTGTGAGTTCGCCCAAGCGTCCTGCGATGCATACAACCTCGGTGGCGCGGCCCTGCGTGTCAGAGGACAGCAGGCGCGGAATATTCTCTGACCAGAACATCGTGAAATGTGGCGCGGCCATCTTGTCGAGCGCCGGCAGGTTGAGCCAGATCTGAAACAGCTCCAGCGGATTTGGATGCACCTGGTCGAGCAGCGGGAACATCTCGGAATGCATGATGCCGCGTCCGGCGGTCAGCCACTGCACATCGCCGCCGCCGAAGCGCGCGGTCGCGCCCAGAGAGTCCGAATGATCGATCAGGCCGCGCCGCACGATGGTGACGGTTTCGAAGCCGCGGTGCGGGTGCGCGGGAAAACCCGGCACCGTCATGCCGTGATACATGCGCCAGCCGTCCTTGCCCGCGAAATCATTTCCGAGTTCGCGGCCATCGAGCGCCGCCGCCGGCCCCAGTTGCGCGTTGCCCCGGGGGTATGCATCGTCGTGGTGTACGCAGAACAGGAAAGGGTCCGCGGTTTCCCAGGGAAAGTCGAGCTTGCTGACAGAAATGACGGGATTGGAGGCCATGTGAAAGCATACCATTGAGCGATCGCAGTGGTGCTGGCGTGCCATCGAAAACGCTCTGCGCCGGTGCGCGCGCGCCTATCCTTGCGAGGGCTGCACCTGCATATGCCGTGAACATGTGCTGGTTGATACTGGCAAGCACCGAATCATCGGTAACCTTCGCCTAATGTGAAATATTTCACGGGGATGGGATTGGAAGTAGGGTGAGGGGGGGCCGGCAAGACACTGGCCGTGGTTGCATTCGGGTTCAATACCGCCTAGAATTTAAATTACCTTTTTAAACCAGTGGGGTATGCGATTGTGTTTTCACGGATACTGAAAAGTAAAAGCGCCGGTTTCACGCTGGTTGAGTTGCTGGTCGTCGTTGTCATTCTTGCAATCCTTGCAGCCATCGTGGTGCCTCAGTTTACAGCCTCGACCACGGATGCACAGGAAGCGGCGCTGGATGCGAATTCCACAGCGATGCGTTCTGCAATCGAGCTGTTCAAAGCGCAGCACGGAAGCATTTACCCTGGGAGCGTCGCGAGCAATGGCGGCAGCTGTGCCGCAACCAAGGGCACGGGGGCAATCAACTCTGCCCAGGCCTTCATGGATCATCTGCTGATGGCATCCGATGCGAGCGGCAATACATGCAGCATCGGCGACACGGCTACATTCAAGTACGGGCCTTACCTGCGCAAGGGCATACCCAACGACCCCATCTACAACAAGGGATCGGCATCGAGTGAGATCGCCATCACCACGACTGGCGCGCCGATCACGCCGGCTGCCGCCACCGGCGGCTGGGCCTACGACACGAAGTCGGGCCAGATCGTCATTAACAGCAACGCCAACGACAGCAAGGGCAAGGCCTACTCCACGCATTGATCCCGCGTGGGAATCCGGCGGGACGTGGGCGTTCAGTCGCAGCGGGCGCGGGGATACGCGCTCGTTGAAATTCTCTTCACTCTGGTAGTCATCGCGCTCGTCGCCGCAGTGGCGGCGCCGCGTTTTTCAACGGCGGATTCGAAAAAGGTCGATGCTGCGGCGGAGGAGGTCGCGAACGCGATGCGCTTTGCGCTCGCCGAGGCGAACCGCACCGGCGGCTATATCCTAATCGACGGCAGCACGAGCGGCCACCTCAAGATATATACGGCGAATTCTTCAGGTAACACGCAGGGCGCCGTGACCGATCCGCTCACCAAACGCGCGCTCGATCTCAACATCAACGGTTCAGCATTTTCCAGCGGAGTGACCGTCACGCCGAAGTTCATGGCCGGCGGCTCCGCGCGCAACCAGCTGCTCATCGGTCCTGTTAACCAGCCGAACCGGTTCAACGCGTATTCGGACGGCGGATTCGAGGGCGTGCTGCAGTCAGGCAGCGGCGTGGTGTTGACTCTCGGATCTCAGAGTTCCACGGTTTTATTCAACGAGGTGACCGGGCTCGTCACGCTGCCCTAACCACACTTCATGTTGTACGCCGATTCAAAATGCAGCCTGGCCCGCAGCGGCTATGCCTACGTCGAGGTGTTGCTTTCCGTCGTGCTGTTGGGCATATTGCTGGTGCCGGCACTGCAGGCGCTGCAGTCGGGGGTCGCGGGCAGTTCGAGTGCCATCGCGACGCAGCAGGTGGGGCTGCGCGCCAAGATGGAAGAGGTGCTCGCCAAACCTTTCTACGACCTCTACAAGGAAACCTATGCCGCCGGCGGCAACACGACGAGCGCGGTGAGCACGACTTTTTCCGATGCCGCGGGGAGCGCCAATCGCCGCGTGGTGGTGCTCTACCGCTTCGATACGGGTAGCAATGGCCTCAGCAACAATGATACCGGACTGCTCTACGTGCAGGTGTATTACGAGTCCGACGGCAGCGCGAATGCGCTCAGCACGCTGATCGGTCAATGGTGGTGACGATGGTGGCGCGGGTTAAACAAAGTGGGCTGATGCTGATCGAAGTCATGTTCGCGGTCGTGATCGGCGCCATCATCCTCGCTGCGCTCAACTCATTGGTCAAGCTCGGACTGGACGCGTACACTTCGGGGCGTGGCACGAACGAGATTACGTATCAAGGCACGTTCGCGCTGCAGCGGATGGCGACGAAGGCAAGCAGCCTCGCGCCAAAGCTGTTGTCCACGACTCCTGCCGCCAATACCAGCGGCGACTGGCTGGCGCCGACAATGTATTGCCTCAAGTCTGGAAATCTGCTGATCGAAACCACCACTGCCGACAGCACCTGCACGGGAACGACAGTCATCGCGAACAATGTGACCTCGTTTACGGTGCAGGCGCCGTCTAACACAGGCGCGGTCGACGATCCCACGCTGAATCTCACGCTGAGCATGACTGACCCAACTAGCAAGAACACGGTGACGCTGGCGCTGAGCACGCGGCTCGGCGGGGGCACGCAGTGAACGGCGCTGCACGCCGCGTGAGACAGCTTGGCTTTACGCTGCTGCCGGTCGTGTTCGCGATGAGCATGATCGCCGCCATCGCGTATCTGCTCAACCGAGACAGCGCCACCAATGCCGCGATCACTGCCAATCAGTCCGACGTGGACCGCGCGCGTTATGCGGCCGAGGCCGGTTTGCAGGCCGCAAACTATCAAGTGCAGCAGAAGGGCTGCGGGGGAGGGTTTCCCGTTTCGGGTTCGCCAGTCATAAACAACAATTTCGGTGGCGCATCGTATTCGGCATATGCCAATCAGGCGACCGGCACCACGCTGACGCTGACCTCTACCGGCACATACAACGGCACCGCAGTCACGCTCACGCGCTCCAACGTGCTGGTGTTCCAGTCTTCTAGAAAGTCTGCCACGCTGCAACCCGGGCCGGGAAGCAGTCAGGATGCCACTGTCGACCCATCAAGGCCCACCAGGAATTACGGTGCCGACGATCGGCTGGTGCTGGATAGCGGGAGCGAGGCGCTGCTGAGATTCGATCTATCCAGCCTCGCGGCAGGCAGCCGCATCGTCGGTTGGTACAACGGGACGGCGCTGCAGCCCGGTGCCAACCTGTCCCTGTATCAGACCACGAATTCCGGGGGGGCGGGCGTCAAGGTCAGCGCTTATCTGCTCACCAGCAACTGGGTGGAAGGGACGAAAACCGGATTCGGGACGGCGGATGGCGTGACGTGGAACACCTACGATGGCGTCAACGCCTGGTCGGGCACTGGCTACAATTCTGCGCCATTGGTCACCGTCAACTATTCGCAGCTCAGTAACTGGAACAGCTGGGATCTCACGAATGTAGCGGCGGCGTGGATGGGCACCCTCTATTCCAATTATGGCGTGCGGCTGCGTGTTTCGACCGGCAGCATCAACAGTCTCCATTATGCAAGTAGTGATGACGGCTCTGGGGGGCTGCATCCTACATTCGCGCTCAACTATCTCGCGCCCTGCACCCAGACTCTGACGCCGAGCGCCGACAGCTACATCGACAGCGGGGCGGTGACGCAGAATTTTGGCGGGACGACGCCGCTGTCCGTCTATAACTCCGGGGTGCGACAGACCCGCACGCTGCTACAGTTCGACTTCAGCAGCGTGCCGCCGGGCTCGACCATACAAAGTGCGAAGCTGCGGCTGGATTCGACCGCGATGGGCACTCCCTCAGGCAATACGAAGACGATCTCCGCATATACGATTACCCAGTCCTGGGTCGAGGGTACGGCCAATGGCAGCAGTCCCGGCAATGCCGTCACTTACAATACACGCAACGGCTTTTCGGCGTGGACCACCGCGGGCGGCACCTACAGTACTCCCAGCATAGCGATGGCGACCGATGAGGCCAGCGGAAACTCGCCGCCGGCCTCCAACTTCAGCACCGGCTGGATTTATTGGGACCTGACGGCGCTGGTGAAATCCTGGGTGGCAGGCAGCACTAACAACTACGGCGTGATCCTGATCTCCACCGTGAGCGACCAGCCGACGCTACCCAGCAGGGAAAATGCAACTGCGGCAAACCAGCCTCAACTCGTGATCACCTATCAGTAGAGGGGCTGCCAGAATGGCTGCCGAACCGACGTTTCCGACCGTGCGATTCATGGAGTCGATGCCGGAGGCATATGGTCCCGTCCCGCAAATGGTGGTTCCAAACGGCGCGCAGGCGGACTTGCGGGCAGGTGGGTTAAAATACTTGGCGCTTTCGGCGCTTAGCAGGAAGCGCAACCATGAATCGGATATCAGGACCGATGCTGCAATGCACATGTTATGCAACTGCCAGAGCGCTTTCGCGGGCTGCCCGCAATGCGGTGGGTGGCTGACTTGAAATTGCTGCGCAAGATTTGGTCGTCCTCCGACTTCGACGCGGAAGACCTGACGCGCTTCGCGCGTTTGGTCATGCGCAAGGAAGCCGAGGACGGGATCTTTACGCTGGGTATCCTGAGCATGTTGCTGATGGCGGGATTCGCGCTGCTGCAACTCGCGCTGGGCTTGGGCGTAGGCTATTTGTATACCTTTGCGGTGCTGGCGTTGCTTGCGCTGCACGTGGCGCTGTCGGCGAAAATGCTGAGGAAGACCGCGGACACCCAGTTGTTCTACGTGCTGGGCATGGTGCTGCTGTCGGTGGGCGCGCTTGCCTTTGCGCTGCTCGCACTTCGTTCTGGCAGTTTTAACACAACACTCTTCAGCAGCCTGGTGTTGCTGATCATGGTGGTGCCGCTGGTCCCCTGGGGAGTGCGCGAGGCGCTGATCACCATCGGCGTCGTATACGTGATCTTCACTGTCTCGACACTGCGCGCGGCGCGGCCGTTCACCACTGAGGCACTGTGGACGCTGCAGTTCCTGATGGTGAGCGCAGCGTCGGTCGCGCTGGCTTTGGTGTGGCGCGCCACCGCCGTGCGCAAAGAGCATCTGGAGGCGCGCTTTCAACTGACGCGCTCGAACGAGAAGCTCGACCTCAGCGCCATGCAGGATGGGCTGACCGGTGCGTGGAACCGCCGTTTCTTCGAGGAACGCTGCAACGATGTCCTTGCGCGTTACCAGCTTGCCGGGCAGGGGTATTGTGTGTGCAATGTGGACGTGGATAAGTTCAAGCACTTCAACGACACTTTCGGCCACCTGCACGGAGACCGCGTGCTGAAACGACTGGTGGAGGTGTTGGAAGCGGCGTGCGGTCCCGATGACTACGTGGTTCGTGTCGGCGGGGACGAGTTTGTCATGCTGCTGCTGGGGGAGGATGCTTCGCAGCGCACGAATCGAGTGTCCGGCGCACTCGATCGGCGCCACGAGAAGCGCCCGGATGCGCCCGAGTTGGCGAGCGTCAGCATAGGCGTAGGGCGCGTGCCGCCGGGGTTAGAGGTTTCGCTGAGGGACGCATACGCGCTTGCGGACCAGGCATTGCAGACGGCAAAGGCAAAGGGCCCCGGCTCAGTGGTCGAGATGAGCGCGGCCCGGAAGGACAAGAATGATGAAGTTACCCTTGCAGCTACTTAACCGCATCCGCGGCTGGGTATCCGCCGGCCGGGCAGAGACCTTTCCCATTGGCTTGCACATGGGGACGCATCACCTGTCCATGGTGCAAATGCAGCGCAGCGCTGGACGCACGCCTGCAATCCGTGCCGCCGTTGCGCTCGAATATGGTTGTCCGCTGGCAGATTTGCAAGAACGTCCCCAGGAACTAAAGACACTAGTGCAGCGCGCTCTGGACGGGCAGCCGTTCAAGGGCAAGCGCGTGGTCGCGTGCATGCCCGGTAACCAGGTCAAGATCCAGCTGGTGAATTACAGTGTGACCAAGGGCGAGTCTGACGCGGAGGCCATCATGCGCGAAATGCGCGAGCGCATGAATGCCAGTCCCGACGGAGTGCTGGTCGATTGGCTGCAGGTGCGGCAGGAGAATGTGCGCGATCAGCAGAAAGAAGCGATCGTAGCAATGGCCGACCGCAAGCAGGTAACGGCGTATCTCGATCTCTTGTCGGGCGCTGGATTGCGCATAGACGTGCTCGACATCGGGCCGATTGCGCTGACGCGCCTGATGTCGTGGGTCATTCGTGACAATGTGCAGTTTCCTCCCAGCCAGCTACTGATCAATTTCGGCACGTCAGCCAGCTATCTGACGGTCGTGTGGGGGCGGCGCCTGATGCTCGACCGCGGCATCGAATTTTCGCAGCAACGCCTGGTCTCGCGAGTGTCGACGCTGCTGGAGATGGCTGATAACGAGGCGCGGCAATTGCTGTTCAAGTACGGATTCGCAGCGGATAACGCGAATGACGCCGAGCACGACATTACGCAGGCGCTGCGCGAGGTGCTGCATCCTGAATTCACGGCGTTGGCGGCCGAGATCCGCAAGACGCTGATCTATGTCGGGTCCAAGACACGCGGCCGTACCGTGGACGCGATCTATCTCATCGGCAGCATCGCGCGCTGCCCGGGCCTCGCCGAAATGCTCGGCAATCTGCTTTCGATTCCGGTCGAGGTGCTCGATCCGTTCAAGGTATTTCCGCATCGGCAGGACCAAAAGGATAAATTCTCGAAAGTCGCGTCAGTTTCGGGTATTGTTCTGGCGACTGGGCTCGCCTTGCGCAACACACTGGACATATGGCCGATTTCAACCTGATTCCTGAGAGCTACCTGCGCGCCCAGATTCTCAGGCGCCGCATGAAGTGGTTCGGCATCGCCGTGGCCGCGCTGGTGTGCCTCGTGGCATTGGCGCGCCTGCTCGTGGGGTGGGGCATTCAGACCGAGAGCCGCGCAGCACAGCGCCTCGAGACCGAAAGCCGGACGCTGGTGCAGGCGAAATCCAGTGCCGACGATTACCGGCAGCAGATACAGACGGTCGAGAGGAAGTTGAAGGCGCTGGAGGACCTGCGGGGGCGCAATCGCCTGCCCCGGCTGTTCAACGCTCTCGACGCGGCATATCAGAGCGGGGTCTGGTTCGATGCGATCCGCTATTACCGCAGCGAGGTGGGCGTCGCAGGCAATTCCGAAGGGGCTCCAGGTGCGGCAGCTGCGGCGTCCACGAACGCTGTGGCTCCCGGCGCGCCCGGGCAAAGCCGCGGATTCGAACAGCGTGTGGAGTTGAGCGGTCACGCGCTCAGTCATTTGCTGGTAGCGGAATACATTCGTGCGCTGGGGCGGCAGCCGGGGGTTACGGACGTGCGTTTGCTTTCCACCAACCTGCGGACTTCTGCCAACGCGCAGATGGTCGATTTCAGGGTTTCGCTGCTGTGCGATGAGCAACCGGTGAGGCAGCCCTGATGGATAAGCTGATGGTCGCACTTGTAAGGTTCGATCCGCGCCTGATGCTGCTGTCGATGGTTTGCATCCTGTGCCTGGTGGCGGCTGAAGGCTGGATTCTGTTTCTTGCCAAGCCGGTCATCCAATACCGGCAGCTTGCGTCAGCAAGATCGTCCACGGCAGCGACCCTCAGGGATCTGCCCGGCCATCAGGCTCAATTGCGCGGGTTGGCCACTGAACTCGGGCAACGCTCTGAGCATTTGGCAGGCGGTTTGCACGCGCTGGGTTCGGACGATGAGATGGCGGCTGTGCTGATGTCGGAGTTAGACCGCGCCGCAGCGAAGAACGGCGTGGTGCTGACTGCGGTCAAGCCAAGTGGGCGCAGGCAAGTGCAAGGATTCGAGGAACTCGCATTCGAAGTCAGTGCACAGGGGAAGTACCTCATGCTGTGCCGGTGGCTGACGGATTTCGAGAATGTGCTTGGACAGAATGCGGCGGTGACGGAGTTCCGTATGGAATCTGCCGACGACGGCCGCCAGGTCTCAATGGCATTGACCGTTGCGCTGTACCGGCAGGCAGAGATCGCGGGAGCGCGCAAATGACCGTCGTCCATGGGATGCTATTGCGCATGAGCGCAGCCGCTGTCGCAGGCTATTGCTGCATAGCCTGGGCGCAGGCGCAGGGTATTCAGCACGATCTGTTTGCCAGGCCCGCGACCGCGCAGCTCGTGCGGCCGGGACAGGGATCAGGTGTGGCGCAAACGGCGGCGCCCGTATGGAAGCCGGAAGTGAAGGCGGTGCTCGTTGCAGGCAGCGATTCGTTTGCCAACGTCGATGGCGTCGTGCTGCGCATCGGTGGAGAAATCGACGGCTATCGCCTGGTCGAAGTGCGGCAGCAGGAGGTGGTGTTCGTGAAAAACAAGAAGCGTTATACGCTGCCTCTGCGCGCGGTGCAGGCGGCACAGGCAGTGCCCGAGCCGGCAAGCGCAAACAAGCCGGCGGGCGTGCCGGCGAGTGCGCCAGCGAGTACACCGGAGGCTCCGGGCGCCGGCAACCTGCTGGGCCTGGATGCAGTACTAGGGAGGTCGCAATGAATTGTGGTCAGGTAATCGTTTCCTTCATCCTGGGCTGCGTGCTGATCGCAGCACCGCTGGCGCGCGCGGCCGAGCAGATCGGGGGCACTCGACCAGCATCTGCGCCCGCATCCGCGCAGGCATCGGCGGTAGCGCCGGCCCCAGCGGCGGTCGAACAGCGGGCAAACTACAGTTTCCGCGCGGCGCCGATCGAGGAAGTGTTCGACATGCTGTCGCAAAAGGACAAGCTCAACATCGTGCTGACGCGCGGCGTGACCGGACCGATCACCGTAAACCTGTACAACACGACGGTGAAGGAGGCGATCTACAGCATCGCCGAAGCCGCAGGGTATTGGGTCGAGGTCCGCAACGGCAGCTACGTCATCCTGGGCAAGGAGTCGAGCGTCGACTATCCCGGAGCAAATACCGTGGTGAAGAGCTTCAAGGTGCAGTATTCCGATCCCAAGCAGGTCTCCGATCTGCTGGCCAAATACATCTCCCGCTACGGCAAGATCACGCCGCTGATCGGAAGAAAACTCATCGTCGTGGAAGACCTCCCCGGCTACATGGATCGCATTCAAACCATACTGCAGTCGCTCGACGTGCAGCCCAAGCAGATCATGATCGAGGCGCGCATCCTCGAGGTCACCCTGGATGCGGGCGAGCAGTACGGCGTCGACTGGAGGCGGGTATTCGGTTCGCCTAGCAACACTAACTTGAACGGCAGTTTCGGGAATGCGGGGCTGGCGACCGGCACTGCGGCCGCGCCGGCCACGGGTTTCTTCTTCAGCCTGCTGAACCAGAATCTGGAGGTTTATTTCAGCGCGTTGGCGAGCAAAGGGCTGGTGCGCACGCTGGCCACGCCGAAACTGCTGGCGATGGAGAACGAGGAAGCGACCGCGGTGATCGGCGAGCACACCGGTTATTCGGTGACCACGACCATCAACCTCGTGACGTCGCAGACCATCCAGTTTCTGGATTCCGGCGTCATTCTCAAGGTCACTCCCTCAGTCGACGAGCAGGGGCGGGTGCTGCTGAAGGTGCATCCGGAGGTGAGTTCCGCCACGCTCAGTGCCGCGGGTGTTCCGTCTAAAAAGAGCACGGAAGTGACTACGTCTTTGCTGTGCGAGGATGGCCAGTCGATCTTCATCGGCGGTCTGATCAACGCCCAGAGCTCCAACCAGAGAAACGGCATTCCAATCCTGGGCGAAATGCCGATCCTGGGAAATTTCTTCTCGAGCAAGAATGAAACCGTCAATTCGAAGGAAACCGTGGTGATCATCACGCCGTATGTGATCAAGGATGCGAAGGACGCAGAGCGATTTGCCGAGGAAAAGCTGCGGCAAACCGAGCGCGCTTCCAGTTTGATCAACGAGCGCGAAAAAGCACTGCAGCGCGTGCCGGGGAGCTTTCCGACCGAGGGGACGCCGGCTGAAATCAAGCCCGGTAACTGACAGCGTCCGTTCCGGACCGTCCGAGCGCTCCGGACGGGGTCGGTCGCCTCTAATGCACTCGTGAAAGTTTGAAGATCGGCAGGATCAGCGCAGACACGATGACCCCGACCACGACGCCCATCACGATCAGCATGACCGGCTCGATCGCTTTGGCGAACGTGGCGATGCGTTTATGGAGCTCGCGCGTATAGAAATCGCAAACCCGCTTCATGACCTTGGCGAGGTTTCCGGTGTGTTCCCCCGTGGAGATCATCTGGCGCACCATCGGCGGGATGAAGTCCGCCTGCTCGAAGCCGAGGGCGATACCTTTGCCCTGCTCGACGTTGTCGAGCACCTCTTTCAGGAAACGTGAAAAGCGGGAGTTGCGCACGATGTCCTGCGTCGCCGTGAGCGCAATGCTGATCGGGACCCCGTTGGCGAGCGACATGCCAAGCACGCTCAGCGTCTGAATGAGGTAGGTCTGGATAAAAACATCCTTGATGATGGGCGTGCGCATCTTGAGTTGGTCGAGCAACTGCACGCCCTGCGGCGTCCTTAGCCAGAAGACTAGCCCAGTCAAACCGCCTCCCGACACCACGAGCACCAGCAGCCAATGGTCGCGCAGCACATCGGAGAGGTACATGAGGACGATGGTTGTGATAGGAAGCTGGTCGTGGATCGACTTGAACAGGTCAGTGAACTTGGGAAAGATCACGACCAGCACGAATATGACCACCGAAAATGAAAACAGGACGAGGAACGCAGGATAGGAAAGCGCCGAGATGATCACGCTGCGCATGGCGGCGTTGCGCTCATCCATCTCGCGCAGTTGCTGGAGCACCTGGGGCAGAAAGCTTCCTTCCTCCGCCGCCGCGACCAGGGTGACGTAGGTTTGCGGAAACATCTCGGGATGACGCGCGAGCGCCACCGAGAAGGACTTGCCGTCATCCACCGTCTTGATCAGGGAGTCGATGATGATCGCGAGCTTTTGCTCCTCGGTCTGCGCCCGCATCACCTTGAGGGCTTCCGGCAGGCTGACGCCGGTTTCCAGCAGCAGCTCGATGCGTTCCGTGAACATCATGCGCTCGTTGACGCCCGGCCCGCGCGACATGAAGCCGATGTCGCTGTTCATGCGCGACCATAGGGAGCGCTGCGATTTGTCTTGCAGGGGCGCGCTCTGCGCCGAGCCGAACTCGATTGCCACTTCAGATCCTTAGACGGCGTTCACGACGCGCAACAGCTCTTCGAGGGTGGTGCGCCCTTTTTCCACGGCCTGCAGGCCGTCGGCGAACAGCGTCTTGAGGCCGCTCTCCGTCACAAATGAATGCAGCTCGTCTTTCGAGGGGTTCTTGATCATCAGCCGCTGCAGGTGCTCGGTCGACTCCAGAATCTCGTAGATGCCCAAACGCCCCTTGTAGCCGGAGTCGAAGCACGCCGGGCAGCCGCGTCCCCGCGCGAGCCGCAACGAGGGTCCCCAGCCATAGGTGGCTGCGAGTTCGGGCTGCGGAAGGAAGGTGGTGCGGCACGCATCGCACACCTGCCGCACCAGGCGCTGCGCCACTACACCCGCCAGTGCAGAGGACAGGAGATAGGGCGGGATTCCCATTTCGATCATGCGCGACAGCGCGCCAACGGAATCGTTGGTATGCAGCGTGGACAGCACCAGGTGCCCGGTCAGTGCCGCCTGCACCGCAATTTCCGCTGTCTCGCGGTCGCGCACTTCGCCCACCATGATGATGTCAGGATCCTGACGCAGCACGTGCCTCAACATGCGTGCGAAGCCGAGCCCGATCGCCTCGTTGACCTGGTTCTGGTTGATGATGTCGAGCTGGTATTCGACCGGGTCCTCGATGGTGACGATGTTCTTCTCGATGCTCTTGAGAAAGTTGACCGCGGCGTAGAGCGTACTCGTCTTGCCGCTGCCGGTGGGGCCGGTGACGAGTATCAGGCCATAGCTGCGCCCCAGCAGCTTCTTGAACAATTCGAGATTGGGAGTGCTCATGCCGATCTTCTCGACGTCGAGGATCGACTGCCCCTTGTCGAGCACCCGCAGCACCACCTTCTCGCCGAAAATGCCCGGCAGCGAACTGAACCTGAGGTCGATCGGGCGCCCCTGTGTGATCACCTGGATGCGCCCGTCCTGCGGCATGCGCCGCTCCGCGATATCGAGCTTCGCCATCACCTTGAGGCGCGAGACAATCGCCGGATGCATGTCGGTGCGCAGCGTCAGAATCTCATAGAGAACGCCGTCGATGCGAAAACGCACCAGCGACTTGTCGCGCAAGCATTCGATGTGGATGTCGCTTGCGCGCTCGCGCACCGCGCGCTGCAGCAATCCGTTGACCAGGTTGATGATCGGGCTCGCTACCGCCATTTCGTCGATGACCGATTGCGCGGGCAGCTCCTGATCGACGACCTCGATGTCGCTTTGCACGTCATCCACCAGGCCTACGATATGCGCAGGCTTGTCATAGGCGTCGGCAAGGTTCTTGGCGATGTTGTCGCGGCTGGACAGCACCAGGCGCAGCTTGCAGCGGGTGGCGTCCCGGATCTGATCGAGTGCGGGGATCGCCTGCGGATCAGCGGTCGCCAGAGTCAGCGTGTCGTAGATCTTGAACATCGGAAGCACCAGCAGCCGTTGCGCGGTCTCCTTCGAAATCAGGGACACTGCCGCCGGGTCGTAGAGGCCGGGGCGCAACTGCAGGTGTGGAATGCCCATCTGGCGCCCGAGCACGCGGAACAGGTCGACCTCGGGGAGCATCGAGCGCTCGAGCATGATCTGGCCGAGTTGCTTCCCGGATCTGGACTGCAGCTGCAGGGCCTCGGTCAGCTGCTTGCCGGTGATCACTCCCATCTCGAGCGCAAGATCGCCGAACTTTGCAGTGCTCGTGCCCAGCTGGTGCTGGTCTGCCAGTTGCAGCACGTTCGCTCCCGCCTGGTGCGCGGCGTCGGCAGCGATGATGCCGTTTGCAATGAAGATATCCGTCAGCAGGTGCGACAGATTGACGTAGCGCAGCGAGCCGCCGCGGTGCGTGAGCTGGTTACTCGCATCCAGGATAATCTCCAGCGCCTTGCTGTTGACCAGCCGCACGCGGTCGAAATCCACCACCAGCTGAACGCGGTTGGCCGCGATGCAGGACTTTATCGAGTCCGCCAACGCCGCCTGGATCGGCTCGTTTGCAAGCGAGTCGACGGGGGCGAGATAGGTGATGCCGCCGAGGACGGTACGTGCGACGAATTCAGCCATACTGGTCTACTGCACCTCTTCGCGCCTGATGCTGAAGCGCTTCAGCCACTCCGGCTCGGCAGCGCACAGCGTGTTGAAGACCTCCACGATCTTGGGGTCGAGCTGGGTTCCGCAGACGCGCATAATTTCGCGCATGGCGAATTCGTGGCTTTTTCCTGCGCGGTAGGCGCGGGAACTGGTGATCGAGTCATAGGTGTCGGCCACCGCGATGATGCGCGCGTGCAGCGGGATTCTCTCGCCTTTGAGACCGTGCGGATAGCCGGTACCGTCCCACATTTCCTGGTGATGCCGCGCTCCCGGCAGCGCGCTCTTCAGCTGCTCGACATTGCGCAGTATCTCGTAGCTGCGTTCCGGGTGCACCTTGATAAAGGTGTATTCACCCTTGGTCAGCCGCGCCGGCTTGCACAGGACCGCGTCGGGAATACCGATCTTGCCGACGTCGTGCAGCAGCGATCCCCAGTGCAGGTCAGCGAGCTCTACGCTTGGCAAGTCCAGCGCGCGGCCGATTTCCATCGACAGGAAGTTGACGCGCTCGCTGTGGCCGCGCGTGTACGGATCTTTGGCCTCTACTGCCTGCACCATCGCTTCCGCGAGCTGCTCGGTGAAATTATTGAGGCTGCGCACCAGCAGGAAACTCTTGCCCAGGCTGGACAACTGATTTCCCAGGACTTCCAGCAGGCGGCGGTCGTTGTTGGTGAAAGGGGTGCGCTGCATGTGTCTTAGCAGCACGACGATGCCGTCGACGCTGCGCGTGATCTGGACCGGACATGCAAGTATGCGGTATGGCATGTTGGTGAACACGTACGCGCGGTGCGGATCCTCCGCGGCATTGAGCACCAGCGGTTCTTTGGAAGACTGGATGAACCGGAACAGGTCACCGCGCATCTCGACCAGCACCAGATCGAGATTGTGAATCTCCTTGCTGAGGCAGGTCGCGTATACGCAAAGGTTTTCGTCGGGCCGCAGGAAGGCCGCGACGTCGGCATGCATGTGCTCGGCCGTAGACTGCAGCAGCTCGCGCAGCGAATCTTCATGCGGTCCGGCGCGCGTCCTGACATACCCGTCCGTGGCATAAACGAGATGCAGTTCCTCGTAGCACTGCGCCAGCTCTTCTGCCATCTTGTTGAGATCGTTGTTAGCGACTGCCTCGCCTTCGATCCCGGCAGCTGCGTCGTCGAGCGCTTCCGCAAAACGGTCGAACTGCAGAGGCGCGGCTGCCATTTCCTGGGCGTCTGCGATGAGCGTTACCCAGCCAGTGGTGACGGAATGCTCGACCTGCAGCGGCCGATAGAGCATGGTCTTGCCGTCGGCCAAATCGAGGCGCTGCACCGCGGTCTCGTCGCGCTGCGGCGCCTGCAGAAGCAGGCGCGCATGCTCGGCCGCGGCCGGGTCTTGCTCGCCCCAGACCTGCACGCCCGCTGCGTCGTACACCGAAATCGTGCAGGCACGATCAGAGGTGCGCGCGATCCAGCGCTCGTAACGCGCGAAATCGATTTTGTTCAGCAGCCCGTCAGGCATCGCTTGATGTTCCTTTAGCAGGGCTGGTGGCGAAGAGTTTTGCGAGCATGGCAACCAGCGAGCGCATGCTGAGGGGCTTCTCTATGAACGAAACGCCGGGCATGTCCGCCACCAGCTCCCGCGGCTCGCTTTCCGCCATGGAGGTGATGACGATGATCCTGAACTCGCGCCCGGGCAATTGCTTTTTCAGTTCCAGGCAAAGCGCGGTGCCGGTCATGCGCGGCATGTTGACGTCGGTGATCAGCAGGTCCGGGGGACGGCGCAGGATGGATTCGAGCGCCTGCTGTCCGTCGCGTACCGCCTCGATCTCGTATCCCTCGCGCCGCAGGAACAGCTCGATCACTCGCAGGACGTGCGGTTCGTCGTCCGCGATCAGGATGCGCTTTGCGTTCATGCAGTGGCCGAAGCGTCCAATTCCTGGGTCTGGGTGTGGAACTGTATCGTGAATTCGGTCCACTTACCCAGTTCGCTGCTCACTGAAATCGTTCCGTAGTGCATTTCGACGATTTGCTTGACCAGGAACAGGCCGAGTCCGTGTCCGCTGCGGGTCGCGACCTCGTTGTCGCCCGAGCGGTAGTATTTGTCGAACACCTTGGCGCAATCCTCCGGCGAAATGCCGATGCCCTGGTCGCGCACGCTGATTTTCATCTGCAGGTCGTCCAGGTTTTCCGCGCGCAGCGTTACGGTTCCGCCGGGATTGCTGTACTTGAATGCATTGCCCAGCAGATTGTCGATTGCGATGCGGATCATGTCCTTGTCGAGCTTTGCGGAACTGAGGTCTGGCGCGATGTCCAGCACCAGGGAAACATTCCTGGCCGCTGCGTTGGTGCGCATATTTTCGGCGGCCTCGCGCAGCAGGTCGCTCATGTTCACGCGCTTGGTGTGGATCGATAGAGCGCCGGTCTCGAGCTTGGAGATGTTCAGCAGGTTATTGATCAGCGCGGCCGCATGCACGGCTTCCTCGTGGATCGCATTCACCGCCGTGACGCGCGTTTTTTCGTCGAGCCCCGCGTAATCGAACAGCAGCTCGCTGTACGCGCTGATGCCGCTCAATGGTGTCTTGAGTTCGTGCGCGACGTGGGCGACGAACTCCACGCCCGCCTGCCGCGCCTGCTGCTCTTCGCTGATGTCGCGGAAAACGATCAGCATGCCCTGCATCTTGGTCTGGGCATTGGGCGACGACAATGGATAAGCGACGGCTGAAATCTTGCGGTCGGAATGTTCCTCAGGCACGTACACAAGGCTGCAGGCATTGAGAACCGGGCCGCCATGGCTTCTGAGGCGTATCAGCAGCGCCAGCACTTCCTTGTTGCTGCACCACTGCTGCGGGGAAATGCCGATCACTTCCTTGCGGCTGACGCCGAGCAAAGACTCAATTTTCAGGTTGGCGTAGCTCGGCGTGGATGATTCGTCGATCACCAGCAGCGCTTCGGGAATCGCATCGAAGATGGCATCCATCTTCTTCTGCTTGTATGCGAGCAGCTGGCTGGTGGTCTGCGCTGCCAGGCGCTGCTCCTCCTGGTCACGGACCTTCGTCTGCATGACCTGCGTAAACTGGTCAAAGCGCTGCATGAAGTCACGCATGCCGCCGCCCGGCAGCACGTCGGTTGTCAGGCCTCCATAGCTTTGCTCGATTTCGCTGAGCCTCGATGTGATCTGAAACAGCGGGCGCAGCTCGCGCCGGAACAGCAGATAGGGCAGCGTGGTGAAGAGTAGGACCAGCAAAGCCATCGCCGAGGCGTAGGGCGTATCGCTGCCCAGCAGCGCGCTTTGAGGGCGCGCGTAGAAACCGACTCTGACGAAACCGGCGAGTTCTCCGCGCTGCAGCACCGGCCCGAAGAATTCGCGGATCTCACGGTCATCTCCGGGGGAGGTCAGCGTGTGCTCGCCGAACCACGCGGAGGGATCCGCAGGCGGAATGTCTGCGGCGGGCACGATGCTGCCCGGGGCCACGTTCTCGAAAACCTTTGTTCCGGATTTGGTTAGCACCACCCCATAGGCGTAGGCGTCGCTGCGCTGAACGCTGATGAGCGTATTGAGCAGGCTGCTGCCGCCTGACTCCGGAACCAGCTGCGCCAGTGCAGCACCCGACAGTGCGCGGACCAGCGTTACGCCGAGGATGCGTACCTGGTCGCGGTGCACTCTCAGTTGATGCGCGTGCAGCAGCCAGACCATCAGTGAGATTACGAGGATCGAGACGGCAATCAGCAGTAATCCGAGCCGACCATTTTTCATGATGCCTACTATTCCTATTGTTACGCAGCTTTTGCCTAGCGATTGTAACAATTATAAGTGAGGGGGATGCAAGAGTCAGGTAGTGCGAATTATCAGCCGTAAGCGGGGCGGCTGACCGCGATTCCTGGCCGGCATACGATCAGGGCGTAGCTGATAGCCGTAGTCACGCTGGTAGCTGCAGTTCGAAATGCGCGTGGCCGTGGGGCATGCGTCAGGGGGTACCACGGATTGCCGCGCACCCGGACCCGCTGACGGGGCTGGCAGGCTGCCGCCATCAATAACGAAGGGGGAATTTCAATCAGATGATTGCGCTATCGGCAAGGAACAACTGCACAGTTGATACTGCGTCCCGATGTACACTAGCGGCTGCTTGAAACCCGGAGCAAACCTGACACGGTCATGGCGACGATCCTCACAGTGAACGGCCGCGAGTACGCGGTGGATGCCGATGGCGAAACGCCGCTGCTCTACGTGCTGCGCAACGATCTCAATCTCAAGGGCGCGCGCTTCGGCTGCGGCGAGGGGCAGTGCGGTGCGTGCACCGTCGTGATCGACGGCAAGGCGGTGCAATCGTGCGACATTACGCTGGCGGCGGCCGCAGGCAGGAGCATCACCACCATCGAGGGCATTGGCAGCACCGAGCAGCCGCACCCGCTGCAGAGTGCATTCATTGACGAGCAGGCCGCGCAATGCGGTTATTGTTCGAGCGGCATCATCATGACGGCATATGCGTTGCTCGAGCGCAATCCGCATCCAGATGAAGCCGAGATACGCGCAGCGCTCGCCGGCAACCTGTGCCGCTGCGGCACGCATATGAGGATCCTGCGCGCGATCGCGCGCGCAGCACGGGCTTCGCGATGAGCGCCCCGCGCAAGCTGCCTGGCAGCCTTGAAACCAACCGCTCGCTCGCGCGCTGGCTGCGCTTCAACAGCGATCGCACGGTGACGGCGCATACCGGCAAGGTCGAGATCGGGCAGGGCATACTCACCGTGCTAGCGCAGGTGGTGGCCGACGAACTCGACGTCGCGATTGAGCGCGTGCGGATCGCAACCGCTGACACGGTACATGGTCCCGACGAGGGCACGACCTCGGGCAGCCGCTCGATCGAGGAAAGCGGCGTAGCGCTGCGTTTTGCGTGTGCCGAAGCGCGCGACCTGCTACTGCAGCGCGCAGCCGCCAAACTTGGAGTGACGCTCGAGCAACTGAGCGCCGCCGACGGCGTGATCACTGCGCGCGATGGACGCTCGGCGAGCTACTGGGAACTGGCGGACGAAGGCTTGCTCGAGCGTGCAGCGCTGGCGCAGGTCGCGCCCAAAGCGGCTGCAGATCACAAGCACATCGGCGCCGCAGTGCGGCGTCTGGATCTGCCGGGCAAATTCAGCGGCGCCCCATCCTATGTGCAGGACATGGAACTGCCGGGCATGCTCTATGGCCGCGTCGTGCGCCCGCCCACGTACGGGGCGCGGCTCACCTCAGTCGAGGAAAGCGAAGTGCAGGCAATGCCGGGCGTGGTTGCAGTCGTGCGCGACGGCAGCTTTCTCGGCGTGGTCGCGACACGCGAAGAGCAGGCGGTGCGCGCGGCGCGCCGGCTCGCACGCATTGCGCAATGGCAGCGCGGCACGGAGTTGCCGGTGGAAATGACCGAAGCAGAGTATCTGCAGTCGCAGCCATCGAAGGACGAGGTGATCAGCGAGAAGCAGGACACACATGCGAAGCAGCGCGGCGCCCAGGTGCTGGCAGCGAGCTACACGCGGCCTTATACCGCGCACGCATCGATGGCGCCGTCGTGCGCAGTCGCGCAGTTCGCTGGCGGTGGTTATCGCATCTGGAGTCACACTCAGGGCGTCTATCCGCTGCGCAGCGATCTGGCGCGGGCGCTTGGTGTTGCCGAGAGCGCGGTCGCGGTGATGCATGTGCAGGGCGCGGGCTGCTACGGACACAACGGCGCCGACGACGTGGCACTCGATGCGGCGCTGCTCGCGCGCGCAGTCGCCGGGCGCCCGGTAAAGGTGCAGTGGATGCGTGCAGACGAGTTCGCATGGGAGCCGTACGGTCCGGCCATGCTCATGAAGACGTGCGCCGCGCTCGATGCCGGCGGCAATATCGTGGACTGGAGTTACGATCTTTGGAGTTACCCGCACAGTTCGCGCCCCGGCTCCAAAGGCGGCGTCAACCTCATTGCGGCGTGGCATCTCGCGCAGCCGCACGCGCCGGCGACTCCAAACAATCCGCCGCTGCCGGCGGGCGGCAGTCACCGCAATGCGATTCCAATTTACGATTTTCCGAACCAATGCGTCACCAACCATTTGGTGATGCAGTCGCCGCTGCGCGTCTCCGCGCTGCGCGCGCTCGGCGGGCATGCCAATGTCTACGCCATCGAATCGTTCATTGACGAGCTGGCGGCGGTAGCGGGGGCGGACCCGGTCGAGTTTCGGCTGCGCCATCTCAAAGATCCGCGCGCGCGCGCCGTCATCGAAGCGATCGCGCAGCAGTCCGCCTGGCAGGCGGGCGCACCGGGCGCCGCGACGTGCGGTCGCGGCATCGGCTTTGCGCGCTACAAGAACCTCGGCTGTTATGTCGCGGTGGTGGTGGAGGTCGACGTCGAGTCCGAAGTGCGGGTGCGGCGCGCGTGGGCCGTGGTCGATGCGGGCCTCGTCATCAACCCGGACGGCGTGCGCAACCAGATCGAAGGCGGCGTCATCCAGGCGGCAAGCATGACGCTCAAGGAGCAGGTGACGTACGACCGCGAGCGCGTGACCTCGCGCAGTTGGCGGGATTATCCGATCATGAGCTTTGCGGAAGCGCCGCCGGTCGAGGTGAAGATCATCAACCGTCCTGATCTGCCGTCGCTCGGAGCGGGCGAGGGCGCGGCAGGCCCCACGTCCGCCGCGATCGCCAATGCGGTTGCACACGCGCTCGGCGCGCGGGTGCGCGATATGCCGATCACCCGCGAGCGCGTGATTGCAGCGCTAGCCTGATCACATTCAAATGCCGGTGAGGATGCCGCTGCACGCGAATCCCGGTGCGGGGGACGTCTACGGCAGCTTGGCGACGATGTTGGTTGCAATGTTGGTGATGGCGGTGGTCAGCGTCACCGGTTCTTCGCTTACGCGCTCCTGGCTGTAGAGCATTTCCTGCATCGCTTCCCAGGCGACCGAGCCGTCGCGGGTATCCCATATCTGCACGAACAGGCGCACGTTGGCATAGCGCGTTTCCACGATGCGAAAGCCGAGGATGCCGAAGCGTTCTTTAGCACCCTGCCCGAATGCCTGAAGCTTGATATGCGCGACGTAGCGCTTGCCGGTCAGCGTGCCGACCTGTTTCAGGAAGTCGCGCTTGAACAGGCCGGTATCGCGGTAATCGTCGTACATGTTCTTGTAGGCTTCGGCGAGCCCCGCCTTGTTGATGGCGCCCAGCGTTTCGGCGAGCGACGCCACCGCCACGCGCGGCCGGTCGCGTTTCAGCACCTGCGCGAACATGAGGGCGATCGCCTGCTTTTCCTCTTCCTGGCCAGTGACCGCGGACGGCGTGATGAAAGCGATGCCCGAGGCTTCAAGGTCACCGGGACGCAACGAAATGCCCTGAGTTTGTAGCGTGGGGAATACCTGTGGTGTAGTCGAACAGCCGCCGAGCGCCAGCATGGTTGCTAAGAGTGCCGCTCCCAGCACTGCGCTGCGGTGCCGGTATATGGACGCAAATATCATGTGCATGTTCATTTGATCAGGCCTCGCAGGTCGGCCATGGAGACTGTCTCAAGGCGTGGGGTCAAAAGCGGATGCTCAGTGCTCCATCCCGCAATTTCCATCAAGATGAATCATAGTAGCCGGCGCGCATCATGCTCTTGATGAGAATCAATTGAGGACGAGGCGCACACCGCGCCGCAGGAATTGGTGCCGTATCATTGTTCGCGGCGATCGGGCGCATGCACGCCGCGATGCGTCTGCCGAGCGCGACCGGCACATCGCAGAGCGCATCAACGCTACCCTGCAGCCCGGTGAGATCGGAGTGCTGTTGCTGGGCCCGGCCCGCGAGGTGCAAGCCCTGCTGGCTTCCGACATCATCGTCAAAAAAGTCATGTCCTTGCCGTCGCAAAGCTGGTGAGCCGGCGTAAGCGGCGCCGGACCCATCGCGGGGCATGCGCCGGAGCACTGCCTAATGATCCCCATCGGATTTGCATGCGCGCACATTAAATTGCGGATAGGCAGCCGATCTCTGTTGACTTCGACTGCGTTAAGTAAAATAATCCGCGCTTCGCATTACATGGGGAGTTGTCTTGGACAGTTGTCCCAGTTCGCCGTCGAATGACGGCACAAGCAGGCGAGACTGATCGCAAGATAGCTTATCACTTGCCGCTGTCTCGCCATCGAGCGGGGCAGTGCGCTTCCGGCAGGGACGTCACTTTGTTGCGGCACTCAGTAACCGCATTTCTCCTCAGAATTAAATCAGGGAACCGCATTTCTGTAACCTGGCTCGATCATAATGATCGCGCCGGACGGCGGCTCGCGGTGCCTGGCCGCCGCGGAGGCCGACCCGCGGCGGGCTCATGAGAGTGGATCGATGCAGAAGTTGATTACCGGACTCACAGTGTCCGAACCCGAATGCTTTATTGCAGCGCCGGCACCTGCGGGTGCGGCGCATGCGCGGCCATTGCAGCGCGGGCTCAGGCGTGCGCTGCGCACGCTGCTGGTTGCGGTTGCGTCCGGTGCGCTTATGGCGCGGGCATTTGCCGGCGAGCTGCCGCCACAGGAAGAGGCGTGGAATGCGCACGGCCAGTTCACCTACATCTGGCAGGGCAAACAAGCTTTCCCGGCCGCCTATACCAACCTCAATGGCACAACCAATTCGTTGCTGCCCCAGAGGGAACGCAGCTTCACCACGACGGCCACCGCGTTCCTCGGTCTGCGCGCTTGGCAAGGCGGGGAACTGTATTTCGTTCCTGAACTGATTTCCGAAATGCCGCTTTCAGACCTGCATGGGCTGGGCGGCTCCATCCAGAACGCAGAACTGGAAAAGAACGGCAAGGTGTCGCCAACGATTTACAGGTCGCGCTTGTTTTTGCGGCAGACCCTCGGCCTGGGCGGAGATGCGGCGCCGGTCGCTTCCGGCCCGATGCAACTCGCCGGCAAGTCCGACAGCCGCCGGCTGGTGCTCACCGCGGGTAACCTCAGCGTCATCGACATCTTCGACAAGAACGCCTATACCGGTGACGTGCGCGAGCAGTTCATCAACATGAACTTTTTGACGCACGCCGCCTATGACTTTGCCGCAGATGCGCGCGGCTACTCGTGGGGCGTGGCTGCCGAGTACTACCATGACGACTGGGCATTGCGCGTGGGGCGCTTCCTCGGGCCGCGCCATCCCAACGATCTGCAGCTCAACTACTCGATCATGAATTATTACGGGGACAACTTCGAGATCGAGCACCGGCATGCGCTGTTCGGCCAGCCAGCAAAACTGCGCCTGCTCGCTTACCGCAACGTCGAAATGATGGGCCGCTTCGACGCTGCCGTCAGCGCGCTGCGCGCCGATCCCGCGAAGAATGCAGCCGCTTGCGCAAACTTCAACTATGGCTCCGGCAATGCCGGCGCGCCGGACCTGTGCTGGGCACGCCGCAGCAATGCCAAGACCGGTGTCGGGGTCAATCTGGAGCAGCGCATCAACGATGATCTGGGCGTATTCTTCCGCGGCATGAAATCGGACGGCCAGACCGAGGTCTACGCGTACACCGCGACCGATAGCTCGCTGTCGTTCGGCGCGATCCTCAGGGGTACACGCTGGCAGCGCGCGCAGGATATGCTGGGCCTCGCGTATGCCCGCAACTGGCTGTCGGGTTCGCACGTCACATACCTCAACCTGGGCGGAATAGACGGGTTCATCGGCGACGGCCGCATCAACTATAAGCCTGAGCAGACGCTCGAAGCCTATTACAACATCAAGCTAAATCCTTCACTGTGGGTAACGCTGGATGCGCAGCGCATACTGAATCCCGCCTATAACTCGGACCGCGGGCCGGTAGCCATCTACGGCGCGCGCCTGCACGCAGAATTCTGACCGGCCGGCGACTGTTCTGCCTGCGGGGCAGGCCGTTTCGTCCCGGCGATTACCCATGGCGTATGATCCGGTGTTGGGCAGGATCAATATCCCTTGATCCGTGTGCTGATACAAATGCAGCTGAGTGAGCGCGCTTTAGCCGCGGCCTAAGTACTGCATCAAGGAGAGGTTAGTGGACGCACCCGGCAGCCCAGGCATTGCCCCCACCTGGACGAGCAGCGCCAAGGACATGATCGGCACCGCGCTCGGCTCTTCGCGGCTGTGGTTCACGGTGGGCTTCGGTATTATCAACGAGATCTACTATCCCCGCGTCGACATCCCGCAGCTCAGAGATCTCGGATTCATCGTCGCCGACGGCAAGGGCTTCTGGTGCGAGGTCAAGCGCCATGCCGACTACACCGCGTCCACGCCGGCGCCCGGCATCCCGGCGGTGCAGATCGTCCATCACCATCCGCGCTTCGAGCTCGCGCTGCGCATCACGCCGCACGCCGAGCGCGACGTGTTGCTGATCGAGGTCAGCCTGGCGGGCGACGAGGATCTCAGACCTTATGTGCTGCTGGCGCCGCACCTCGGCGGCACCGGGCACGATAACCGCGCTGAGGTGTTCACCAACCGCGGGCGCATGGTGCTGTGCGGAGAGCAGGGGCCGTTCGCGCTGGCGCTCGCCGCCGTCGACATGGAACAGCGCGATGCGTGGCTGCGCGGCGCCGCGGGCTACGTGGGCACCAGCGACGGCTGGCAGGATTTTTCGAAGAACGGCGCTATGACCTGGACCCACGAGCGCGCCGGCCCCGGCAACGTGGCGCTGATGGGCGAGCTGCCGCGCCAGTCGGTGCTCGCGCTCGGATTCGCGAGCGGCAAGGAATCCGCTGCGACGCTCGCGATCTCGGCGCTGATCGAGCCCTTCGAGCGCGTGTGGCACCGCCAGGTGCACACCTGGGAGGATTGGCATGAGCGCAGCGTCGACGTGCGGCACATCGCTCCCGAGTTCCGCGATCAGATGCATGTCTCGGCGATGGTGCTGAAGGCGCACCAGGACAAGACTTATCCCGGCGCAATGGTGGCGAGCCTGAGCATCCCGTGGGGCAACAGCAGCGACGACATCGGCGGCTATCACCTGGTGTGGCCGCGCGATCTCGCGCAGTCCGCCGGTGCGCTGCTCGAGCTCGGGGCGCTGGACGAAGCGCGCGACGTGCTGCGCTACCTCATCGCCACGCAGGTCGACGACGGGCGCTGGGCGCAGAACCAGTGGCTGGGCGGCACGCCGCGCTGGGGCGGCATCCAGCTCGACGAGCTCGCGTTCCCGGTGCTGCTCGCTTCGGCATTGAGCGAGCGCGATGCGCTGGACGGCATCAGGATCAGCGACATGGTGAGCCGTGCGCTGCGCTATATCGTGCTGCAGGGCCCGGCCACCGATCAGGAGCGCTGGGAAGAAAATGCCGGCATCAACCTCTACACCATGGCAGCGACGATCGCAGCGCTGGTATGCGGCGCCGAGCTGATCGAGGACCCGCAGGGCGGAGATGCGCTGCTGGTGGCCGATGACTGGAATGCGCACATCGAGGAGTGGTGCGCGGCGGGCGCCACCGGCATTGCAGCGCGCCTGGGCGTGGATCGCTACTATGTGCGTTCGGCGCCGGCGCGCGTGATCGCAGACCGCGGTTCGCTCGCCGACATCGTGGCGATCAAGAACCGCCTTCAGGACCCGGGCATTGCCGCCGCGGAGCAGGTCTCGACCGATTTTCTGCAGCTCGTGCGCTACGGTCTGCGGCGCGCGGATGACCGCGTGGTGCGCGATACGATCACGGTCATCGATGCGCTGCTCAAGGCGGTTACGCCGCTTGGTACGGCATGGTATCGGTATAACGGCGATGGTTATGGCGAGCAGGAGAATGGAAAGCCGTACAACGGCACCGGGCAGGGCCGGCCGTGGCCGCTGCTGGCCGGTGAGCGCGGGCATTATGCGCTCGCAGCAGGCGAGGACGCTGCTCCCTATTTGCGGTCGATGGCCGCCATGAGCGGGCGGCTGGGCCTCATTCCAGAGCAGGTATGGGACCGACCTGCGGTGCCGCGCTATATGCTCGAACCCGGTCGGCCCACGGGCTCGGCGATGCCGCTGGTCTGGGCGCATGCCGAATTCGTGAAGCTCGCCGCGAGCATTCATCGCGGACATGCGGTCGACCGGCCCGATGCCGTGTGGCTGCGCTATGGTGGAGAGAAGCCGCGCCCCAAGCGCGCGCACTGGACGCGCCGCGCGCCGGTATCGACTATCGTCCATGGGCAGTCGCTGCGCCTGCTGCTCGACACTGCCGCGCTCGTGCACAGCGGCATCGACGACTGGACAGACATGCACGACATCGTCACCCGTCCCGGGATGCTGGGTCTGCGGATTGCCGACCTGCAGACGGATCACCTGACGCCAGGGCAGGTCGTGCGCTTCACCCTGCAGGATCAGGCGAGCGGCCTTTGGGACGAGCAGCAACACACCATCACTATCGTCGATGCGCCACAGGATTCCGCAGCGCCAAGCGTGGCCCGATAGAACCTTCAGGTCTCTGAGCTTTTTCTGAACGCACAGCAGTGAAACGAACAATAATTGCGCATGCCCAACGACACCCCGATACTAGCTGCAAGCCCGCGCCGCCTGTCTGCGTTGAGAGGCCTGTGGCCCTTTCTGCGTCCCTATTGGGCGCGGCTACTCCTCGCCTTCATACTGCTGTGCCTCGGCTCTGCGACCATTCTGGTGGTGCCGCTGGCGTTTCGCGACCTCATCGATTTTGGCTTCGGCGGACGTGAGCAGCCCAGTGGCGGCCTGCTCGGCGCATTGAGTCTGAACGGGCACTTTATCGCGCTGTTCGGACTGGCAGGGTTCTGGGCGCTTGCGGTGTCGGGGCGCTACTACACCGTGTCGTGGGTGGGGGAGCGGGCGACGGCGGATCTGCGCACTGCTGTCTATGCGCGCGTGCTGTCCCAGTCGCCGCAATTCTTCGAGACCTTGCAGACGGGGGAAGTGCTGTCACGGCTGACCGGCGACACGACGCTGATCCAGACGGTGGTCGGCAGTTCCATTTCGATGGGCCTGCGCAGCGCGTTCCAGTTCGTCGGCGGCATGGTCATGCTGGCGGTCACCAGCTTCTACCTCTTTTCGCTGAACCTGGGCCTCATGGCATTGTTGACGCTGCCGATCCTCGTCATCGGCCGCAAGGTCAAGAAGCTGTCGCGGGAATCCCAGGACCGCATCGCCGACGCATCGGCGCTGGCCGGAGAAATCCTCAACGCCATGCCGACGGTGCAGGCCTATACGCAGGAACTTCAGGAAACGAGGCGCTTCGCCGACCGCACTGAAACGAGTTTCGATACCGCGATCAAGCGCACGCGGGTGCGCGCCGCGCTCACGGCGTTGATCATCAGCGCGGTGATGGGAACGATCATCTTCGTGTTATGGATAGGAGCGCGCCAGGTGCACGATGGCACCCTCACCGGAGGACAACTTGCATCCTTCGTTCTGTACGCGGCGCTGGTGGCCGGCGGCGTCGGGACCATGGCGGAAGTGTGGGGCGACATCATGCGCGCAGCGGGTGCGACGGAGCGGCTGCTGGATCTGCTGCACGCCGAATCCGCCATCCGTGAAGTCACGAGCCCGCAGGCGCTGCTCCATCCGGAGCAGGCGGCCATCAGCTTCGATCACGTGACGTTTTGCTATCCTGCGCGTCCGGAAACGCGCGCGCTGGACGACATCACCATCGACATTGCCGCCGGCGCAAGCGTCGCGCTAGTCGGGCCGTCCGGCGCCGGCAAGACCAGCTTGTTTCAGCTGCTCCTGCGGTATTACGAAGTGTCCGCTGGATGCATCCGGCTCAACGGCCAGGACATAAGGCTAATGAGCCTGCGCGATCTGCGCGGCGCCATCGCCATCGTTCCTCAGGACCCGGTGATCTTTTCGGCCAACGCCATGGAGAACATCCGTTACGGCCGCACCGCGGCGAGCGACGCGGAAGTCATGCGTGCGGCCAAGGCAGCCCTGGTCGATGAATTCATCGAGCGCCTGCCGGATGGCTACCAGACGTTCCTCGGCGAGCGTGGCACCCGGCTGTCCGGCGGCCAGCGGCAGCGCATCGCGATCGCACGCGCCATCCTGAAAGGCGCACCGTTGCTGCTGCTCGATGAAGCCACCAGCGCCCTGGATGCCGAATCTGAAATTCTCGTGCAAAAAGGCCTCAGTGCGGCGATGCAGGGGCGGACGACGCTGGTCATCGCGCATCGGCTTGCCACGGTGCAAAAGGTCCATCGAATCGTGGTGATGGAAAGAGGGCGCATCGTGGAAACCGGCACCCCGGATGATCTGCGCAACCAGGGTGGCCTCTATGCGCGCTTGGCTGCGCTTCAACTCGACCTTTGACCGTACTGCATTCCGGTTTGCACCGGAATGATTCCTCCCAAGTTTTACTCATCGATTGCGGAACGCGTCGGCGCGCATCGCGCAGGCGTTGCGCATGATCGGCGTGCTCGTATCGTAGTTGCTTTTTACTACACGCAATGTCTCTCGCGACGAGGCGCGTAAGGTTGACGTAAGTTTCAGCGCGTTACCGATAATTTATTTATTGCGTGCGTAAGTTCCGTGCAAGCTTTCATCTGTAGAGTCGCCTCCGCTTGAATCGATAGCGCCGATTGATTTCGGGCGATTGCTGCGCGGGTGCGCTGTCCATTCAGGGTGTTCAATCTGTAACTGGGGGCTGAAGGACCATGTCTGAAGAGTTGAAGTCGCCGCACGCAAGCCACGGGCGCGCATTGCCGCGGCGCATGCAGGTGCTGATCATCATCATTGCGGCGGTGGTGATCGCGTTTGCGATTGCGCTCTACGCTTCGGGCAGGTATTTTCTCTCCGGCAAGAGCGAGCCGGCGGCTGCACAGCAAAAAGATGCTCCCGGCACCTTCCGGCCGACCAAGGAGCAGTGGGACGGTCTCAAGACCGTGGTCGTGCAAAGCCAGAACTTCAGGACCGAGCAGATCACCGACGGCAATATCGCGGTCAACGATGATACGACGACCCCGGTCTTTTCTCCGTATTCAGGAAAAGTCACCCGCGTCATTGCCAAGCTCGGCGACCGCGTCGCGCAGGGTGCGCCGCTGATGGCGGTCGAAGCCTCGGAAGTGGTGCAGGCGCAGAACGATCTGGTCGCTGCGATCGGTACGCTCAACACGGCGCGCTCGCAGCTGACCCTCGCGCAGAACAACGAAAAGCGCCAGCACGAGCTCTATCTCGCGAAGTCGGGCGCGCTCAAGGACTGGCTGCAGAGCCAGGCCGAACTGTCGAGCGCGCAGAACACGCTGCGCAGCGGCGAGACTGCGCTGGCTGCCGTGCGCAACCGTTTGCGCATCCTCGGCAAGTCGGAGTCCGAAGTGAGCGCGCTCGAGAGCGCGCCCAGCGCACAACAGATGAATCCCGAAGCCATCGTGCGGGCGCCGATCGCCGGCATCGTGGTGCAGCGGCAGGTGGGCGTGGGGCAGAACATCAGTAGCGCAGCGGGCGGGGCAGCCAATCCGGTGTACTCGATTGGCAATCCATCGACGGTGTGGCTGATCGCGAACGTGCGCGAGACCGACGCGCCCTCGGTGCGCATCGGGCAGCCGGTGAAGGTGCGGGTGCTCGCCTATCCGGACCGCGTGTTCAAGGCGCACATCACGTGGATCGCGCCGGCCATGGATCCCGCAACCCGCAGGCTGCCGGTGCGTGCCGAGGTGGATAACCGCGACGGCGCGCTTAAGCCGATGATGTACGCGAGCTTCAGCATCATGACCGGCGAGGACGTGACGGCGCCTGCAGTGCCGCAGAGCGCGCTCATCTATGAAGGCGATCAGGCGCGGGTGTGGGTGGCGCGCGATGACGGCACCGTCGTGTCGCGATCGGTGCGCACCGGGCGCATCAGCAACGGCATCGTGGAGATCAGCAGCGGCGTTTCCGCAGGAGAAAAGGTCATCTCTGGCGGCACGCTGTTCATCGATCGCGCAACCCAGGTGCAGGACTGATGAACCGCATCATCACGTTCGCCCTCCAGCAGAGGGCGCTGGTGGTTATCCTGCTGTTTTTCCTGATGGCGGCCGGCATCGGCAGCTTCATCAAGCTCAACATCGAGGCCTATCCCGATCCGGTGCCGCCGCTGGTCGACATCGTCACCCAGAGCACCGGCCAGTCGGCGGAGGAGATCGAGCGCTACATCACGATCCCGATTGAAGTGCAGATGGCGGGCATACCGCACGTCAAAACCATCCGCACGATCTCGCTGTTCGGGCTGTCGGACGTCAAGGTGCAGTTCACCTATGACTTTACTTATGCCGAGGCTGAGCAGTGGGTGATCAACCGCCTGTCGCAGCTGCCGCCGCTGCCCAACGGCGCACAACCGGGGATTTCTCCGATCAGCCCGATCGGCGAGATCTACCGCTATCGCGTGGTGGGACCGGCCGGCTATTCGATCACCGACCTCAAGACTCTCCAGGATTGGGTGTTGCAGCGCCGCTTCAAGGCTGTGCCGGGCGTAATCGACGTGACGGGCTGGGGCGGCAAGAGCAAGACCTATGACGTGACCGTCGACCTGCAAAAGCTCACCCACAACGGGCTCACGCTGCCGCAGGTGCTGCAGGTGCTCAACAACAGCAACATCAACGTCGGCGGGCAGACCGTGAATTTCGGCTCGCAGTCGGCGGTGGTGCGCGGCATCGGCCTCATCCGTTCTCTGGACGACATGCGCAATACCATGCTGACTTCGGTTAATGGTGCGCCGGTGCTGCTGCGCGACGTGGCGAATATCGCTGTGGGCAACCGGCCGCGGCTGGGCATCGCCGGGCAGGATGCCGACGACGACATCGTCGAGGGCATCGTGCTGATGCGTCGCGGCGAGGAAACGCTGCCGACCCTGAAGCGCGTGGAGGCAGAGATCGAGAAGGTCAACAGCTCGGGGATTCTTCCTCCGGGCGTGAGCGTTCAGAGAATCTACGATCGTTCCGACCTGATCAACGTGACTACGAACACTGTGCTGCACAACATGCTCGCCGGCATCATCCTGATCTTCCTGGTGCAGTGGCTGTTCCTCGGTGACCTGCGCAGCGCGCTGATCGTCGCTACCACCATTCCGTTCGCGCTGTTCTTCGCCGTCACCATCATTTACCTGCGCGGCGAGTCCGCGAACCTGCTGTCGGTCGGGGCCATCGATTTCGGCCTCATCGTGGACGCCACGGTGATCATGGTCGAAAACATCTTCCGCCACCT
The DNA here is from genome assembly GCA_903905655.1 of uncultured beta proteobacterium. GTDB lineage: Bacteria > Pseudomonadota > Gammaproteobacteria > Burkholderiales > SG8-41 > PALSA-1004. The sequence continues at coordinate 4,915 of CAIVHG010000056.1, read as the reverse complement.
CGCCGAGGGGCCGGAGGAACGCAGGAGAGGCAGCTCGCTGGTGGAGCGCAGCATCCTGCCCGGCCTGCACGGGAAGTTCGCCACCATCGGCCGCGCCGGAGTGGAAGTCAACAAGGCGATCTTCTTTTCGGCAGCCATCATCATCGCCGGCTTCGTGCCGCTTTTCACCATGTCCGGGATCGAGGGCCACATCTTCGGGCCGATGGCGCGCACCTATGCCTATGCGATCATGGGCGGTCTGATCGCGACCTTCACGATTTCCCCGGCGCTCAGCTCGCTGCTGCTGAAAGACCACGTGCATGAAACTGAAACGTTCATCGTGCGCTGGATGCGCCGCATCTACACGCCGGCGCTGGAGTTCGCGCTGGGCAACCGCATCATCACTCTGGGCGGCGCCGGGCTCATCATGCTGCTCGCCGTGCTCGCGGTGCGCAGCCTGGGGCTGGAGTTTCTGCCCAAGCTCGAAGAGGGCAATCTCTGGATCAGGGCGAGCATGCCGCCGTCGATCTCGCTCGAGGAGAGCAATGCTTACGTCAACCGCATGCGCAATGTGATCAAGAGCTTCCCGGAAGCAGTCACGGTAATCTCGCAGAACGGGCGCCCGGACGACGGCACCGACGCCACCGGCTTCTTCAACGCCGAGTTCTACGTGCCGCTCGCGCCTTCGAACACCTGGCCTGCGGGCGTCACCAAGGAAAAGCTCACCGAGCAGGTGAGCAGCGCGCTGGAGAAGCAGTTCTCAGGGGTCGAGTTCAACTTCTCGCAGAACATCGAGGACAACGTCGAGGAGGCGGCCTCGGGCGTGAAGGGCGAGAACTCGGTCAAGCTTTATGGCAACGATCTCGAGGCGCTGGAGAGCACCGCGGTCAAGATCAGGGATGCGCTGCGCACCGTGCCCGGCATCGAGGACCTCGCGGTGTTGAATTCTCTGGGGCAGCCCACTGTGAGGATCGACATCGACCGTTCGCGCGCAGCGCGCTACGGGCTGGCGCCCGGCGACATCAATGCGACGATCCAGGCGGCGATCGGCGGGCAGGCGGCGGGCAACCTTTATGAAGACGGCAGCGATCGCAATTTTCCGATGATCGTGCGCCTGGCACCCGAGTACCGCCAAAACCTCGATGCGATCAGGCGCATCACGGTCGCGGCTACCAACCCGGCGGGCAACGGCCTCACGCAGATCCCGCTTTCCGAGGTTGCCGACGTGCGGCTGGTGTCGGGCGCATCCTTCATCTATCGCGAGCAGCAGCAGCGCTACATCCCGATCAAGTTCAGCGTGCGCGGACGCGACCTGGGCAGCGCCGTGCTGGAAGCGCAGCAGAAGGTCGCGCAGAACGTCAAGCTGCCCGGCGGCTACCATCTGGAATGGGTAGGGGAGTTCGGCAACCTCGAAGAGGCGGCGCAGCGCCTTGCGGTGATGGTGCCGCTGAGTCTGCTGTTGATCTGCCTGATCCTGTATCTGGACTTCTCTTCGTTTACAGATATGCTGCTCGCGGCGAGCGTGATGCCGATGGCGCTCATCGGCGGCGTGTTCGCCCTTTACATCACCGGCACGGCATTTAGCGTATCAGCGGCGATCGGCTTCGTCGCCTTGTTTGGCATCGCGGCGATGGACGGCATCCTGGTGATCTCGTACTACAACCTCATGATCTCGGATGGGCTCACCCGCGCTGCTGCCATCCGCCGCACCTGCGAAGTGCAGATGCGGCCCGTGATCATGACCTGCACCGCTGCCTGCGTCGGCCTGCTGCCGGCTGCGATTTCCACCGGCATCGGGGCGCAGGTGCAACGGCCGCTGGCGCTGGTGGTGGTGGGCGGCATCCTGCTCGCCCCGGTGCTGATCCTGATCGTGCTGCCGGTGCTGATCGATATGTACTCTCAGCACGCGCCGATCATGGACGACGAGGGCAAGCCCCTCCCGTTGAACGGGGAATAGAGCCCATGCGAACCAACGACGCATTTGTCTTTCATACCCGCCGCCGCCTGTGCTTGGTAGTGCTGTTCGCATTCTGTGTCGCGGGTTGCGCGGTGGGCCCGAACTTCCTGCGGCCGCGTAGCCCCGAGACGAATGGCTATACGCCTGAACCATTGGCGTCGCAGACCGCCGCCGGGCCTACGGCCGGCGGCGAAGCGCAGCGCTTCGTGCGCGACCTCGACATCCCGGGCCAGTGGTGGACGCTGTTTCGATCGCCACAGTTGAACACGCTGGTCGAGCAAAGCCTCAAGTCCAATCCGAGTGTGCGCGCCGCCGAAGCTGCGCTGCGAGTGGCGCAGGAAAATCTCACCGCGCAGCGCGGCATCTTCTTTCCTGCAGTGTCTGCGGGTTACTCGCCCAACCGCCAGAGCACGTCCAACACGCTGTCGCCGGCATTGAACAACAACTCCACGCTGTTCAACCTGCACACTGCGCAGGTCAACGTGTTCTACATGCCCGATGTGTTCGGCGGCAACCGCCGGCTGGTGGAATCCGTCGGCGCCGCGGTCGACTATCAGCGCTTCCAGCTCGAGGCGACTTATCTGACGCTCACATCCAACGTGGTCGCGGCTGCGGTGCAGGAGGCGGCATTGCGCGGACAGATCGCGTCCACCCAGGACATGATCAAGCTCGAGGGCGAGCAGCTCGAACTGCTGCAGCTGCAGTTCGAACTCGGCGCGATCGCGCAGGCGAACGTGGTGGTGCAGAGGGCGCTGCTCGCGCAGACGCAGGCGACACTCCCGCCGCTGCAAAAGCAGCTCGCCATGCAGCGCGATTTGCTGACCGCACTCGCGGGGCGCTTTCCGAGCGAGGAGGTGGCAGAGAAATTCGATCTGTCCACGCTGCAACTGCCGCTCGACCTGCCGGTGAGTTTGCCCTCCAAGCTCGTCGAGCAGCGGCCCGACGTGCGTGCCGCCGAAGCGCAGCTGCATGCGGCGAGCGCACAGATCGGTGTAGCCACTGCGAACCTGCTGCCGCAGTTCATGCTGACTGCCACCGGCGGCAGCATCGCGACGCAACTGAGTTCGCTGTTCAGTGCGGGCACTGGTTTTTGGGGAATCGCTGCAGGCTTGACGCAGCCGATCTTCCAGGGCGGAGCGCTGGTGGCCCGCAAGCGCGCCGCGGAAGCGACTTACGACCAGGCAGCCGAACAGTATCGGGGCACGGTCATCTCGGCCTTTCAGAACGTGGCCGATACCCTGCGCGCACTGCAGTACGATGCAGAGGCGCTGCAAGCCGCGTCTGCCTCCGAGCGCGCCTCTGCCGAGAGCCTGGCCATCGCGCGCCGGCAGCTCGAGTTGGGAGACATCAGTTATTTTGCCCTGCTCACCTCGGAGCAGTCATATCGACAAGCGGCGTTAGCACTCGTGCAGGCGCAGGCCAATCGCTATGCCGACACCGTCGCGCTGTTCCAGGCACTCGGCGGCGGCTGGTGGAACCGCAGCAACGTGGTTGCCGAGCAGACGAACGCGCAGCCTGCAGCAGCGCGCTGAAACAGCGCGCTGCGCGCGATCCTCAGATGCTGAGCGCCAGGATTAGCGACGACGCTTGCGCACTGCTGTGCGCGTCGCCTTTCCGGTAGCTTTTGCTACCGCTTTGCCCTTCGCCGCTTTGCGCGACGGTTTCACGTGCTGTTGCGATTCGGCGATCGCTTCGCCGGTCTGGCCTGCGAGCTTGGGCTCGATGTTGTCGGTGATCCACTTCGGGTCCCACCATTCCACCGGCAGCACTGCGACGCCGTTCAGATAGACGCCGAAGTGCAAGTGATCGCCTGCGGCCAGTCCGGTCTCGCCGGTCTTGCCGAGAATCTGCCGCTGCGTGACCGAATCGCCAGCCTTGACGTCGATGGCGCTCAGGTGTCCATATAGTGTGTAGAGTCCCAGGCCGTGATCGAGGATGACGGCATTGCCGTAGATGCCCAGGTCGCCAGTGAATGCCACCTTGCCGCTGTTGGCGGCTTCTACCGGGTAATTCTTGGTGACCGACAGGTCGTAGCCGAGGTGAAATGCGGTGTCGACCGGTTCGTTGTTGTAGGTATAGGTGCGCTCGTCTGCGAAGTTGGCTTCGACTTTGGAGTTGCTCAGTTGACTGAACGCGCCCTTCCAGAGGATCGTCGGGCTGTCTTTCGAGGTGACTTCCTTGATCTTGTCCTCGTTCACCTTCCTGAGCCCTTTGTTGATGCGGACAAAGATTTCTTTCGGCGTGCCCTGGCGTGCGGCGGCATCGCTCAACAGGGGCGTGATCTTCTCCAGAAAGGGATCGGACAGCGGGATGGTGCTCTTCTTGTATTTGACGTTCTTGAGCTCGTAGACCAGCGCCGTCTCCTTGGTGTTGCCGGCCTTGTCGGTGGCGACGAGGTGCGCTTTCACCTCGGGCGCCACGTTATAGGCATGGGCAAACAGCGCGATGTAGTGATCCGGGTGATCCTTGATCTGCCCCGGGTAGCCCGGGAAGAAATAATCGCCGATCTTGACGCCGCTCGTCGCGGTATCCGCGGACGGCTTGTAGACGATCACGCCGACGCCGCCGAAGTTGACGTAGCGGTCATCGGCGATGAGCTCGATGGTCGGCGGTGTCAGGTCGATGGTGAGGTTCTTCTGCAGCACGGTCTCGTTGCCGTGGAAGAAGTGCCACAGCGAGGCGTCCCGCGCGCTGACGCGCAGGACCGCGGGGCCTTCCTTGATGCCGGAGAGCTTCGACGCCAGAGCGACGCTGATCTTCTTCTCGGCCACCGCCTGCGCGAACTGTTCTGAAGCCAGCGTGTAATCGGTGCCGCCTGCGGAGAGCGTCGCGGTGACGGACTTCAATCCAGCGCCCTTGTCGCTGGCGGCGATTTCGATGGAGCCCAGGCCCAGTGCGTCGGTGTCCGGCGTGAGCTTGATCAGCGGCGCATCCTGTTCGAAGCGCGGCCGCAGGTAGTAGCCGCCGCCCACCAGTCCG
>CAIVHG010000055.1 GCA_903905655.1 uncultured beta proteobacterium | reverse complement strand
TGGGATAGTGCGTTCGCCGTCCACTTTGTCGTGAATAGTGAGTGCCTGCCAACGAAAATCAACGTCCTCCCATTTTAGCCATGCCAATTCCTCGCGGCGCGAACCAATCAACAGCAGGGCTTGAAGGTAGCAGGCGATAACCGGATTGTTGATGCTGCGGACGGCGGCAAACCACCCGGCTAACTGTTCCCGCTGCAGAGCGTCGGTCTTTGCCTTTGTCCGTGGCAGAACGTCCCGTGCCATGCGCCGATTGCACGCGCCGGTCTGGGCAATTCCAGCGTAAGAATTTTGGTCGGTCGCCCAAAACAAAAACGCTCGCAAGGCTCGATAGCCTTGTCCCGCCCAGGTGGGCCGTCTGGCAGCCTCTGTTTCCAGCCATTCGCGTACAAGGTCGGCGTTCAAATCTGCGAGGCGTCTATTGAGCAGCGAGAAAAGTGGGCCAGGCATGGTCACATCAGGTTCGCCGGGACGGCGTCCGCGAGTGCGCGCTATCCCCCCTGCGTGCGTCAGCTTTTCATGGTTAAGTAGGTGCCGGGCACTCCACTTGGAACGGCGGGCTTCGATGTAGGCATTCCACGCCTCAGCCACCGTCAATTCGCGGCGGATCGACTCCCTTTGTTGCCCCTCGTATTCGGCGCGCTGCTTCGCCTTCTGCTGGCGGGGGTCAATGCTTTGATCGGTCAAAGTTTTGAGGCGTGTTGCCTCTGCTTGGGCTTTTCCGATCGACCATGTGCGCAAATCGCCAATCGTCAATCGAATTGTCCGCCCGTGTAGGCGAGACTCAAAGATATAGGACCTCGCGCCCTTGGTAGTTACCCGCAGACCTAATCCGGGCGTTTTGCCGTCCCAATAAATGCTCTGCTGCTTGCCTGCAGCGCATTCAAATGTCCCGACCCGTTCCGCAGTAAAATTTGCTTTGCGCATCGCCGACTTCCTTCATGTAGGCGTAGTGTAGGCAAATTATAGCAACATTGGGGAATGGCAGGAAATGCTCGGAGAGCTAGATGAATTACGTACTAATAAATAATACAGTAGCTTATGAGATTCCTGGAATCCGAATCAACGTCCAGAAATTCTTATTTCAGCCCACTTGTAAGCGGTAGGTCGTCTGTTCAATCCAGACAAGCGGCACCACATCGCTACGGCAACCACGCCAGCGCCCCTTGACGGGGGGCGCCCGGCGGCGTGTCTAGCAGGTTCTGTCCGTCGTGCTGCACTTTTTATTCTTGTTCTTGTTCTGGACGAAGTCGCCTCCGCCATTGATCGTGCCCTTGATGGAACCGTGCTCGGATGAGGCAACACTCTTGCCCTGCGATCCCGTGCTCTTGCTGGGCGAAGATTTTTGACCAGTGGTGTTCTTGGGCGCGTTCTTGTCCGCGGGATAAGCTGGTGCAAGCATGCCTACGCTCAACGCGAGGGCCACTGCGGTCAGGCGAATTGCTGTCAGCATTGTAGTCTCCTTGGTTGGTGAGACTGCTAACGCTAGAGCAGTGATAAAGGGAGTGTTTGATTTGTGTCAAAGTTTCGTCACGTAACCGCCCAGCATGCGCGCCTAAGCATTTTCAAAAGGGCGTACGGTTCAGCGTTAATAATGTGATGTTCAAGGCGATTTTGGCGAAGCTTGCTGCTCTAGCTCAGTGGTAGAGCAAGCGCCTTGTAACCGTCAATCCGGGCAAGTGGCGGCACTCTAAGCAGTATGCTAAATACTCTTACCCAGCAGTGCCTCACACCCAGCTCACGGTTTCGCGGTAGCGTCGTTCGAAGGCGTCGATCGCGTCGCGGTGGCGCAGCGTGAGCGCGATCTGGCTCAGGCCCTCGATCAAACACGACTTGTTCAGGGAATCGATCTCGAAGCGATGTATGTTGCCATCGAAGCCGGTGACGGTCTGCGCCGGCAGATCGATGCTGAGCATTGCGCCGGGCTTGGCGTGCGCCTGCGCGCGCAGCGCTGACGCGGCCTCGTTAGGCAGGCGTATCGGCAGGATGCCGTTCTTGATGCAGTTGCTGTAGAAGATGTCGCCGAAGCTCACCGCGATGACGCAGCGCACGCCGTAGGTGGAAAATGCGATCGCCGCGGCCTCGCGCGAAGAGCCGCCGCCGAAATTCTCGCTGCCGACAAAGATCTGCGCGCCGCGGTAGGCGGGTTGGTTGAGCACGAAGTCGCGCTCGCTGCCATCGGCTGCAAATCTGAGATCGTGAAACAGATAACCCGGATAGGCCGGATCGGTGCGGCGCTTCAACAGGAAGCGCGCCGGGATGATCTGATCAGTGTCCACGTTGACGCGGTCGTACGGGGCCGCGATGGCGGTAAGCTTTACGAAGGGCTGCATCACGCTTTCTCCTTCATCAGCTCGCGCACATCGGTCACGCGGCCGGTCACGGCCGCCGCAGCGGCCATGATCGGGCTCACGAGGTGGGTGCGCGCGCCCGGCCCCTGGCGGCCGACGAAGTTGCGGTTCGAGGTCGAGAGGCAGCGCTTGCCGCTGCCCACCGTGTCGCCGTTGGTGCCCACGCACATCGAGCATCCGGCGTGACCCCAGGTGAAGCCCGCTTCCTTGAAGATGCGGTCCAGCCCTTCCTGTTCCGCCTGAGCCTTGACGAGGCCCGATCCCGGCACCACCAGCGCCGAGACTTTCGCCTTGCGCCCTTTGGCGATGGATGCGGCAGCGCGCAGGTCCTCGATGCGTCCATTGGTGCACGAGCCGATGAAGACCTGATCCACCGTTAGGTCGGTCATCGCGGTGCCGGCTTTGAGGCCCATGTATTCGAGCGCGCGCTCCATGGTGCCGCGGCGCACCAGATTCGGTTCTTCCGCAGGATTGGGAACGCGGCCGCTGACGGGCACGACGTCGGCAGCAGTGTTGCCCCAGCTCACCATCGGCGCGAGCGCAGGTGCATCGAGTGTTACTTCGCGATCGAAGCGTGCGCCAGCGTCGGAAGGCAGGGTGCGCCAGTAGGCGAGCGCCTTGTCCCGTGCAGCGCCCTGTGGCGAGCACGCCCGCTCCTTGAGATAGGCATAGGTCGTCTCATCCGGCGCCACGATGCCGCCGCGCGCGCCCGCTTCGATCGACATATTGCACACCGTCAGCCGTTCTTCGATGGACAGCGCTCTGATCGTCGAGCCCGCGTACTCGATGACGTGGCCGAAGCCGCCCGCGGCGCCGAGCCGGTGGATGATGGCGAGGATCACGTCCTTGGCGCTCACCCCAAAGGGCCGCTCGCCTTCCACCGTGACGCGCAGCGCTTTCAGCGGGCGCGCCCACAGGCACTGGGTCGCCATCACATGCGCGGCCTGGCCACCAATGCCGAAGGCGAGCGCGCCCAGAGCGCCATGGGTCGAGGTGTGCGAATCGCCGCACAGCAGGAAGAAGCCGGGCAGCGTGATGCCCTGTTCGGGACCGATGACATGGCTGATGCCCATGCGTGGGTCGTGCAGTTCGAAATAGTTGATGCCGAATTCCGCGCAGTCCGCGGCCAGCCCGCGCACCAGGACGCGCCGCTCTTCGTCGGCGACGTGTTCGATGCGGTTGCCGGTGCTGCCCGCGAAATGATCCGGGATGCCGTAGAGCTGGCGCGGCCTGCGCACCGCATAGCTTTCGCTGCGCAGGATGTCGAAAGCGTGAAACGATGACATGTCGGTGAGCAGCAGGCGATCAACGTAGAGCAGGACTTCGCCGCTCGCCTCGTCCGTGAGTACGGTGTGGCTGTCCCATATCTTCTGCAGCATGGTGCGTGGCTCGGCCATAGTTCTCATCTCTCCGTATCTGGAACGGGCGTGCGGCGGGAAGCTGTCGCCGGCTCGACTCGGTGAATATATCCTGTTAGCAGCAAAATGCAAGATTCGCCGCCCGCAAAAACTCAGAGCACATAGCATGACCATGTGCCGCGCCTGAGTATGCGCAGGGTCGGAACCGTTCGCTCAACATTAAGCTGTTTTGAGACTCACCCGGCAGCACGCTACAGCCTTATAATGGTTGCACGACCGGGCGCTCAGAACGCCCGGCAATCCGACACCCTGCGTGCAGCGCAGCGGTTTATATTCGAGGAAATCGAGCATGTCTGAGGACAGGAATTCCGATTCCGCAGCGCACAGGCTGGGGAACTGAGCGATGGCGGAGCAGACCATCACCGGGGAGTTGATCGACAAGGTGCTCGCCATCGACTACGGCACGCTGCCGCGCGAGGCGATCGATATGGCGAAGCAGGTGACGCTCGACGGGCTGGCGGTGATCATCGCCGGCTCGACCGAGCCACTCGGCGTGGGCCGCATTTCGATCGACTATGTGCGCGCGCTGGGCGGAGCGCCGCAATCCAGCGTGATCACCGGCGGCTTCAAGACGTCTATGCAGAACGCCGCCTATGCCAACGGCACCATGGCGCATGCGCTCGACTGGGACAATACCTGGTATCCGCTCAATCATCCGACCTCGCCCACGCTCGCCGCGATCCTCGCCATCGCCGAGCACAAGAAGATATCTGGCAAGAAGATCATCGAAGCCATCGTTTGCGCTTTCGAAGTGCAGGGCCGCATGCGCATGGCGGCGAAGGGGCTCGAAACCGGGGTCGGCTTTCACAAGCCGGGGACCACCGGTACATTTGGTGCTGCGGCCGGCGCTGCGCGGCTGCTGGGACTGAACCGCGAGCAGACATTGATGGCATTCGGGCTGGCCGGCTCGCGCTGCTGCAGCATTTCGATCAACACCGGGACCATGACCAAGTCCTCGCACTCTGGGCACGCGGCGCGCATGGGCATCGAGTGCGCGGTGCTCGCGCAGATGGGCTGGACCGCGAGCGCGGACGTCTTCGGGCCGAAGGGTTTTTTCGACACCTTCATGCCGGGCAACGCTGAGCCCGCTTTGCTCACCGAGGGGTTTGCGGATCCATTGCGCATGGTGAGTCCGGGCGTCGGCTTCAAAAAGCATCCGAGCAATTACTTTACCCACCGTCCGATCGACGCGGCGCTCGCGCTGCGTGTAGAGTTCAATATCAAGCCTGAGCAGATCGAGCGCGTGCAGGTGATCTTTCCGCACTTCGAGTACGTCGACCGCCCGCAGCCGGCGACCGGACTCGACGGCAAGTTCAGCGTGCAGTACACGACCGCAGTCGCGCTGCTCGACGGCGAGATCACCGTCGACAGCTTCACCAACGAGCGGCGTTTTGCGCCGGATGTCGCGGCGCTGCTGCCCAAGGTCGAGCTCAAGATGGATCGCGCAATACCCGAGGACTTCGATACCATGCATACCATAGTGAACGTGTGGCTCAAGGACGGCCGCAGCCTCTCCAAGCGCGTCGGCAAGCTTTCAGGCTGGATCGGCTCGCCGCTCACCCGCGAGCAGCGGCTGAAAAAATTCGATGCCTGCACGCGCCGCGTGTTCGACGAGAAGGCGGCAGGCCGCATGCTCGCACTGGTGGAAGACCTCGATCAGCTCGCGGACGTGCATGAACTCATGGACATCGCGCGCTGCGAGCGGAGCGCAACATGAGCCGCCCGCTCAAAGTCGCCGTTGTCGGCGCCGGTTTCAGCAACAGCCCGGACGGCCGCGAACGCTGGGCGGTGCGCGCCCACCTGCCGGCGCTCAAGCTGCTGCCCGAACTCTATGAAGTGGTGGCGGTGTGCACCACGCACATGGAGACCGCGAACACCTCGGCCAAGCATTTCGGCGTGCCGCATGCATTCGACAGCGTGGAGCGCATGCTGAAGGAATTGCCGGAGATCGATGTGGTGTGCGTGAGCGTGCGCCCAGCCTACCATTATCAGGTGGTGATGCCGGCGCTGCGCGCGGGCAAGCACGTCTATTGCGAGCAGCCGCTCGGGCTCACCACCGCGCAGGCGCAGGAAATGTCGGACCTCGCACGCGCCAAGGGCGTGCGCACCATCATCGGCCACCAGACGCATTACGAGCCGGCGTCGCTGCACATGGCGCAGCTGGTGCGCGAGGGCTACATCGGCAAGCCGCTGAACTTCAGCTACGCATATTTCGTGAGCAACCACATCGTGCCGCGCCCGGCGCATCGGCAGTGGGTGTTTCAGGCGGCGATGGGCGGCCACGACGGATTCCGCAGCGGCCAGAGCCTGGAGCGCGTGATCGCGGTGCTCGGCGCCGACATCACCAGTATCTGCGGCGACATCGCGGTAAAGGCCCCGGTGCGCGCGAACCTCGACGGCGGGCCGCCGATCCTGAGCGACCAGGTCGATAACCTGAATTTCCTGCTGGCGGCCGGCGACGGCATCATGGGCGCGCTGCAGGTTTCGATGACCGCGTGGTACGGCACCGGCACGCGCTTTGAGCTCTATGGCACCGAAGGCATGCTCATGCTGACCACGGCCGACTCTACGCAGTGGGACAAAAAGTCCGGCGAAGGCGACCCCAGCCGCGGAGAGTTGAAACTCTATGGCAACCATGCGGACATCCCCAAGCTCTTGGCAGACCCGACGGCGCCCGAGCGGTTGCAGCGGCAGTTCAAGGAGATCGCGATTCCCGATCACCATTACTACTTGAGCGGGATCGATCGCGGCCGCGCCACTTTCCTCGTCGCGCAGACCTGGCATGCATTCGCCAAGGCCATCAACGAGGGACACGAGTGCGCGCCGAGCTTTCGCGACAAGCTCAAGATCCATTACATCTGGGACGCACTCGACGATTCCGCGCGCGACAAGCGCTGGGCCAAAGTCGATTACAGCAGGATCGGACCGGCGTGATCGTGGCGCTGTCGCTTCGCTTAGCGTGGTGACGCGCGGCACATAGTGGCATGCAGGCATCATCAACGATGAGGAGCTACTCATGAAGCAAGACTTTCAAGCTTATGCGGTTGCGGGGTTGCTGGTGATGACGGGAAGCATTTGCACGGATGTCATCGCAGCAGCAGCCAAAAGCAATGCTGCGGACGCCAAATATCCATCGCGCCCGATCCGTTTGATCGTGCCCAACGGCGCGGGCGGATCGACGGATCTGGTGGCGCGCACGCTGGCACAGAAGATGGGCGCCAATCTTGGTCACGAGATCGTGATCGACAATCGCGCCGGTTCCGGCGGCATCATCGGCACCGAGATGGCGGCGCGTGCCGCACCTGACGGTTATACGCTGCTCATCGGCACCATCGGCAATCTCGCGATCAGCCCGCATCTGTACAAAAAGCTTTCCTACGACCCGATCAAGGATTTCTCACCGATCGCGCAGCTCTCGTCGGCAGCCTACATGCTGCTCGTCAACCCGACGCTGCCCGCCAAGACCACCAAAGAATTCGTCGCACTCGCGCAGGCCAAGCCGGGTCAGATGTCGTACGCGTCGGCGGGCAACGGCACCGGCTCGCATCTTGCCACCGAGCTGTTTCTCCAGGTGGCGGGCATCAAGATCACGCACGTGCCGTACAAGAGCGGTCCGGCGATGATCACCTCGCTGATTTCAGATGAGACGCAGATGACTTTCGGCGGCATCCCGGTGTCGCTGCCGCAGATCAAGACCGGGCGCGTGCGTGCGCTCGCGGTGACCACACCCAAGCGCGTCGGAGTCGCGCCCGATGTGCCGACCTTCGCCGAAGCAGGACTCGCCGCCGCTACCTCGACCTCGTGGACCGGCATGCTTGCGCCGGCAGGCACGCCGCGCGCCATCATCTCGCTGCTGAACACCGAGGCGCGCAAGGCGCTGCAGTCCTCAGAGGTCGGCAAGCGGCTCGACGAAGCAGGAGCCGAACCGAGCGCGAACTCGCCGGAAGCGTTTGGCGCTTATATGAAAGAAGAGCTCGCCAAATGGGGCAAGGTCGTGAGCGGCACCGGCGCCAAAGCAGAGTGAGGCGGCGCTCGAAGTTGCATTGAGCGCATACCTGCCGTGCGCTCAATTCCCAGGCGGCAGTCGAATTGGATCTACCCAAGGAGGTCTAGCGATGCGTAACGCGATTTATGGCAGTGCAGTCTGTCTGGTGCTCGTCGCGGCCGCGGCGAACGCGCAGTATCCGGAAAAATCGATCCGTTTCATGATGCCGTACCCGCCAGGCGGCAGCATCGACATCGCCGGCCGCGCGGTGGCGCAGAAGCTCGCGGAAGCGCTCGGGCGGCAGATCATCGTCGACAACCGCACCGGCGCCGGCGGGACGATCGGCACCGAGACCGCGGCGCACGCCGCACCCGATGGTTACACCATTCTGATGGGCGGCACCGGCACGCTGGCGCTGAGCCCGAACCTGCAGAAGAACCTGCCGTACGATCCGGTACGCGATTTTGCGCCGATCACCGATCTGGTTTCTACGCCGTACGTGCTGGTCGTCCATCCAAGTTTCGCCGCGCATTCCGCCAAGGAACTGGTGGAGATGGCCAAGGCGCGCCCGGGGCAGATCAACTACGCCTCCGGAGGCATCGGCAGCGCGCCGCACCTCGCCGCTGAAGTGTTCAGATCCATGGCCAGCATCAATCTCGTGCACGTGCCCTACAAGGGCAGCACACCCGCCATCACCGAAGTGCTCGCGGGCCAGGTGCCGTTCATCTTCACCGGCATTCCTTCGGTGCTCTCGTACATCAAGGCCGGCCGCCTGCGCGCCATCGGCGTCACCAGCGCGACGCGCACCACGGCCTTGCCCGACGTGCCGACGATCGCGGACACCGGCGTGCCCGGTTACGACGTGAGCCCCTGGTTCGGCGTGCTTGCGCCGGCGCGCACGCCGCGTGCGATTGTGATGAAGCTCAACGACGAGATCGTCAAGGTGCTCAAGAGCGCCGCGATCCGCGAGCGCTTTGCAGTGGAAGGCGTAGAGCCGATCGGCGACAGCCCCGAGCACTTTGCCGCTTACATCAAGTCCGAGCTCGCGAAATGGGGCAAGGTGCTGAAGGAATCAGGCATCCACGGCGATTGAGCGCCCAACGACTCGTCTCCAACATCAACCAGTAAGTGCACTGGCTACCAAGGAGGATTCATGCGGATTCCGTCATCGATCGCGTGGGCGTATGCGGCTGGTTTCGTGGCCATGTGCGCGGGTCCGGCGTCCAGCGCGGGCTATCCGGACAAGCCGATTCGCATCCTGACGAGTTTGCCTGGAGGCGCCAACGACATGCTGTCGCGGCTGCTCGCCCAGGATCTTCCCTCTGCCCTGGGGCAGCAGGTGATCGTGGACAACCGGGCTTCGGTGATTGCGATCGAAACTTTGGCCAAAGCCCCGCCGGACGGCTATACCCTGCTAGTGCAGGGCGCTTCGATCTGGATCACGCCGCTGCTGCAGCGTCAGTCTTCTTACGATCCGATCAAGGATTTCTCGGCGATCACGCAGATCATCAGGGAAGTCGGATTGCTGGTGGTGAATCCGGCTCTGCCGGCGCATTCGGTGGCAGAGCTTATCGCTCTGGCCAGGGCGCGGCCTGGGCAGCTCAATTATGGATCGGGTGCGACCGGTACTTCAAATCACCTGGCCTCGGAACTGTTTAAGTCCATGGCGGGCGTCAATATCGTGCGCATCCCGTACAAGAGTGGCGGCAACGCGATCATCGGACTCCTGGGCAATGAAGTGCAGATGACGATCGACAGCGGAGGATCGTTGATGCCGCATATCAAGGCAGGAAAATTGCGCGCGCTCGCGGTATCCAGCGCTACGCCTTCTGCGCTGATGCCGGAGCTGCCGACGATATCTGCGTCTGGCGTGCCGGGTTATGAATCGGT
>CAIVHG010000054.1 GCA_903905655.1 uncultured beta proteobacterium | reverse complement strand
CATCCGGCGATCAAAGCGCCGATCGCGGTGTGATGCGCGCAGTCGATTGAATACTGCAACCTCAACGCAGCGGCGCGTCTCCATCATCGCCGCCATGGCGAAGAACCGCGTCATCGGCGCCGGCAACACCATCCCGTGGCGCCTGCCGGGCGAGCAGCAGTTGTTCAAGGAAATAACCCTCGGGCATCACATCATCATGGGGCGTAACACTTGGGAGTCCATCCGGCGCCTGCTGCCCGGACGCACCACGGTAATCGTGACGCGCAACTCTGAGTACCGCGTGCCCGGCGCCCTCATGGCAGCTACGCTGGAACAGGCGCTCGCCGCCTGCGTCGATGATGGGGAAGCCTTCGTGATCGGCGGCGCCCAGCTCTACGCGAGCGCGCTGCCGCTGGCGAACCGGCTCTATCTCACGGTGGTCGATGCCGAAGTCGCCGGCGACACGCTGATGCCGGCGATTGATCTCTCTGCGTGGAAAGTCGAGCGCTCGCAGACGTTCTCCGCCGACGAACGCAATCCATACGCCTACACGTTCACGGTCTACGAGCGCGGCTAGGGACGCCGCGATGGCCGGTGTGACCCGCCATACATTTCTAGGGACGTTGCGCTGGCGGGTGTGACCCGCCCTACAACTCCTGGGATGCCGCGCCGTAGGGCGGGTGACACCCGCCAATCACCAACCGCATCACTCTAGGACTTAGGCACGTGCTCCTGCGCGACGCAATCGACGTAGTAGCGCGAACGGCGGTTGGACTCGTCGGAGACGAGGCCGTGGATGTCGGTATCGAAGCCGGGGAACTTCTGATTGAAGGACTTGGCGAATTTCAGGTAGCGCACGATGGTCGCGTTGAAGCGCTCGCCAGGGATCAGCAGCGGAATCCCCGGCGGATAGGGCGTGAGCATCACGCTCGTCACGCGGCCTTCGAGCTGATCGATCTCGATGCGCTCGATCTCGCGATGCGCATGGCGCGCCCACGCCTCGGCGGGACTCATCGCGGGCAGCATTTCCGAGAGGTACATCTCGGTGGTGAGCCGCGCGACGTCGTTCGCCTTGTAGATGCCGTGGATCTGATCGCACAGGTCGCGCAGCCCGACCTTTTCATACTGCGGATACTTGTTGATGAACTCGGGCAGGATGCGCCACATCGGACGGTTGCCATCGTAGTCGTCCTTGAACTGCTGCAGCTCGGTCACCAGCGTGTTCCAGCGCCCCTTGGTGATGCCGATCGTGAACATGATGAAGAACGAATAGAGCCCGGTCTTCTCGACGATGATGCCGTGCTCGGCGAGATAGCGCGTCACCACCGCCGCCGGCATGCCGCGCTTTGAAAACGCGCCCGAGACATCGAGTCCCGGCGTAATCACCGTCGCCTTGATCGGGTCCAGCATGTTGAATCCCGGCGCGAGCTCGCCGAAGCCGTGCCAGCGCTCGTTCGAGCGCAGCAGCCAGTCGTCGCGGTTGCCG
Source organism: uncultured beta proteobacterium (assembly GCA_903905655.1). Taxonomy (GTDB): domain Bacteria; phylum Pseudomonadota; class Gammaproteobacteria; order Burkholderiales; family SG8-41; genus PALSA-1004. The sequence continues at coordinate 677 of CAIVHG010000054.1, read as the reverse complement.
ATGCCCTCCTCGGCCAGAGACTCGGGACCCCACACCTTGAACCACCAGGAGTCGCCATACTCATCGTCGATCTTGCGCATCGCGCGCCGAAAATCGAGCGCTTCGAGTATCGACTCTTCGACCAGCGCATGCCCGCCCGGCGGATCCATCATGGCCGCCGCCACATCGCACGATGCAATGATCGCGTACTGCGGCGAGGTGGAGGTGTGCATGAGGTAGGCTTCGTTGAAGCTGGAGCGGTCGAGCTTGCGCTGTTCGCTTTCCTGCACCAGGATTTGGGATGCCTGCGAGATGCCCGCCAGCAGCTTGTGCGTAGACTGCGTGGAGAAGATCATCGATTCCTTGCACGGTGCCCGGTCGCGGCCGATGGCGTGCATGCCACGGTAGAAATCGTGGAAGGTGGCGTGCGGCAGCCACGCCTCGTCGAAGTGCAGCGTGCCGATCTTGCCGTCCAGCATCTCCTTGATGGTCTCGACGTTGTAGAGCACGCCGTCGTAGGTGCTCTGCGTGAGCGTGATCAGCCGCGGCGGCGTCTTGACGTGCTTGGCGAAAGGATGCGCGGCGATCTTCTTCTGGATATTCTCCCAGGAGAATTCCTTCGGCGGGATCGGACCGATGATGCCGAAGTGATTGCGCGTCGGCGTCAGGAACACCGGCACCGCGCCGGTCATGATGTT
>CAIVHG010000053.1 GCA_903905655.1 uncultured beta proteobacterium | reverse complement strand
TATCTGATCGCAGATAAACGCAAAGCGGCGCACAGCCTCGTTCTCGATCCCCCGCTTGACCTGGAGACCGGTGAACGCGGTGAGTAACAGACAGGCGCAGAGCATCGCCCAGGCGCGCTTTGTCTTCGCGAAAAAATCAAATAGCCCAAGCCCGCACATTTTATTTGCGATTCCCGGCGCATCATCGCGCCTGTGACTAGCGGTGCTGACCCATTCGCCGGGCTGCAGCCATAAGGCCACCGCGGACTATCATCTCAGCCTAGCCGAGACGGACGGCAAGCTATCACCCGAACAACAGCAGAAATGGGGCTCAATTCCAGCGATGGGCGTCGATCGGCAGGTGGATTTCACCCCGGTGCCCGGCTAGAGGCGGGGCTGACAACATCAATTTGACGACCGATCCGAGCACCTACACGGAAGATCGATAAACCCCAACACTTCTACTGCGCGCAAGCCGCGTAGCCGGATCATGCGATGAGAATCAAAAACGGTCCCGCCTCCGAGACGGCCAGCATCGCGATGATATTGGATATGCGTTGAAAGTATAGGCGAGCACGCGTTCTGCTCGCGAGCCCCGTAGTCGGATCGAGGGATAAGGACGAAGAGTGGACAGAAGCCCCCTGCCCATGCTGTTGATATGCGAACAGCCGCTGCTTCGGCACTCGATGTTGGCCACCATGAGCCACGAAATCCGTTTCTGGTTTCGCATCCACGCGGGCCTGGCAGCTGTTGCTGACAGCCATGGGCCGCGGACGACCGCCGGAGCGGATGCACCCGCAGGGACTATGGCCGCGCAGCTCAGCGGTCGCGTGCTGGTGGTCGAGGACAACCCGGAAAATCGGAGAGTGATCGAGATTCGATCAGGCACTGGAACGCTTGCGCATCATGGTGGCGCGTGACAGTTGGGACACGCGCAAGCACGACTGAAAAGGCGCGCGAGAAAGTCTAGGCCCGACGCGAGCCGACAGAGCGACCGGGCGATGGGGGCCTGCGGCCGGAGGCCGCGCGCCCCGGTGATCACCTAGCCGGCGTCGTCCGCGGCCTTGCGCAGCCGCACGCTGAAGCTGAAGACGGAACCCGAGCCGGGCCGGCTCTGCACGCCCAGCGTGCCCCCCATCAGCTCGATCAGGCGCTGGCTGAGCGTCAATCCCAGGCCCGTGCCGCCGTGGCGGCGGGTGGACGAGCCGTCGGCCTGTTCGAACAGATGGAAGATCCGCGCCTGATCGTGAAGCGCTATGCCTATGCCGGTATCGCGCACTTCGAAGCGGACCAGCACGTCGATCGCGGTCTCCTCCGCCAGACCGGCCCTTACGCTTACGCTCCCCTGGCAAGTGAACTTGATCGCGTTGCCGGCCAGGTTCTGCAGCACTTGGCCCAGGCGCAGCGGATCGCCCAGCAGCGAAAGATCGGCCAGCGCCGCGTCCGCCTCCACGCTCAACGCAAGACCTTTGTTCCGCGCTTCCTCGCCGAACAAATCTGTCAGCGTGGCGAGCACGCCCGCCAGCTTGAACCGACTGAGCTCGATGCCGAGCCGATCGGCTTCCACCGCTGCGATGTCGACGATATCGTTGATGAGCACGAGCAGTTGCGCCGATGCCCGCGTCACCGCGGCGAGCTGATCCGCTTGCTGGGGATCGGTCGCGCGGCGCGCCGCAAGCTCGGTCATCCCCATGATCGCCGTCATGGGCGTGCGCAATTCGTGGCTGATGTTATTGAGGAATATGGTCTTGGTGCGGTTGGTGGCTTCGGCCGCCTCCTTGGCGATCGACAGGGCCATGGTGCGCGTCTGCACGAGTGTTTCCAGATGATCGCGCTGGGCTTCGACTTCCTTGCGCAACTGCTCGCGCTCGAGCAGATTGCGAATTCTCTGGCGCGCGATCTCGACGTCTATGGGCTTGGTGATGTAGTCGGTCGCGCCCAGCGCGAGCCCGGCGCTCTCGGACTCGCTTTCGCCCAGCGCGGTGACGAAGATCACCGGCAGCAAACGCAGGCGCGGCGAGGCCTTCAGGCGCCGGCAGATCTCGTAACCGTCCATCCCCGGCATCATCACGTCGAGCAGAATCAGATCGGGCGGCGATTGCGCTGCCAGTTCGAGCCCCATCGCCCCGCTGGTGGCGATCTGCAGGTCGAACTCGGCCGAGAGCGCCGCCCCCAGCGTCAGCAGATTCGCCGGCGTATCGTCGATGGCCAGAATTCTGGGCTTTGCGCCGTTCTTCGGCATTGCATCAGTCATGTGCGGTCTTGTCCCACGCGTTAGCCGTCGCAGCGCGGCGCAAGCCCCGGATGCGTTGTCGCTACGGAAGGGGGCGGTTGCTGTCCACGCTAAGTCCTCATCGCTCGATCCGACTGCGCGGCTTGCGCACAACAGGATAGTAGGGCTGCATCGGTTTGCTGCGGCACAGGACGCGCCCGGCGAAACCGACGGCGTACCGTCAATCACGCCGCACGCTTGCGATGCGCGTAGAACGATAGCGCAAAACGCGGGCGAAAGCCCGTGAATATTAATTAAAAATTTTTGCGCTGCGAAATCGATTCGTCCATGTCGGGCGTGCGCGCCGGCTTCATGCGACAAAAACCCCGGCAGTCCGGGCCGAGCACGCTCGCTTCCTTAAGGTAAACATCCGCATGCAAGCTCTGAAAATCCTCGGACAATCGCTACTCCGCCGAGGTTTTTCACTTTGCCGCGAGGAATCCGAAAAGGAGAGTCCCGGACCCTTTCAGAGGTCCCTTGCCGCCTCCCCCGTTCGTGGGCGCCGCGCTAGGGCAGGTTATCGTCCCCCGCGCCTGCCATTCTGGCCTGCGCGGCAGGATCCGCCTCGTGCTCTATCGGCAGGGTGATGGTGAAGCTCGTTCCCCTGCCCGGCTCGCTCACCACCTCGATCCGTCCCCGGTGGCGCTGCACTATGCTCCAGACAAGCGACAGCCCGAGGCCGGTGCCCTTGCCCACCGGCTTGGTGGTGAAGAAGGGCTCGAACACGCGATTGATGTGCTCCGGCGCGATGCCGCGGCCGTTGTCGGATATGCGGATGCGCACGGCATCCTCGCCCGCGTGCTCGGTGGCGATGACGATCTCGCCCTTGGTCTCGATGGCCTGCGCCGCATTGATCAGCAGGTTCATGAACACCTGATTGAGTTGCGGCACCACGCAACGGATCTGCGGCAGGCTGGCGTAGCGCTTGCTCACGCTGCACTTGTATTTCAGTTCATTCCAAACGATGTTGAGCGTCGAATCGATCCCGCGATGAACGTCCGCCCATTGCCACAGCGTCTCGCCGGTGCGGGAGAAGTCGCTCAGGTCCTGCACGATCTTGCGCACGCGCTCCAGCCCCTCCTTCGACTCCTGCAGCAGCAAGGCAGTATCGGCGCGCAGGTAGCCGAGGTCGCGCTCGGCCGCGGCGGCGCGAAAGGGCGCAAACTCCTCCGGATGCGCCGCAGCGCTTGCGGCGGCGTCGCAGGCGTCCAGGATCGCGAACAATTCCTTCAGGTAGTGCGCGAGCGTGCCGACATTGGAACTGACGAAGCCGATCGGGTTGTTGATCTCGTGCGCGACGCCCGCTGCGATCTGCCCGATCGAGGCCATTTTTTCCGATTGCAGCAACTGGTTCTG
>CAIVHG010000052.1 GCA_903905655.1 uncultured beta proteobacterium | reverse complement strand
CCGCAAGCGGGGCCCCTGCTCCGCCTGGCCCATCATTACTCCCACTCAATAGTAGCCGGCGGTTTACCGGAAATATCGTAGACGACGCGGTTGATGCCGCGGACTTCGTTGATGATGCGGTTGGAGACTTTGCCTAGCAGGCTGTAGGGAAGTTCGGCCCAGTGGGCGGTCATGAAGTCTTCGGTCTGCACTGCGCGCAGGGCGACGACGTGTTCGTAGGTGCGGCCGTCGCCCATGACGCCAACGGAGCGCACGGGGAGGAATACCACGAAGGCCTGCGAGGTTTTTTCATACCAGCCGGAAGCGCGCAGTTCTTCGGTGAAGATCGCGTCAGCGCGGCGCAGGAGATCGGCATACTCCGCTTTGACCTCGCCGAGGATGCGCACGCCCAGGCCGGGGCCGGGGAAGGGGTGACGGAACACCATGTCGTGCGGCAGGCCCAGCGCGATGCCCAGCTCGCGCACTTCATCCTTGAAGAGTTCGCGCAAAGGTTCGAGCAGCTTCAGGTGCAGCGTGTCGGGCAGGCCGCCCACGTTGTGGTGCGACTTGATGTTGTGCGCCTTCTGCGTCTTCGCGCCCGCGGATTCAATGACGTCGGGATAGATCGTGCCCTGCGCGAGCCACTTCACGCCGGGGAGTTTGCCTGACTCGCGCTGAAAGACTTCGACGAACACGCGGCCGATGATCTTGCGTTTCTGCTCCGGGTCGGACACGCCCGCCAGCTCGTCCATGAAATGCTTGCGCGCATCGACCGCGATGACGTGCACGCCGAGGTTGTCGGCGAAGGTCTGCATCACCTGCGCTGCTTCGTTGAGCCGCAGCAGGCCGTTGTCGACGAACACGCAGGTCAGCCGCTTGCCGATGGCACGATGGATCAGCGCCGCCGCGACAGAGGAATCGACGCCGCCCGAAAGGCCGAGCAGAACTTCATCATCGCCGACTTCCGAGCGGATGCGCCCGATCGCCTCTTCCACATACGACGGCATGCTCCAGTCGCCGGCAAGCCCGCAGATCTCGCGCACGAAGCGCTCGATGATGACCTTGCCCTGCAGCGTGTGCGTGACCTCGGGATGGAACTGCACACCGTAGTACCTGCGCGACTCGTCGGCCATGGCCGCGATCGGCGTCGCCGCATTGCTCGCAATCACCTTGAAACCCGGGGGCAGCGCAGTGACTTTGTCGCCGTGGCTCATCCACACGTCGAGCAGGCCGTGGCCTTCGGCGTTCGCGCGGTCCTGGATGTCGCGAAACAATTTCGAATGTCCGCGGGCACGCACCTCCGCATAGCCGAACTCGCGCACGCGCCCGCTTTCAACCGCACCGCCCAACTGCGCCGCCATGGTCTGCATGCCGTAGCAGATGCCGAGCACGGGCACGCCGAGCTTGAATACGATATCCGGTGCACGCGGCGTATCGCCTTCGGTCACCGAGGATGGGCCGCCCGAGAGGATGACGCCGGAGGGCGCGAAATCGCGGATGAACTGTTCAGAAACGTCATAGGCGTGCAGCTCGCAATAAACGCTGGACTCGCGCACGCGCCGCGCTATGAGTTGGGAATACTGCGCTCCGAAATCGAGGATGAGGATTTTCTGGTGCATTTGAATGTGGATTCAGGGCGCACAAGCGCAGTTGAAAATCTGCAGTGTGGTGCGGCGCCACGCACTGACGGGCAGCGCCGCAGCCATCGTATTACTCGGTGCGGTAATTGGGCGCTTCCTTGGTGATCTGCACATCGTGCACGTGCGATTCGCGCATGCCGGCGGAGCTGATCTCGACGAATTCTGCCTTGGTCCGCATTTGATCGATGGTCGCGCAGCCTACATAGCCCATGCTTGCGCGCAGCCCGCCCATCAGCTGCTGCACCAGCGGCACCAGCCCGCCCTTGTATGGCACACGCCCCTCGACGCCTTCGGGCACCAGCTTCTCGGTGGCTCCTTCGGCATCCTGAAAATAACGGTCGGCCGATCCGGCCTGCATCGCGCCCAGCGAACCCATGCCGCGATATGTCTTGTACGAGCGCCCCTGGTAGAGCTCGATCTCGCCCGGCGCTTCTTCAGTGCCGGCGAACAGGCTGCCGATCATGATCGAATAGCCGCCTGCGGCAATCGCTTTCGCGATGTCGCCGGAATAGCGCACGCCGCCGTCCGCAATCAGCGGCACGCCGCTCGCCTGCAGCGCCTGCGCGACGTTCTGCACCGCCGTGATCTGCGGCACCCCTACGCCAGCGATGATGCGCGTGGTGCAGATCGAACCGGGGCCGATGCCGACCTTCACGGCGTCCGCGCCGCAGTCGACCAGCGCGCGCGCCGCGTCAGCGGTCGCGATATTGCCGCCGATCACCTGCGTGTTCGGAAAAGTTTTTTTCACCCAGCGCACGCGGTCGAGCACGCCCTGCGCATGGCCGTGCGCGGTATCGACGATGATGACGTCGACCCCGGCTTCGACTAGCAGCGCGGCACGCTCCTCCGTGCCCTCGCCCACGCCAATCGCCGCACCGACCCTCAACTTGCCGAGCTGGTCTTTGCTGGCGAGCGGGTGTTCGGTAGATTTCTGGATGTCCTTTACCGTGATCAGGCCGCGCAGCTCGAAAGCCTTGTTCACCACGAGCACGCGCTCGAGCCGGTGCTTGTGCATTAGCGCCAGCGCCTCTTCGCGGCTCGCGCCTTCGGCAACGGTGACGAGCTTTTCGCGCCGGGTCATGATGTTGCTGACCGGCTGATCCAGATTGGTTTCGAACCTGAGATCGCGATTGGTGACAATGCCCACCACAACGCCGCCCGTATCGATCACCGGTAGTCCGGAAATCTTGTGCTGCCTGGTGATATTCAGCACTTCGCCCACCTTCATATCGGGCGAGATGGTAATAGGATCTTTTACGACGCCGCTCTCGAAGCGCTTCACCTTGGCAACTTCAGCAGCCTGCACCCGCGCCGTAATATTCTTATGGATGATGCCGATACCGCCCTCTTGGGCAATCGCAATCGCAAGACGCGATTCGGTCACCGTGTCCATGGCAGCGGACACGAGCGGTATATTCAGGCTGATGGAGCGCGTCAGCTGTGTCTTCAGGCTGACGTCGCGCGGCAGGACGTTCGAGTGTGCAGGAATGAGCAAAACATCGTCGAAGGTCAGGGCTTTTTGCACAACACGCATGCTTGTAATCCCTCGCAAAAGGATATTATACGCAGGTCGCCGGATGCCGCCAAGCAGGTGGACAGTGCACCCGACCCTCTGCTTAAAGATTCAGCAGCGCGGACACTGCCCGCCGCGGCCGGAAACCGCGACTGCCACCCAAAAGGAACGAAATAATGATGAGTAGACTGCTAAGCGTATGCGCTGGACTGCTCATAGCCGGGAGCGCCGCCGCGCAGATCATGGAATGCGTGGATGCCAAGGGCCGCCGGGAGTACGCGCAGGTGTGCGCTCCGGGCACCGTCAGGCAGAATCAGGTCTCGAAGGGCGCCAGCAGAAGCCCGGCAAGCGCTCCCTCCCCTGCGGCAGCGCCAGCGAAATCCACAGCCGAACTCGAAGCGGATTTTCGCAAGCGCAACCTGGAGCGCCAGGAAGCAGAAGCCAAGGCCGCAAAGGAAGAGGTGAACGAAGTAGAAGCGCGGCGCAACTGCGAGAGTGCGCGCTCCAATCTCAGGTCGCTCACCGACGGCCTGCGCATTTCCCAGGTCGATCCCAAGACCGGCGAGCGCACCTTCCTGTCGGACGAGGATCGCCCGGCGCGCATCGCAGCCGCGCAAAAGTCGGTCGATGCGTGGTGCAACAACAAGAAGTAGAATCCCGGCCGCACGCACGCGGCCGCATTCAGGCAATCAACGCGTGCGTTTTTTGAGCGCCCGCCTGCGGCGCGCCTGAGCGGCATCCACGATCAGCGGACGGTAGATTTCCACGCGGTCACCCTCCTCCAGTATCGTCATGGGCGACACGCTTCGGCCGTAGATGCCCACGTCGACTGCATCCACGTCGATCTCCGGATGAAGGCTCGCGATGCCGCAGCGCGCGAGCGCCTGCGCAACCGTCGTGCCCATTGGCACGCTGAGCCTGATCAGGGTCTGGCTGCGCGCAAGGGCATAGACCACCTCGATCGCGATCAAACTTTGCTCAGCCATAGACGGCCTGCGCGCGTTTGACGAAGGCATCGACCAGCGTATTCGCGATATGCCCGAACACCGGGCTCAGCAGCTTGCTGAGTACGCGGCCCGAGAATTCGTAGTGCAGGCTGAATTCCACCTTGCAACCGTCGTCTCCGAGCTCGGTAAAGCGCCACTCGCCTTCCAGCGATCTGAACGGCCCCTGCACCAGCTTGATCTGCATGTGGTGCGGCTCGCGCTTCGCGTTCTCGGTGGTAAAGCTCTGCTTGATCCCATGGTAGTTGATATGGATGGTAGCGCGCGTAATGTCCTGGTCGCGAAACAGCACCTCCGTGCCGCTGCACCAGGGCAGGAATTCCGGATATTTCTCGACGTCATCGACCAGTGCGTACATACGTGCTGCTGGGTGAAATACGAGTACTGAAGTATTGACTGCGGGCATATGCGCGATTCTACTAGAGCTTAGGGCCTCCATCGCGGCGTCTATGCAATCTTTGCTGCTACAATGGGCGCGTCTGCCCTCCCAGCACCCGCCATGAGCATCGTCCAGAACAAGAAGGCCTTTCACGATTACTTCATCGAGCAGCAGTTCGAGGCTGGGATGGCGCTCATGGGCTGGGAAGTCAAGGCAATTCGTGAAGCGCGCGCGCAACTGAAGGAAGCGTACGTCATCGTGCGCAAGGGCGAGCTCTACCTGATCGGCTGCCACATCAGCCCGCTGCCCAACGCGTCTGCTCACCAGCATCCGGATCCGGTGCGCACCCGCAAGCTGCTGCTGCATGCGAAGGAAATCGACAAGCTGATTGGTAGCGTCGAGCGCGCCGGTTACACGCTGGTGCCGATCGATATGCATTACACGCGCGGACGCGTCAAGCTCGCCATCGGACTTGCAAAGGGCAAGAAGCAGCACGACAAGCGTGCCGCCGAAAAAGACCGCGACTGGGTGCGCGAGAAACAGCGACTGCTAAAGGCGAAATAATCCGGCGCGCCGGCCTCAAGCCGGCGGTTGCGCCTCACCGCGTTGCACCCGCTGCAGTTCCTGCGCCAGATTGCGGTTCGTCGCGTGCAGCAGTTCGAGGACGCCGATCCAGATCAGACAGGTCAGCGCATACGCGCCGGCGGAGGCGCGGCCGATCCCCGTCAGCGGGAACGGCGCCATGTGCGGCGGCTGGAAAAAATAGTTCGCAAGCAGCAACCCGCCCACCAGCGCGACCAGTCCCGGCCCGAACCCGCCGTACCACACCGCGAGCAGTATCGCAGGCACGAAGAAAGCGAACGCGAGCCGGTACGCCAGCTCGTCGACCGACAGATAACGCAGCGCAAATCCGATGGTTAGCGCGCCCACCGCTACGATATAGCGCGCACGCACACTACGGTTCTCCGGTGTCGTGAACAGAAAATTCCGGAGCCAGTCCGACAGACCATCGTCGTCGCCGGCGGAGGGGTCGGTTTCGGCGCTGCGACGCCCTGCCAGAGCAAAACGCAGCGACTCGATGCGCTGCGCGAGTTCCAGGTTGGCCGCGTGCCGCAGTTCCAGCAGGCACATCGCCACGAAACAGGTGAAGGTGTAGATGGCGATCGACAGGCGCCCGCTTTCCCCAATGGGGGTGAACGCATAATGCGGTTCAAGAAAAAAATAGTCGCCGAGCAGCAAGCCGCCGAGAAAGGCCGCCAGCCCCGCCCCGAATCCGCCGTACCATCCGGCCACCAGCGCTGCCGGAATGAAAAAAGTGAACGGCAGGCGATGAATCAACTCGTCCGAAGCGAACTCGCGCGCTGAAAATGCGACGAACACCGCGATCGCGGCGATAAGGTAGCGCGCGTATACGGCACGCTGCACCGGGATGCCGGTGCCGACTCCCGCAAGGTAGCGCGATGCATCGTGCCCGAATGCCACGTTACGGCTGTCGCTCATCATGCTGATCTCCTGGACGATGCGCTACCGGTGCAGCCTGCATCATACAACCAGAAGCAGCCATTGGCCTATCTGCATTTTAGATTATGCAAAGGGCCCGGATGCTGCCCGCGGTCGAGGCCACCCGATCTGCAGGCGGCAAGCGATGGGTGCGCGGATACCGGCAGGACTTCCTCAGCCCTCAGTCCGCCTCAAGCTCCAAACTCCGGTGTAACATCTGGCCTGTTCAGATGGCGGGTGTGACCCTGCACTCGCAACACGGCGTTCGCGAAGCGATCCGGGGCGGGAGCGAGTGCATAGCCGCGCTCCCCGCAAACCGCTGGCTTCGCCAGTAACGAGTCCGCGCGCCCTACCCCGATCTCAGAACCGGTGCCGTAGAGCGCGCGCCGTAGGGCGGGTCGCACCCGCCATCACAATATAAGAAATGGAGACTGCACAAATGTCGAGCAAAGGCCCTACCAAAGAGATCTGTGAATGGGTGTGCACTACCCGTTACGACGACATACCGGTCGATGTAAGAGCGGAGGCGCTGCGATTGCTCCTCGACCAGGTCGGCGGCATGCTGGCCAGCTCGACCCTGATTTCGTGCAAGCCGGTCGTGGACCTGGTGCGCGAGCTGGGCGGCCCCGCCGAGTGCACGATCATCGGACATCCGTTCCGCGCGCCCCTGCTCAATGCCGCCATGGCCAACGGGGCGATCGGCCACGCCGATGAAGTGGACGCCACCTCCATCTACGGAGCGGGCCACTTCGCGGCAACCATGGTTCCCACTGCGCTGACCGCGGGGCAGTACCTGAAATCCGACGGCAAGACCTTCGCCCGCGCCTTTGTGTTGGGCGCCGAGATCGCCGCCCGCATGCAGACCGTCATCAATGCGCACCAGGACGCGCGTCCCGAGTTCTACTACAGCCCGGGCGCTGCGCTGGGCGCCGCCGTCACCACGGGACTGCTGCTGGGCCTGGATGCGGACAAGATGGAGCACGCCATCGGAACAGCGGCGATGGGCATCGGCCCGCTGACGAGCCTGCACCACGAGACCCTGCATCAAAGCAAGGCGCTCGCCTACTCCGGGCGCACCGCGCGGGCGGGCATTGAGTCCGCATTTCTTGCGCGGCAGGGCATGCATGGTCCGCGCGACATCCTCACCTGCAAGAACGGATTCTGCCATGCCTTCGTCGGCAGCCAGGAAGCCGGCCACGAGGCGGTGGTGGATTTGGGCAAGACCTATCTCATGAAAGACCTGCTCTACAAGCGCTACTCGGCGGGCGGCCCCAACCTCGCGCCGCTCTATGCCTACTTTCAGTTGCAGAAGCAGCACAAGTTCACCGCGGACGACATCGTATCCATCGAAGTCAGGGGCATGCGTCCCGGTTCCGACGGTATCTTTGATCATCATCCGTCGATACACACCGAGACCGTGCTGTCGCTTGCCGCCTGCTACGGCGAGTACCGGTTCGAGCACGCGCACGACACGCGCTATTGCGAGGACCCGCGCTTCGTGGAATTCAGAAAACGCGTGCCCGTCACGCTGGTGCCACGCCAGAGCATCACGGGCCGCGTGTGGCGTCTGAAGGCCGGCATGACCGTGCGCACCCGCAACGGCGGCGTGCACGACATCGAGACCGATCATCCGCTGATGACGACGCCGGAGATCGAGCAGAAATTCCGCGACCTGGCGGGCCTCAGGATCGATCAGGCGCACACCATGGAGCTCGAGCGCAAGCTGAAAGCAGTCGAGTCCATCGACAACGTGGCGACGCTCGTCAGCGATCTGGAGATCGCCTGCTAGAGCCTATTCCGAAAACCGATTTCTCAAATCCAAGATCGTCATGCCGGCGCAACAGCCTGTGTAATAACTCGTCATCCACGTAGGGCGGGTTACACCCGCCATTCCACCATTATTACATCCCCGTTTTAGTTACACATCGCAGCGGCGGGTGTGACCCGCCCAACTCCCGCTAAATTATCCTCGGCCTGCCGGCAGCGCGGTCAGTCGCCGCGTATGCCGGCATCCTTGATCACCTTCCCCATCCGCGAGATCTCAGATCTTGACCATCGCGCCCAGCTCATCGGGCGTGCCGCCGACCGCCTCTGCGCCGGTGTTGAAGAGCTTTTGCTTCACCTCCGGCTGCGCGAGCACCCGCACGATCTCCTGGTTCAGCCGGCTGATGACCGCGGCCGGCGTCCTGGCGGGGGCAAACAGCGCGTTGACCAACGAGGATTCATAACCGGGCACGCCCGAGGACGCGATGGTCGGCAGCCCCGGCGCGAGCGCGCTGGCCTCGGCGCTGCCCACGCCCAGCGCTCTGAGCTTCCCCGACTTCACATGCGGCGTGGCCGAAGCCGCATTGGCGAACGCAAGCTGTATCTGGCCGCTCATCAGATCGGTGAGCCCCTGCACCGCGGATTTATAATTGATGCGCATGATCTTCACGCCCGCCATGGCTTTGAACAGCTCCGCCGCGAGATGCGTAGAGGTGCCTGCACCGTTCGTGAAATAGTTGAGTTCTCCCGGATGCGCTTTGGCGATGGCGATAAGCTCCTTTACCGACTTCGCGGGTAACGATGGATTCACCACGAGAATGTTCGGCGAGCGATTGGTCAACACGATCGGCAGGAAATCCCTGACCGCGTCATACGGCGAGTTGTCCTGCATCAGCGGGGTGAGCCAGAAGCCGCTGCCATAAAGCAGCAGCGTATAACCATCCGCAGGCGCCTTGGCCACCTGCTCTGCCGCGATGACCGCACTTCCGCCCTTATTGTCGATCACCACCGGTTCGCCCAAAGGAGCGGTGATGCCCTGAGAAATCAGGCGCGCGGCGAAATCGACGCCGCCGCCCGCGGCCGCAGTGACGATGCGAATTGGCTTGTTGGGATAGCTTTGACTGTGCGCCAGGTCCGCGCCCACGACCAACAGCCCGGCCAGAAATATCCGTCCAGCATATGCCTTCATAGATACTCCAGTGCAGCGATCACAGTGCACCCGTCGCCTTAGTATTCGTCCACCTGGATGCCTGCACGCCCAATGATTTGGCGCCAGCTTGCAAGTTCTGAGGTCACGAAGGACCCGAAGGTCGCGCCGGCCATCGGCATACCCTCGCCGCCGTTGGCGATGAGCGGCTTTTGATAATCCGGAGTGGAAGCGGCCTCCAGAATGGCCTGGCTCAGTTTCGCTGCAATCGTCGGCGGAATGCCGGCGGGGGCGACCACGCCGTACCATGCCGATACTTCCATGTTCGGTATGCCGAGTTCCGCCATGGTGGGAACGTTGGGCATGAACTGCGAGCGCGTCGCCTGCGCCACGCCGACCGCACGCAGTTGTCCGGCCTCGATAGGCTTGAGCAGCAGCGTGCGCGAGCCGCCGAACATGTCGACTTCGCCGGCAATCGCGGCAAGCGTGGCAGGCGCCCCGCCCTTGTACGGGATGTGGGTCTTCTCCATGCCGGTGCGCTGCGCGAACAATTCCACGACCAGTTGATTGATCGAGCCGATGCCGGCGCTGGAAAACTTGATCCCGCCGGGCCGGGATTTTGAAAGTGCGACCAGGTCCTTCACATTAGTGAACGGCATCTTAGAATTGACTGCGATCAGCAGATTGACGTCGGCCACCTTGGCGATCGGCAGGAAATCCTTCGCCGGGTCATAAGGAAGCTTCTTGGCCAGTATGGGTAATAGCACCAGGCTGCCCTGCGTTGCGTAGAGCAAGGTGTAGCCATCGGGTGGCGCCTTAGCGACCGATTCGACGCCGATCACACCGCTCGCCCCGGCGCGATTGTCGACCAGGACCTGCTGCCCCAGCTTCTCCTCCAAACGCTGCGCAAGAATGCGCGCCAGCACATCGGTGGACGCGCCCGGCGGGAACGTCACCACCATCCGTATCGGCCGCGACGGATAGGCCTGCTCGGCAGCGCCGGCGCTGCCACTGGCCGCGTACAACCCGAACAAAATGCAAGCGATCAGTATACGCAGCAGCATGATGCGATATGCCATGATTCCCCTCCCATTGCGTTTCACTAAAACAATTGCAAATGCCAGGCGCTTTCAGTCCGGTAGGTGCGCGGTGACGCGCTCCAACCATTCCTCATCATCGCATAAAGTTCTCAGCTCTTTCAGCATCTTCGATTTGGTCGACGTCGCGTCCTTGACGATGCTGGGCTCGTCTTTGGTCGTGTCGCACGACACCTCCAGACGAACGCCATGAGGATCGTAGAAATAGATGGAATAGCCCGGACCGCTGCCCATTTTTCGCGGGCCGTAATACGAGATTCCCTTTGCCGTCAGGCGCGCCATGAGCGCCTTGTACTCAGGCTCGGTTTTGACGCACAGCGATACGTGCTGCATGGCGCCGATGGCGTTGCGGTCCGCAGCGGGCTTGGCGCCCTTTGGAATCTCGAAGAACGCCAGGATGCTGTCGTTCCCCATGTCGAAGAAGTAGTGTCTGATGTTCTCGAAGGGTGGGTTCCCGCGATTCTTGGGTCCCGTCCCCAGGCCGGGCTCGACCTTGATGCCATGCAACAGGCGCACACCGAAGATCTCGGTGTAGAAATCGATTGATTCTTTCATGTCGTCGGTATTCAGCACCAGATGGTGCACCCCGCGCAAGAACATCTTTGACGAATTGGCCGAATCGCTCTGCGGTGACTGCTTTACCTTTCCTGCGCTCATCCCGTCCATGTTCACGATCTCCTTAAAAAAGAAAACCCTGCTACGCCGTGCCCTGCACATCCGGAAATTCGGCCGACAGCTTAACGTACAGCCGCCGGATATTGTATGCCGGCAAAACCTCAGCCGTCGGTACGCGCGGATCAACCGCCCAGATAGGCTTCCAGAACCTTCGGCTCGTCCAGCAGCCTGCGCCCGCTGTCGGCCAGCACGATGCGGCCGGTTTCGAGCACGTAGCCATATTGCGCGATCTTCAATGCCTGGCGCACGTTTTGTTCGACCAGGAAGATCGTCAAGCCATCGTGGTTGATCTCGCCCAGCGTGCGAAAGATGCCCTGCACGACGAGCGGCGCCAGGCCCATTGACGGTTCGTCGAGTAGCAGCAGGCGCGGGCGCGCGAGCAGCGCGCGGCCGATGGCGAGCATCTGCTGCTCGCCGCCCGACAGGTTGCCGGCCATCGTATCGATGCGTTCGTGCAGCAGCGGAAACAGCGTCAGCACCTTTTCCAAATCACTGGCGATACCAATGCGATCTTGGCGCCGGTAGGCGCCGAGTTCCAAATTCTCTTTAACGCTCAACGTGGTGAGGATGGCGCGGCCCTCGGCGACCTGCACCAGGCCGCGGTCGACGATCTGGTGCGACTTCAGACGCAGTAATTCTTCGCCATCGAAACGAATCGAGCCGGCGCGCGCGCGCACCAACCCAGACAAAGCCAGCAATGTCGTCGACTTGCCCGCACCGTTCGCGCCGACCAAGGTACGGATCTCGCCGGCATGCACTTCGAAGCTGATGCCGCGCACCGCTTCGATGTGGCCATAGGCGACTTCGAGGCCAGCCACTTCCAGCAGCGCACTCATGCCGCACTCACCGTCTCAGACTCGTCGTCGCGGCCGAGATAGGCCTCGATCACATCCGGGTTGCGCTTGATCTCTTCGGGTTTGCCTTCGGCGATGATGCGTCCGAAGTTCAGCACTGCAATGCGCTGGCACAAGCCCATCACGAAGCGCATGTCGTGCTCGATCACGAAGATCGTGTAGCCGCGTTCGGCGATGCGCACGATCACCCGCATCAGCTCGCTCTTCTCGCCGGTGTTCATGCCTGCCACCGGCTCGTCGAGCAGCAGCAGCTTCGGTTCAGTCGCGAGCGCGCGCGCCAGTTCGAGTTTTCGCTGATCGCCATACGACATGGCGTCAGCAAGATCGTACGCATTCTTGTCCAGCCCCACCATCGACAGCAGTTCGTGCGCGCGCACGCGCGCCTGCCGCTCCTGCTGCCGAAAGCCGGGCAGCGACAGCAGCAGCCCGGCCGCGCTGTAGTCGAGGTGCGCGTGCATGCCGACGATGACGTTGTCGAGCAGGCTCATTTCCTTGAAGACGCGGATGTTCTGAAAGGTGCGCGCGATGCCGCGCCGCGTGATCTGATGCGGCGCAACGCCGGTCAGCGGCTGACCATTGAAACTAATCGTGCCGCTGCTTGGCGCAATGAGGCCGGTGATGAGGTTGAACACCGTGGTCTTGCCGGCGCCGTTGGGTCCGATCAGTCCGAACACCTGCCCTGCTTGCACTGTGAAGCTCACGTTCTGTAGCACTTCGACACCGCCGAAGTGTTTGGATACCTGCGTAAGTTCCAGCATCAGCGCACGCCTGCTGTATTGTCGGGCATGCCGCGCCTGCTGCGCTTCAGCCACTGCCGCACACGCGACGGATCCCAGATGCCCTTGGGCAGAAACAGCACGATCAGCACCAGGATCACGCCGTTGATCATCAGCCGGTAGTTCCTGAAGCTGCGCAAAAACTCAGGCAGCAAAGTGATGACGAGCGCGCCCACCACCGGGCCCGCCAGGCCGCCGGTGCCGCCTAAGACGGCCATCGTCAGAATGTCGATCCCGCGCTCGAAGCCGTATTCGGCGGGCCCGATGAAAAAGGTCAGATGGGCGTTGAGCGCGCCTGCCAGCCCGGCAATCCCGGCACCCAGCGCAAACGCCAAGAGCTTGTGCGACATTACGCCGATGCCCATGAGCGCGGCCGCTACGTCGTCTTCCTTGATCGCCTCGAACGCGCGGCCGACGCGCGAGCGTCGCAGCCGCCACAGCACCAGCAGCACGGCGACGAGCGAGGCGAGCACATGCCACCACTGCGTTAATTGCGGGATGCCGTTGAGCCCGAGTGCGCCGCCGGTCCAGCGCTCCGCATTCAGGATCAGGATGCGCACCACTTCACCGAAGCCCAACGTCGCCATCGCCAGGTAAACGCCGGACAGGCGCAAGGTCGGCATGCCGATGATCAGCGCCACCGCCAGCGGCGCCCCGATTCCGCCGAGCAATGCCACTGTGAACGAAGCGCCGGCCTTCATTGTCAGCAATGCTGCGGTGTACGCGCCTATGCCCATGAATGCCGCATTGGCCATTGCCAGCAATCCGCACGACAGCGTGAACCAGATCGAGATCGCCAGCAGCGCGTTGATGCCTATACTCAGGACCAAATTGCTGTAGACCGCCCAGAAGTTATCGAACCCTTCCATCCCGATCAAGCCTTGCGCTCCAGGACTTTGCCGAACAGCCCCTGCGGCCGCAGCAGCAGCACGACGAACAGCAATCCGAACGCGATCGCATCGCGCATGGTCGATCCGATATAGGCCACCGCCAGCACCTCGGCAAATCCCAGGAACAAGCCACCGACGAGCGCGCCACGAATGTCCCCCATGCCGCCCAGAATAATGACCGCAATGCCCTTGTGCAGCATGGGCTGCCCCATCAAGGGGAACACCGCGTTCGAGTAGAGCGCGATCAACACGCCGCCGATGCCGCCCAGGGCTGCGGCGATAAACGAAGTCAGCATGAACAGGCCTTCGACGTTAATCCCGAGCAGCGCTGCGGCCTTGGGCGATTCGGCGATGGCGCGCAGCGCGCGGCCCAGTTGCGTCTTCTTCATTACCATCAGCATCGCTGCCATCAGGCTGAAGGAGAAGATGACGATACCGGCTTCGAGCACGCTGATCTGAATGTCTCCCCAGATGAGCTGCTGGTCCGGCACTAGGCCGGAGGGGAAACGCAGATTCTCTGCGCCGAACAGGCCTTGCGTGGCGCTGTTGAAAAAGATCGCGATGCCGATGGTGGCGATCATCGGGATCAGGTGCGGCGCCTGGCGCTGGCGCAGCGGGCGCAAAACCAGCACGTCGATTGCCAAACCCAGCGCCCCGCTGAAGACAAATGCCACCAGCAGCGCCGCCGACAACGGCAGGTTCAGGCGCGTCACCGCCTGCAGCGCCGCATACGCGCCCAGCATGAACACCGTGCCGTGGGACAGGTTGATCACGCCCAGCACGCCAAACACCAGTGTGAAGCCGAGGGCGAACAGCGCGTACACGCTGCCCAACGACAGCGCGTTGATCAGCTGCTGTTCAAGCATGAGCGGTCAGCGCGTCACCGATCCGCTGCCGCCTCACCTCTTGATCTCGTACTTCCCGCCTCGCGTCACGCTGACAATCGCCGTTTGCTGCGCATCGTAACCGGCGGGTTTACCATCGGCGCCCATGGCACGGCGGAACTTGAAGGCGCCGGTCGCACCCGTCCAGCTGACGGTGGCCATCGCATCGCGCAACGCCTTCCGGTCGGCTTCCAGGTTGCCGCTCAGCTTGATCTTGCCGATCGCCTGTGCCGCGATGTGCATTGCATCGTAGGCCTGCGCGGCAAACTGGTCCGGGTCCGCCTGGTACTTCTGCTTGTAGCTGGCGACGAAGCGCTGGTTTTCCTTGGACTGGCTGCTCAGCGCCCACGGGCTGCCCACCCACAGGTTGTCCGACTTGTCCTTCGCGAGGTCAAAGATCTTTACCGAGTTCATGCCGTTGCCGCCGATGAACGGCAGGTTGATGCCGAGCTGGCGCGCCTGCACCATGATCGGCGCGCCTTCGGCGATCAGCGCCGACAGCACGATGGCATCGGGGTTGCTCGCCTTGATCTTGGTGAGCTGGGCCTTGAAATCGACGTCGCCCTTGGCGAATGTCTCGGTGGTAGTGACGCCGATCTTCAGATCGTCGAGCGCTTTCTTGAAGGCGTCGTAACCGCTTTTGGTGAACACGTCGTCGTTGCCATAGAGCACCGCGACCTTCTTGATCTTGGCGTTCTTCGCCGCCACACTCAGGGTGACCGGCAGCACGTCGGCTTCGGTCACAGAGTTGCGGAACACGTGGTCCCCGATCGAGGTGATGCCTTCGGCGGTGTTCGAGGTGCCAAACACGACCACCTTGGCCGACTGTGCAATCGGGTCGGCCGCCTGTGCCGAATTGGACAGCGTCGGTCCGAACAGCATCAACACCTTGTCCTGGAAGATGAGCTTCTTGAAGACGTCGATGGCCTCTTCCTTCTTGCCCTGCTCGTCTTCAACCTGAAGCACAACCTTGTTACCTTTGACGCCGCCCGCGGCGTTGATCTCGTCGGCGGCGAGCTGAAAGCCATTGCGGATCGACTGGCCGTACTGGCCTGCGGGACCCGACAGCGCTTCGGCAGCGCCTATCTTCAGGTCGGCAGCGGCGACGGTGCCCGCGGCGCATAAAGCGGCCAGTAAGATAGCCAGGGTCATGCGGAACAAGGATTGCTTGGTCATGTAATGTCTCCAGCGAGAAAATTAACGAAAGCTGCTTCCTATCCTGCCTCTACAAGCGCGTCAGGCCGCTGGCAGCATATGTTATCGATTGAGCGCTGCGGGGCCATCGCTGCCGAAGAATATTGCACCTTCTCCCGGTTGAATGCAATGCCGATGGGGCGACTTGGCGCGTGCCTGAGAATCAAGCAGGCAGCGCCCGCAACACTGTGCCCCGGCAATTCAGCCCGTATAGTATGACAACGGGACAGGCGCAGACACTTCAGCAATGCCTAGCGCCCGATCCGACAGTCCTTGTCCATGGTGATGGCCCTGGTGGGTCTGCAGAGACTTGCCTGCATCCGCGCCCAAACCAAATTCCCGATAGTCGCGGCTTATCATTTTGGTAATGCGCGCCGCGTGATGGATGAGCGCAACCCGAGCTTTCAGCAGCGCACCGCTGGAGCCTCCCAACTCAATCTTGACTACACGCACGCCACCGCCGTGGCCGGCAATGGCAGGATGAATGTCACTGCAAACTATGGCAAACCAAACTCAACAATTAATGGACTGCTCTGCGTTAGTTGAGTAGAGCTGGTACAGAACAGGTCACACTATTTATCCGGGCCCCTCGTTCGGTGGATGGGCGGTTTCGCCCGGCAAACTTCGCGCCATACAAGGCTTCATCTGCAGCTCGGATGATTGCCTGCGAATTGGCCATGCAAGATTCCTTGGTGGCCACCCCTACGCTAATCGTGGTTTGCAGGACGAAGTCGCCCTCCTTCACCAGCAAATGTGCCACTGCATTGCGCAGGCGCTCCGAAACATCCCTGGCACCAACCAGCTCGGCATTGGGGCATATCACCAGAAACTCATCTCCACCGATCCTGCAGATTACATCCTCCGTGCGAACGGCGCTCTTCATTACCTCCGCAATTTGCCGCAGGACCGAATCGCCAGCATGATGGCCAAAAGTATCATTGATGTCCTTGAAGCAATCAACATCGATCATGATGCACGAAAGCGGCTGGTGGCTGCGCTGAGCAGCTGCCCATTCCTTCTCTATCTGTTGGATGGCATATCGCCGGTTCGGTAATTCCGTGAGCGAATCGAGCATGGTAGTGTGCTGCAGGCTGCGGTTGGTCATTGCCAGCTCGGCGTTAAGCCGGCGCATCTCCAAGTTTTCCGCTTCAACCTCCCTTTGCATTTGAATTACGCGTTTGTGCGCACGCAGCCGTGCAGTGAGTACACCCAGGTTCAAGGGCGTGGCAATATAGTCATCCACACCAGATTCATGCCCTTCAGCAAACACCTGCCTTTCTTCGACATCGCCAAACACCATCAGATACATGCCGCGGCCAAACGTGGTCTCGCGTAACGCCTGGCATAAACTGACCCCGTCCATCTCGGGCATTTTTCCGTTAGCGATGACGACGTGCGGACGTTCTTTGATGGCGACTTCGAGCGCCTGGCGCCCGTTTTCTGCTGTAAACACAATATCGCCAGCGGCGGCGCAGGTCTTCTGAAGGAGCAGCAGCATCGAGTGTTCGTCATCGCCGACGACCAGCAAGCGCAGTACGACGTTCGCGCATGATCTATCGTCTTCAAGTTTGTCGGGCTCGGATACCACAGCCTGTAATTGTTCTTGCTCGAATTCCCTAAGAACATCCATATTCCGCGTCTTCACCTGAAGGATGCGCCCCCATTCCTGCCATTCACGAACGATTAGGCGGGATAGTCCCAACATCGCGTCGGCGTCAAGGCCGAGTTCCGCGCCCATACGGTGCAGGTCAGGAAGCATCTGATGACGCTTACCAATGGGCGCGCAACACACCTTGGCAAGGTATCCCGATAGCTGCAAAGATTGAGTCAGCCTGTAGCCTCGAGAGCCCACGGCATACGGAGATTTTCCCGGCTCCTCGCGGTAACAAATCGTGTCTGCGAGCGCCTTCGGAATCCCCCAGTCATCCAGGAGCGCCGCAGTCAGATGATTATGGTTAAAGCCTAGACGCGCCTGCTCGGCAGTGGCCAAATTGCTCGCCGAGTCCGAATCGATTTCCGCCAAGACAAGATCATATTGCTCCGGATACGCCGTGGCGAGCGCAAGTTCACCTACCCTGCTCAGCAACCCGATGACGAAGGTTTCTTCCGGAGCAGCAATTCTTGTTCTAGCAGTGACCCCGTGCATGGCGATTGCGGTGAGGAGCGAGCGGGACCAGAAATCATCGTAATCGAACTTCTTACAGCGCCCATTTTTGTATTGCGAAATCAGCGAGAATCCGAGCGCAATGTACGCTACCGCCTTGAGGCCGAGGACGACAATCGCGTCGGGAACTGCGACGACCGGCTTTCTTTCCGGCATAAACGCGGAAGACAGATTTGCCGCGTTGATAATACGGCCCGTGAGAGCTGGATCAGACTTGATCGCACGCGCAATTGCGGTGGCATTAACCGTCTCTTTCCGGGTTAATTGCAAAATCGCAAGGGCTACGCCATTTGGGGAAGGTAACTTGTTGCAAGCCATCAGCTTATTGAGTTCCGTCGCCTCAATCAGCTTCAGCGGCGCATTGCCACGGTCTGGCATTTAATCGGCTTTCCCAAACACAAATCGACATATTTATGCTTACACGCGTCCAGAACAACTGGCCACGCCAGGCTACACAGACCATTTTGATTAATGCCGCGAAACAAGTGGCCAATCAGGGTTTTCCTGATGCTTATTGTTACGGCAAGAAGCAGAAAAACTTAATGAGCCCGCCCGCATCTGACAATTCACATTAAATGCCAACGACTTAACCGAAATGGAAGATAGCAGAGCTCAACCGGATGCCAGACCTAGAAGCCAGGGTTTTCGCTCCTATCGCTTTGATCGATATCGACAAGAAACATCAGGGCATTTTCGTATTTCATTAATCGGTAACTCTAAGCAAGTCGCGCTTCCGCCTCATCCGAGTCCAGGCTCAGAAAGCAAACACATCGCCGGTTGGCAGATAGATGGTTGCTGCAGGAAAATCTCTAAGTGGGTGATTTTGCCGAACTCAGAGAAAATCAATTCAATTGCCGTTCTTAACGCCGCCTCGTTGGTGAAGGGCGGGAAACGCATTCTTAATGCAGTATTCATAAATGTCCACTTTGAGAGGTGAACGCGGCATTTGAAGAATTAAAGGAAGAAAAGTTATACAGTTTATTGCTGCGCAATATCTGCACAATTGTTGGGTATAGCGACACACGCACTGAAAACTTGAATTCGTTGAGATGGAGATCAGTCAGAACGACGCGTCTGGCAAAACGTCGGTGCGATTTGACGACGGAACAGGCGATGGGCGCGAGAGGAACTGGCAGACCTCAAGCCAGGCACCAATCGGTTACGCAAATATGCCGAATCAGCTACCGCAGGAAGAGCTTGATGTATGAAAGCGTTCGCGACTAAACACTTTCATAATCACAAATAAGACAATTCAGCATTCAGCCCGCATACTCTGATAGCGGGACGGGGGCAAAAACTTCCGCGATGTCCAAGGGGCGATTCGACAGCCCCTGCTCATGGTGATAGCCCAGGAAGGTCTCCAGGGTTTTGCGCGCATCCGCGCCCAGCCCATATGAACGATAGTCGCTGCCCATCATGCGGGTCATGCGCGTCACACTGGAAACGAGCGCAGCCGGTGCATTCGGCAGCGCAGCGTTCCGTATCTCAGAGGCGATCGCGAGAGTTTTGGCGGACAGATACGCCTGGCACAGGTCTTTGGCAAGCGCGGGATGCTCCCGCACCAGTTCATTTCTTGCGCCCATCACGTGGAAGATAGGATAGATGCCGGTGCGGGCGAAATACTCTTCCTCAGCCGCCTCGTGATCCGGAAACAGGCGCTCAACACGCGCGGCGCGGTGCTCAAAGCAAGCGGGCACCGTCGGCGAGATTAGGGCGTCGATGTCGCCCTGCTCCAGCATCTCGGATAATGACTTATCCGTATCGACGTGCTCGATCGACACGCCGGCTGGCGGCTGAAAGTGCTCGCGCTTCCCGCCATGCGCATGCTTGCCCGCGACCGATACCCACTTGACGTCCGCGGGAGCCACCCCGTATTCGTGCTGCAGCAGCCCGCGTGACCACACGTACGCCGTGTGCTGGTACTCGGAGATGCCGATGCGAAGCCCGCGCAGGTCGCCGGGCGCCGCGATGCCGCGGTCAGTGCGCACGTAATAGAACGCATGCACAAAAGATTTCTTCGCATACACCGGAAGCGCAACGTAGGGACAATTGTCCTGCGCCCTGAGGTACACATAATTCGCGAGCGACAACTCGGCGACGTTGAACGCCGGATCCTCGAAAGAGCGAAACAGCATCTCCCCCGGACCCAGCAGAGCAAACTTCGTGCTGCAGTTTGCGATCTTGACGGCGCCGTCGAACAGAGCTTTCGTCTGTTCATAGACCTGCGGCCCGCACGCGATGACCAGCGCAATTTGCTTAGGGGTGCTCATGTGCTTTATCGCCCTTACGGATTTGACTATAGTTGCGAATTTAGCACACTTGGCATTAGAGAGGCATCCAGCGGCTTGAATTGGAAAACGCCGCTCATACGCCGGTCTGTGAAGCGGCCGATTCAAGCGCCTGGCGGCGGGGGTGCGACGTCTGCCGCCCCCGATTGAATCACGTGATCGATTTCAGCTTCCGCCCGCAGCCAGTCATCCAATTCTCCGCCCGCAGCGAATCCGCGGCACTGTGCGTAGAAATACGCCGCTTCGCAAATCATATGTTCGCGTTCTTCCAGAGAGCATACTGGACGCGCTGCGATCACCGGCGGAACACTGCCCGGATTCACCGCTGGCGCGGTAACCGGGGCGGAAGTTGAGTTGCTTTCCTGGTCGCTCATAAAGCCTCCTCGCTGTGCGTGCAATGCATTGAACCCGACGAAGCAAATATACGATAGACCACAATTCACTTCGATTTTTGATGAGCATCAAGCAGATATTTCAAACGCCAGCCCCCGTCAATTTATCGTGTTGCTTGCTGGAACGCGACAACTCGCCGATGATTTCACTCTGCAATTCGGCAAGCCGCTGCTCGTGCAGCTTGCTCAAGCGGATAGTATTCTGGTTGTCGAGTAAGGTCATGGCATCGAACTCCGTTTGATAAGGCCGGGCGCGGTGGCTCTGGCTTTGGACACTGCAGCCACGGTTTGCAGGTAATGCTCGAACCAGCCGCGCGCCAGGTGCGCTACATCCATCAGCTTGCCGCGCTCCTCGAACAGATGCGATGCGCCAGCTACGATCTCCAACCGGTGCTCGCATTTGAGGCTGGCGGCTGCCTGCTGATTGAGGTCGATCACCTGCTCATCCAGCCCGCCGACGATGAGCAGCGTGGGCGCGCGAACCAATGCCAGGGAATCGAGCGCCAGGTCCGGCCGGCCACCCCTGGACACCACTGCCCGCACCTGCTGCGTGCGCTTGGCGGCAGCAGCGAGCGCTGCTGCGGCGCCGGTGCTCGCACCGAACAGCCCGATCGGCAGACTTGTTATCTCGGGATTCGTGCCTACCCATTTCAATGCCGCATTCAGGCGCCACGTAAGCAGCCCGATATCGAACCGCAGCTTCCCCGTGCGCTCGTCTGCTTCCTGCTCCTGCAAAGTAAGCAGATCGAAAAGCAGTGTCGCGAGCCCGACCCCATTCAGATATCCGGCGACGTAGCGATTGCGCTCGCTGAAGCGGCTGCTGCCGCTGCCGTGCACGAAGACAACCAGCCCGTGGGCCGGCTGTGGCACGTTCAGAATTCCTTCGAGCGTTACCGGACCGGCTGCGATCCTGACTTCCGTTACCCGGCACGGCAGGATCGGCAGCGAGTGTCCGCTGCCGTCCTCTCTAGTGCGCACGTTTGCGATCAGGTTTCCATACGGGGTCGGTTCCGCGCGCGATTTAAGCGCCGCCTTGTCGCGTTCGGCCCAGGACTCCAAGAGTATGCGGCGCACTTCCGCATCCGAGAGTTGCGGAAAGCTCGAGTACCAGCGGCTGATCGCACCGAACGGCTCCGGCGTTTCGATGCACACCACTTCGTCGGCCTCCCTGCGCAATTGAGCGATCGTTTCGATCGGCGCCACCGGTACCGCGACCATGACCCTGGCCGGATCCTGCTTGCGCAAAGCGGCAATCGCGGCACGCATAGTGGCACCGGTCGCGATGCCGTCGTCCACCAGGATCACGTGCTTGCCCTTGATCGCCGGCCACGGCCGACTGCTGCGGTAGGCTTTCATGCGGCGGTCGAGTTCGGCCTGCTCGCGTGCGGCGACTTTCTCGATGATCTCGTCGCTGATGGCCAGCCCGGAGACGATCTCATCGTTGAGCACGCGCACGCCGCCGCTTGCGATTGCTCCCATCGCGAATTCTTCCTGACCCGGAGTGCCGAGTTTGCGCACGACCATGATGTCCAGCGCTGCGCGCAACGCATGCGCAATTTCCGCAGCTACCGGCACGCCGCCACGCGGCAATGCCAACACCAGGACATCGGCCGCCTGACATTGCTTGATCAACACCCGCGCAAGCTCGCGCCCGGCGGCTACCCGGTCCCGGATCACGTTGTTCATATTGATCCTCCCGCAGACTGAGCGTGAGCTAAACTCATGAATCCCCCATAGGGCGACAGGGTTTGCCGCGCCTGCGACGACTTGAAGCCGGCATGGTCACACGCTGCTTACTGTGCGCGCGATCTCCATAAACCACGTTGATGAGGGTCAAGTTCCTTCGGGCAACGACATATAGCTGTGCAATTCTCGACTACAACTCTGCACCCCAACCTCTAAGCGCGCCGCAAACGAATCAGCGTAAGTTCAGGCTGCGTCCCCAAGCGCACGGGCGGACCGCGTAGCGCCGCCAGCAAGCCAATCGCCAATGCGAGCAGCGCACCGCCATAGACCAGCGGCGCTCCAAAATTGTTTAGCGCGGCGTGCGCCGCTGACAGATCCTGCGACCATCGGGGCAGCAGCAAGAGATCGCGTGCCAGCGTCAGCACTAGCAGAAAGCTCACCCACCCCACGCACAGATAGCTCGCCTGGCGCACCCACTCATCGAGCATGCCGTGACGCTCCCGTCCCCCACCCCAATAGACGGCCGGCACGATCCAGATCATCAGGAACGGAATACCAAGAGCTGGCAGCTGCCATCCAGTTGCGCTCAAACTCCAGGCGACGTAGGTGTAGCTGGCTGCAAGCAGCGCGCTCAGCGTCAATATAAAGGGCTGCAGCAGGCGTCCCATTTCAGGAGCATGTCCAAAGGCGCAATCTCAGCGCGCGCTGTGTGGAGCAGCGCGCGCCATTGCATTTTCGTATTTGAGGCCTATCATGCGTGTGCTGCGGTGAGCATGACGCATCGCTTGATCGGCGTCAACGTCACTAAGGGTAGGCTGCGCTGTACTCACTGTTCACTGTTACCGGGAGCGATTCCATGCTTAGACAGAAACGATTGCGGCGCGCGACAGGCGCATTGCTGGTGATCGCAGGCGGGTTGCTGATGTGGCTTGCACCCGGCCCCACCTTTAGTTCACTGTCGATTGCCGGCCTCGCGTTCCTGCTCGCCGGCATCCTGCTCGAAGTCATCGGAATTTTTCTGGAACATCGCATAGCGAACCGCAAATAGCGGCACCACGCTGCCCTCAGCAAGGAGACGTTGTTGGAAGCATATTTCAGGGCGCTGCTCGCGGCACCGCCCGCAATCGCGGATCCCGGGAATCGTGCATCAACCTCGCCGGTACAAATACCGGATCGCGGCGCATGACGCCGGATTCCCCGGACGTGCTACCGCCAGCCCACCCCGTAATGAATAACGAACAGCTTGCCGCTGCATTGCTGGACGTGGTGCGCGACACGCTGTACCAATTGCAGCGCGCGGAGTACTCGGGCCCGCGCATCAGTCTGGATAGCTCTCTGGAAAGAGACCTCGGTCTCGACAGCCTGGCGCGCGTCGAACTGCTGCTGCGCGTCGAGCGGGCTTTCGGCGTGACCTTGCCTGAAAACACGCTACAGCTGGCGCAAACGCCGCGCGACCTGCTCACTGCAGTAACTAAAGCAGGCCACACTACGCGACCGCTGGCAGCGGCGCGGCGTGCGGTGCGGCCGACCGCAAGTGAAGAGGCGCCCGCCGCAGCGGCAACGCTGCTCAAGGTCCTGGACTGGCACGTCGCCAGGCACGGGGACCGCACGCACATTGTCTTCCTCTCCGAAGGTGGTGAAGAGGAACTCAGCTACTCCCGGCTGCGGGCCGGGGCTGAGGCCGTGGCTGCCGGACTGCAGGCCCGCGGCTTGCTGCCGCGCGATGCGGTTGCGATCATGCTGCCCACCTGCTGTGAATACTTCTACACCTACTTCGGAATATTACTGGCGGGGGGCATTCCGGTGCCGATCTATCCGCCAGCGCGGCTGGCGCAGATCGAGGAGCATGTGCGGCGTCACGCCGGCATCCTTGCCAATGCGCAGGTCGCAACCCTGGTGACAGTAGCCGAGGCGATAACGGTGGCACGCCTGCTGGAAGCGCAGGTGCCGGGACTGAAGCAGGTCGTTACCGCGGCAGAACTCGCACGCACGCCGGGCGCCGCATCGCATGTAACTGCGGTGCCTTCCGACATCGCTTTCATTCAGTACACCTCCGGCAGCACCGGCAATCCCAAAGGCGTGGTGCTCACCCACGCCAATCTGCTCGCCAATATACGCGCCATGGTGCAGGCGGTGCAGGTGGACAGCCGCGACGTATTCGTGAGCTGGCTGCCGCTGTATCACGACATGGGGCTGATCGGCGCCTGGCTCGGCAGCCTGTACGCCGGATCGCTGCTGGCGATCATGTCGCCGCTGTCCTTCCTTGGCAAACCGGAACGCTGGCTGTGGGCGATACACCGATTTCACGGCACGCTTTCGGCCGGCCCCAATTTCTCCTATGAGCTGTGCCTGAATCGCATCCCGGAGGCAGAGCTGGCAGGACTCGATCTCTCGTCATGGCGCATGGCGTTCAACGGCGCGGAAGCAGTGAACCCCGACACAGCGATCAGGTTCGGCGAGCGCTTTGCGCGCTATGGATTGCGCACCGAGGCGATGACCCCGGTGTACGGGCTGGCGGAGTGTTCGGTGGGGCTGCTGTTTCCGACGCAGGCGCGCGCACCCTTGATCGATCGTGTGCGCCGCGATCCGCTGGAACATAACCGCAAGGCGTTGCCTGCAGCGGCCGCTGAGTCGAACGCGTTGCGCTTCGTAGCCTGCGGCCGGCCTCTGCCGGGGCACGAGGTTCGCATCATCGATGAAGCAGGCCGCGAAGTCGGCGAGCGCGTCGAGGGCCGCCTCGAATTCAGAGGACCGTCCGCTACCCAGGGCTACTATCGAAATCCTGAGCAGACGGCGCACCTGTTCCATGGCGAGTGGCTCGACACTGGCGACCGCGCCTATAGCGCGCATGGCGAGATCTATGTGACGGGACGGGTAAAGGACATCGTCATCCGCGGCGGGCGCAACATCTATCCCGAGGAAATCGAGGAAGCGGTGGGTGCCCTCGAAGGCGTGCGCAAGGGCTGTGTTGCAGTCTTCGGCAGTCCGGATACACAATCGGGCACGGAGCGCCTGGTCGTGCTTGCCGAAACCCGTGCCACCGATGAAGCTGCACGCGACGCCCTGCGCGCCAGCATCCTGCAGGCGACGCTGCGCATCCTCGGCGAGCCGCCGGACGACATCGTGATCGCCGCGCCGCGCACCGTGCTCAAAACTTCGAGCGGCAAGATCCGGCGCTCGGCGTGCCGCGCGCTCTATGAAACGGGAAAAATTGGGGCGCACTCGCCCAGCGCAGCGACCCAGTTCGCGCGCCTGGTTCTGCACGCACTGCTGCCGCAGGCCCGACGCTACGCCGCGCTCGGCGGAGAAATCTTGTATGCGGCGTATGCTGGAAGCGCGCTGTGCATCGTTGCCGCGCTGACCTGGCTCATCACTGCAGCGGTGCCAAAACCCGCATGGGCGTGGACGCTAGGCGGAGCCGCAGCACGCGCGTATTTCAGGCTCGTTGGCATTCCGCTCACCGTGCATGGCCTTGAACATCTCCCCCGCACCACCGCGAGCGTGCTGGTCGCCAATCATGCTAGCTATCTGGATGGCGTGGTGCTCATCGCCGCCCTGCCGGTGCACTATCGCTTCGTGGCGAAACGCGAACTCAGGAGCCAGTTCATCGCCGGCACCTATCTCAGGCGGCTGGCTGCGGAATTCGTGGAGCGCTTCGAAACCCAGCAAAGCGTAGACGATGCGAACCGGCTGGCGACGCTGGTCGCAAATGGGCAATCGCTCGCTTTTTTCCCTGAAGGCACTTTCACCCGCGCGCCCGGCTTGATGCCGTTTCGCCTGGGCGCCTTCGCCTCCGCCGCGCGCTCAGGCGCGCCAGTGGTGCCGGTGGCGATATGCGGCAGCCGGGCCGTGCTGCGCGAGGGTCAATGGTTTTTACGCCGCGGCGCGCTGGCAGTCACCATCGGCAAACCCATCATGCCGCCACCGGACGTCCACGACCCGTTTGCAGCAGCCATCGCGCTGAGGGATGCTGCGCGCAGCACAATCCTGCAGGAGTGCGGAGAACACGATGCTGCGGGATCGGCATACGCGGCCGGCACGCGGGCATCCTAGGCCGCGAACGCGATCATGCCCCTTTAAAGGGCAACTGCTCACGCGCTGCGCTGCGCCGCGCATGCCGTCAGCGGCGCCAATGCACGCGCAGCAGCTTCTCCTCATCCAGATAGTGAGAGTCGAGTTCGCCTTTGTAGGCGTGCTGCAGCGCTTCGCCTATGCCGTGGGCGAGATGGATATCGGTGGTACTGACGAGCACGCCCCTGCTCTCATCGACGATGTCCATGATCCGCTGTACGGGATGCTCCGCGCTCTCTCTTTTTTCCAGATTGCGAATCAACTCGATCAGCTCCCCGCGATGCTTGTTGAGAAACTCTCCCTCCAGCCGCACATAGCCGGCCGGGTAGCGATCGTGGATGCGGTGACATGCCGGGCATTTCTCGGTGTGCGCATTTTGCGGCCGGTCCAGCCAT
>CAIVHG010000051.1 GCA_903905655.1 uncultured beta proteobacterium | reverse complement strand
GCTGCGCTCAATTTCCAGAAATCCCATCCGCACGGCAATATCGTTCTGGTCGGTCTGCAGGACGCGATCGAAGCCCAGCTGCGGCTGCATCACGCTGCGGCGGGCCCGCATCTGCGTGTGCACAACGCGACGCAGACGGTGGGCATGGACGAACATCCCTCGGCGGCACTGCGCTGGAAGAAGGACTCGTCCATGCGCGTAGCCGTCAATCTGGTCAAGAGCGGCGAGGCGCATGCCTGCGTGAGCGCCGGCAATACCGGCGCGCTTATGGCGATTTCGCGTTTTGTGCTGAAGACCCTGCCGGGGATAGACCGCCCGGCCATCGCCGGCATTCTGCCCACGATGAAAGGCGAAGTGTACGTACTCGACCTCGGCGCCAACGTCAACTGCACCCCCCAGCATCTGCTGCAGTTCGCCATCATGGGCGCCATGCTGGTTTCGGCCATGCAGCACAAAGAAAGCCCCAGCATCGGGCTGCTCAACATCGGCGAAGAAGAGATCAAGGGCAACGATGTGGTGAAGCAGACCGGCGAATTGCTGCGCGCGAGCGGCCTGAATTTCTATGGCAACGTCGAAGGCGACGATATCTTCAAAGGCACGACTGACGTGGTGGTGTGCGATGGTTTCGTCGGAAATGTTGCGCTCAAGACCGCAGAAGGCCTGGTGAAGATGCTGCGCGCGTTTCTCGCGGAAGAGTTCAAGCGCAACTGGTTTACCTATCTTTGCGGTGCCGTGGCCGTGCCTATTCTCACTGCATTCAAACGCCGCGTGGATCCCTCGCGCTACAATGGCGCCAGTCTGCTCGGCCTGAAAGGCATCGTGGTGAAGAGCCACGGCTCGGCCGATATCTTCGCTTTCGAAAATGCGATCGCGCGTGCATTCGACGAGGTGCGCGAAGACGTGCTGCAACGCATAATCAAACGCCTGGCGGCGGGCTAAACATGGTGGAATCGGCGTGATCTATTCCAGAATCATAGGTACCGGCAGCTACCTGCCGCGCAACATAGTCACCAACGACGATCTGGCACAGCGCATGGATACGTCGGATGAGTGGATCCGTACGCGCACCGGCATCCGTCAGCGCCATATCGCAGACGCCGGGCAGACGACGAGTGCTCTGGCGGCGCAGGCGAGCACGGCCGCAATCGCCAATGCGGGCATCGCGGCGCAGGACATCGATCTCATCATCCTCGCCACATCGACGCCGGACTACATCTTTCCCAGCACCGCCTGTCTGTTGCAGGCCAAGCTCGGTATCAAAGGCTGCCCCGCGTTCGATGTGCAGGCGGTGTGCAGCGGCTTCGTCTATGCGCTCGCGACTGCCGATCTGTTCATCCGCTCGGGTCAGCACCGCTGCGCCCTGGTGGTCGGCGCGGAAGTGTTTTCACGCATCCTCGACTGGAATGATCGCGGCACCTGTGTGCTGTTCGGCGACGGTGCTGGCGCGGTGATACTCAAGGCCGGCGACAAGCCGGGCATCATGGCGAGCGCACTGCACGCCGACGGCAGCCACGCCGGCATCTTGTCGGTCCCGGGCAGCGTCAACGGCGGCAAAGCGACCGGCGACCCGTTTTTGCGCATGGACGGTCCTGCAGTTTTCAAATTGGCGGTACGCGTATTGGACGAGGTGGCGCGCGAAACGCTGGACAAATGCGGCCAGCAGGTCGCGGATGTCGACTGGCTGATTCCGCATCAGGCGAATTTGCGCATCCTGGAGTCGACGGCGAAGCGGCTCGGCCTGCCGCGTGAAAAATTGATCGTGACCGTAGCGGAGCATGGCAACACTT
>CAIVHG010000050.1 GCA_903905655.1 uncultured beta proteobacterium | reverse complement strand
TTGACCAGAAGCACCAGGAACCGGTGCGTAGAGAACTTGCCGACAAGCAATCGATCGCGCAGTATGGGCGTCACCACCATAAATAACAAGCGATTTCTGCAGGCGCCCGGCCCAGGATCAGACGGGAATACTGGATATTACGTTGCCTAGCCAAGCACTTAAGAAATGCAGCGGCCGTGGCAACGGCCGCGACTTGCTGCGCTTTAATGATGATGTTCCTCGTCGGCTGCCCCTTCTTTCGCTTTCGCGACGAGCACCGACACTTCGACGCTGCCGATGCTTTCGAACTCCAAAATCATCGGGAATTTGTCCCCCTCCTTGAGCGGCTGCCTGAGGCCGACCAGCATCAGATGATAGCCCTGCGTGGGCTCCAGCGGATCGCCTGGCCGCCTTTGACCTCGATGCCCGGGACTGCCCTCATCCTCGCAATGTTGCCATCCATCGACATCTGATGCAGTTCGACGTGCGCGGCGATCGGGCTCCCGGCCCGCACCAGGCGGACTGCGTTTGTGCCGGTATTTTCGTGTGTGAAATAGACGCCGCCATTGGCCTGCGCCAGAACGGTGGGCGTGGCGACCGGATGAACGATATGCGCGTTCTTTAAAGTGAAATCATGCGCCCACGCACTCGTCAACGAAACGAGCAGCGTCAACAGCGTAGCGATGAACTTTGCGATGGCCATGGTATGGAAAGGGATAACTGCAAACTCTATGGAAGCGAGATTGAGGGCGATCATGCGCGCAGCCGCCACATCACGACTGCGGATGATATGAGACCCGTTGATGGCGGTCATGTTCGATGCATACGCGCGCCTATCTCTTTGTGCGAATCGACCTGCCCCCACCGTCCGCACGCGCCGATCGATACCAGTTCATGATCTCTTCCCCCGTCCAGAAAACAACGCCCCGCTTCTTTTTGAGCGTCGCGAGCACCTCTTCGAAGTACTTAATGCGGTATGGCGTGCCTGAAATGTACGGATGCACGGCAATCGACATGATTTTCGCGCGCGACATCGACTCCGCGTAAATACGCTCAAAGTAATCCATAGAGCGCGTGACGAACTCCCGCGCAGGATGATGCTGCACGATCATCATTGCGATGTCGTTCAGCTCGATGCTGTACGGCAGCGCCAGCAGCGGGCCTTTTTTCGTTTTGATCTCGACCGGCTCGTCGTCGATGGGCCAATCGCAGATGTACTGGATCCCGGCTTCCGCGAGATGTTCAGGTGTATCCAGCGTCTGCGTGAAGCCCGGTCCGAGCCAGCCGACCGGCTGCTTGCCAGTGAATTTCTTGATTGCCTTGACGGCCTTGCGGATGGTCGCTCGCTGGTTGGGTTCAAGATGGAGCGGACGCTGATCGTATGAGTGTGCCATGAATTCCCAGCCCGCATCGAGCGCCGCCTGGGCGATGCGCGGATAGTCTTCGCACACCCGCGCGTTAATCGACAACGACGGCGTGATCTTCATGCGATCGAGCACCGCTTTCAGGCGCCAGAAGCCGACGCGGTTGCCGTATTCGTGCCACGCCCAGTGCGGCACGTCGGGCAGCCGGGGGATTCCGGTGGGCGGCGGTAGCGCTTGACGCGGCATCGGCCGTCCGATGTCCCACACTTCCACGTTGACGATTGGCCACACGACCAGCCGCACGCCGCGCGGCAGCCTGAGCGGTGTGCGATCGACGATCGCGGAGTAAGACAGGCGTCGGGAGGGAATCATCGTGTCTGAATTATATGAGATTTTGCGCGGGCATCGCGGATTGCCGCCACCGCGCATTGTTTACCATGCAGCCAGATACTAACAACGAGTCAGCGGCCGCGCAGATATGAACGGCGCAGCGATCGAAAATCCGGGTCGGAGTAACATTACATTCTATCTAGCCGAAAAATTACACTGCCCCCGATATAGAGCGGGACCAGGCAACAGCAGCAACATCTCATTCGCGGATGCCGCTATCCTTGATCACCTTACCCAACACCGTCATGTCGGTCTTGATCATGGCCGCGAACTGCGCAGGCGAGTTGCCGACGATCTCCAGGCCGCCATTGAACAACTTCTGTTTCACTTCGGGTTGGTTCAGCGCCCGCACGATCTCGTCGTGCAGCCGACCGATGATCGCCGCAGGCGTCCTGGCTGGCGCCAATGCGCCCAGGGTCTGCGCAAAGCTATATCCGGGCAGGCCGGATGACGCCACCGTGGGCAAGCCGGGCAACAGCGCGGATAGCTCAGGACTGGTGATCGCCAAAGCCTTCAACCTGCCCGACCTGACGATGGGCATCGCCGACCCCGCGCTGGAGATCATCATCTGCACTTCGTTGGCGACCAAAGCATTGAGTGCGGGGCCCGCTCCCTTATAAGCAATGCGCACGATATTGACGCCGGCCATGGACTTGAATAATTCCGGCCCCAGATGGGAAGATGAGGCGGTATTACCCGACCCGTAGTTGAGCACTCCCGGCCGGGCCTTGACCAAGGCGATCAACTCCTGGACAGAATTTGCCGCCACCGATGGATTCACGACCACCACCAATGGCGAGGTCGTCGTCAACGTGATCGGCGAAAAATCCTTTACGGAATCGAACGGCGCATGCTCATACAAAAACGGCTGCAACCAGAGATTGCTGGCGGCCATCAGCACGGTATAGCCATCGGGTGACGCACGGGCCGTCACCTGTCCCGATAGAAATGCACCGGCACGATTGTCTATGATCACCTGTTGCCCGAGGCTGCCTCTGAGTTCCTGCGCGATCAAGCGCGACGCGAAATCACCTGCGCCGCCGGGTTCGGAGGTTAAGAGGCGTATCGGCTTATAGGGATAATTCTGGCCGGACACCACACCGATGCCCGGCACGATTAAAGCAATCGAGAATATCAATGCAGCATAGCGCGGCAGCGGCATAAAGCCTCCGAATAGTTGATCAATATCAGACTGCGCGCGCTGCCCGATAGCCTTCCGAA
This sequence comes from uncultured beta proteobacterium, assembly GCA_903905655.1. Classification (GTDB taxonomy): domain Bacteria; phylum Pseudomonadota; class Gammaproteobacteria; order Burkholderiales; family SG8-41; genus PALSA-1004. The sequence goes on along the minus strand of CAIVHG010000050.1, from coordinate 23,093 downwards.
ATCGCATTCGCGAGCCGGCGCGGCATGTAAGCGTCGCCGATGAGGCGCACATCCTTGAGGCCCGCTTCGCGCAGCTCATACGCCAGGCGGTCGTTCGCGCGCTGCGTGCCCACCCACAACAGATCGCCTACGCCCTCGATGCGTTCCTCACGCTTGGTATTGTAGTAGTGTTTGAGGACGATGCCGCCTTTCTCGATGCGATCGACGAACATCGACGAGCGCAGCGTCACGCCCATTTCATCGAGCGCGCGCACCACGCTGATGCGCGACACTTCCACGATCTCCCTGAACGGTTCGTGAAAGCGCGTCACGTATACCACCTTGCAGCCGCGCCGCGCCAGCTGCTCGGTCATGCACGAGGCCCAGTAATATCCGTCCTCGTCCATCACCACCACCGTGGCGCCCGCGGGCAGCTTGCTGTAAGTGACGACCGGCACCGAGCCGTCGCCCGCCACCTGCGGCGCATAGATCTCAGAGCCCGCGGCGACGATCACCGCGTCCGGCTTTTCCTTCAGCACCGAGTCGCGGGTCGCAGCCGTGCCGGTGCGCACCTCCACTCCGAGCTGCTCCACCCGCCGCAGCAGAAAATCGAGCGCATAACTCGATTCGTGAAAAGGCAGATAGTGCTGTGCGAAAGTCAGCTTGCCGCCGAGCTTCGCTCCCTTCTCGAGCACCACCACTTTGTGCCCGCGCTCGGCCGCGGTATGCGCCGCCTCCAGCCCGGCGGGGCCGCCGCCGACGATGACGACGTGCTTGGGCGCCGTGACCTTGGGCAGCGGCGAATCCAGTTCATTGCCCACTGTCGGGTTGACCTCGCAGGTGAGGCGTTTGCCGGCGCCGTGGCAGAAGCTGGTGGCAATGCAGCGCCGGATGTCTGCGCTGCGGCCTTCCCTGGCCTTCTCCGGCCACTCGGGATCGGCAATCAGGGCCCGGCACATGCCCACCAGATCCGCCTTACCGCCCGCGATGATGGATTCCGCTTCTTCAGGCGTCTGTATGCGCGTGCTCGCCACTACCGGCATGCTGCCGGCGGCTGCCTTGATCTGCGCCTGGATATCGATGTACGGCAGCTTGGGAGAGTGCGCGTCCGGACAATGCGTTTCGATGGTGTTGAAGTTGCCCTGCGACAGCGACAGATAATCGATCATGCCGAGCTGCACCAGCAGCGCAGCCGTCTGCTTGCTCTCCTCGAGGGTGATGCCGCCGGGCGTGAACTCTTCGTAGCCGAAACGGTAGCCTACGATGAAATCAGCGCCGACCTTGTCGCGCACCGCGGAGATGATCTCGCGGGTGAAGCGCAGCCGGTTCTCCAGGCTGCCGCCGTATTCGTCCTGGCGTTTGTTGCTGAACGGAGAAACGAACTCCTGGATCAGGTGACCCTGCGCGCCGTGCACTTCCACGCCATCGCAACCAGCCTGCTTGGCATTGAACGCAGCGGCCGCGAAGCCCGCCACCAATTCAGCGATTTCATCCTTGCTCATCGCATGCGGCACGCCGCCGCTCTGCGGGCAGGCGATCGCCGACGGCGCCCACAACGTGGGAACCTTGGGTCCGTGATGCTGGCGCCCGCCGTGATTGATCTGGGGAATCATCAGCGCGCCTTCCGCGTGCACCGCGTCCGCCAACTTCGTCAGGCCGGGGATGATGTCCTTGCGGTACAGCATCATGATGTGGTCGTTGCGTCCGGCATTGCTCGGATGCCCGCGCATGCCTTCGCTGACGAGGATGCCGGCGCCGCCCTTCGCCAAGCGGCGGTAGATGGCGACGGTGTAATCCGACGGTGCGCCATCCTTGCCGGTATTGGTGGAAGTCGCCAGCCGCATGATGCGGTTGCGCGATTGCTTGGAGCCGATGCGGATGGGTTGAAAGAGATGCGGGAATGGCTGCGACATTTTCGACCTTTGCATATCTGCCGACTTTATATGGACCCGCGAGACACGGGCGCTATCGGGCCTCGCTACAACTAAAGCATTTCCCAAACCGCAGCGCGGACTGATCCACCCGCTTGCGCAAAGCGCCTGCCGCGCACGCTTCTGAGCACGTTGGTTATATAGGCAGGTCGAATCCCCTGTCAAGGGGACGCCTGTGCCGCACGCTGCAGCGAAACGCGCCGGGGACTTCGGGTCAGATGCACGAGGCACTCGCGACAGCTTTGACATGGGTCAACGCTCTCCGCAATCGCCAACGGTAACGTCACTAGCAATACCTGTCGCCGGACGGCGGCCGGAATTTCAGGATGTGCAGATGCTAATTAATCAGGGAAGGGATTTACCACTAACAATTCGAAGGGATTGCCATGATGAATGCAGTGCAAACTACGCACCCGGAAGACAAGGTCCTGAGCGACCATAAGGACGCATGCTGTACACCCGCACAGCGCGAACAGCAGCTTTCCGCTGGGTTGGAGGCTGCAGAACGCGCCTTCCGCTGCGCATTCTGCCAGACGGAGCTCAAGTCGGACACCTGTCCTACCTGCGAAGAAAATAAAAGCCGCACCCGTTGATGTGCCAGACCGTGCGCGCTGACCGGTAGCCCTCAGTGACGCTCTGAGTTTCACTGTACTCAGATGCCGCGCAATGAGACAGGGCCTGTCGTTCAGCGCGAATTTGGGTATACACTGATGCCTCCGGTTGATCTCACGTCTCAGTGGAGGTTACATGCGCTCGCGATCTGTCTATGCGTGTTTGCTGCCAGCAGGATTGATGTTCGGGGCCGCGCAGCCTGCCTATAGCCAGGATTACCCCGTCAAACCCATACGCATGGTCGCCTCCGAATCGGGCGGGGCTGGAGATATCGCTGCACGCATCATCACGCAGCGCATTTCAAGCCCCCTGGGCCATCAGGTGATCGTAGACAATCACGGCGGCGGCGTCATCCCTGCGCAAACAGCAGCCAGGGCGCAGCCCGACGGCTACACCGTGTTATTCCACGGCAGCGGCCTGTGGCTGCTGCCATTCATGCGCGACAGCGTCCCTTGGGATCCGTTGCGCGACTTTGCGCCGATCACGCTGGCGATCACCTCGCCCAACCTGCTGGTCGTGCATCCGTCGCTGCCAGTGCATTCCGTACAGGAACTCATCGCCCTGGCCAAGGCGCGGCCCGGCGAACTCAACGACGGCGGCGGACAGACCGGTTCCTCCACGCACCTGACCTCAGAGTTGTTCAAGGCCATGGCCGGCGTCAACATCGTGCGCATCCCCTATAAGGGCGTGGGCCCGGCGCTGACGGCGCTCGCCGGCGGTGAAGTGCAGCTGTCGTTCACCAATCCCGGCGCCGCGGCAGCGCACGTCAAGTCGGGACGCATCCGCGCGCTGGCGGTGACCAGCGCGAAGCCTTCGGCGGTGATGCCGGGCATGCCCACCATCGCGGCCTCGGGCCTGCCCGGATACGAGGCAGTCTCCATTTTTGGAGTATTTGCGCCTGCGGGCACGCCCGCAGCGATCATACAAAGGCTCAATATGGAAATGGTGCGCGCTTTGACTTCCGCTGATATCAGAGAGAAGTTCCTGAGTTCCGGCGTTGAAACCGTCGGCAGCTCACCCGGAGAACTGGCCGCCACCGTCAAAGCGGAAATGGCAAGGATGGGCAAGGTGATCAAGGATCGCGGCATACGCGACCAATAGCGGGACGGCACGCAGACGGGTGCCGCCTGCGTGTTCATTCGCGGCAGCGCAGTGATGTAGAATCGAACCTCCCATAAGTTGACACGCTGCGCATGCACTTGAGTTCGCGCAAGCCGATCGGCTTATTTCTCTGGCGCAGCATGAAAGACCAAATACGTGACCGCTACCGTTACCGAATCCTTTGTCGACAATCTGCTTGCTGTTAAATACGCAACTTTGCCCGGCGCGGCGATAGAACTGTGCAAGCAGGTAGTGCTCGATGGCCTGGCGGTGATCCATGCCGGATCTACCGAGTCCTCAGGAGTGGGAAGAATTTCCATTGCCTACGTGAAAGAGATGGGCGGTGCGCCCCAGGCCAGCGTGATCACCGGCGGTTTCAAGACTTCGCTGCAGAACGCGGCCTACGCCAACGGCACCATGGGTCATGCGCTCGATTTCGACAATACTTCTTATCCGCCCAATCACCCCATGTCGCCGACGCTGCCGGTGATACTGGCGCTCGCGGAGTACCATGGGTTAAACGGCAGCAAAGTGATCGAAGCGCTAGCGACCGCTTTCGAAGTGCAGGCACGCGTCAGGCTGGCGGCCACCGGCATGGCAACCGGCTTTGGCTTTCACAAGCCGGGAACGGTGGGCCTGTTCGGCGCTACCGCCGCCGCAGCAAAGCTGCTGGAACTCACCCGGCAACAGACGCTGATGGCATTCGGACTCGCCGGTTCGCGCGCCGGCAGCATGTCCATCAACACCGGCACCATGACCAAGTCCTCGCATTCCGGCCATGGCGCGCGCATGGGCATGGAATCCGCGTTGCTGGCGCAGATGGGCTGGACTGCCAGCGCCGACGTGTTCGGTCCCAAGGGATTTTTTGATACCTTTATGCCGGGCAACGCGAAACCAGAACTGCTGTCGCAGGGATTTGCTGCACCCCTGCGCATGCTGGACCCCGGCATCGGCTTCAAGGCGTTTCCATCCAACGGCTTCACCCAGCGCCCCATCGACGGCGCATTGCGGCTGCGCCAGGAACACTGCCTCAAACCGGAGCAGATCGCGAGCGTGCACATCGTGTTCCCACGCTTCGAATACGTCGACCGTCCGCAGCCGAAGAGCGGGCTGGACGGCAAATTCAGCGTGCAATATACGACGCTCATTGCGCTGCTGGATGGCGAAGTGACGGTCGATTCCTTCACCGACCAACGCCTCAACGCGCCCGACGTCAAAGCGCTGCTGCCGCACGTGAAGTTGGAGATCGACGACAGCATCCCGCTCGACAAGACCAAGATGCACGTGATCGTCAGCGTGACGACAAAGGACGGCCGGCTGCTCACCATGCGCGTCGACAAGCTGCTGGGCTGGCCCGGCAATCCGCTGACACGCGATCAGCGGCTGCAGAAGTTCTTTGGCTGCACGCGGCGCGTGCTGGATGCTCAGGCTGCGCAGCGCGTGCTGGAACTGGTAGAGCGGCTGGAGACGCTGCCGGACGTGCGCGGCATCATGGATATCGTACGCTGCGAGCGTCAGTGAATGCTGCAATTACTCACGGCATCTGCATCAGAAACGCAAGCATGAATAAGCGGTAGGCTCACCGAACAATGCAGTACTGGGCACGAGGAGCATATATGTCGTTTCGTTTAGTGATTTCCGGATTCGCATATGCAGCGCTGCTGGCTGCGGGCATGGCAGGGGCGCAGAGTTTTCCTGCGAAGCCACTGCGGGTGGTCACCGCCGAACCGGGAGGCGGCAACGATTTCAGCGCGCGCCTGATCTCCCAGGCGCTCACCGGCACCCTGCACCAGCAGGTGATCGTGGAAAACCGCGGCGGTGCCAGCGGCGCGATCGCCGCGCAGACCGTGGCCAAGGCGCCTGCGGACGGCTACACGCTGCTGCTTTACAGCAACAGCCTGTGGATCGTGCCGCTGATGCGGCAAAATGCGGCGTTCGATCCGCTGCGCGATTTTGCGCCGATCACGCTCGCAGCCAGTTCGCCCAACATACTGGTCGTGCATCCCTCCCTGCCGGTGAAATCCGTCAAGGATCTGATCGCGCTGGCCAAGGCGCATCCGGGGGCGATGAACTACGGCGCGGGCTCGACCGGCTCCACCCCCCATCTCGCGGCGGAGCTTTTCAAGTCCATGGCCGGCATCAATGTCGTGCGCATCTCCTATCGCGGCAACGAGGGCGCCTACAACGATCTAATCAGCGGGCAGGTGCAGCTCATGTTCGCCACCACCGGCGGCGCGACGCCGCACGTGAAATCCGGACGCCTGAGAGCGCTCGCAGTGACCAGCGCGCAACCCTCGCAGCTCCTGCCCGGGCTGCCAACGGTGGCGGCCGCGGGACTGCCCGGCTACCAGTCGGCATCGACGTACGGAATGTTCGCGCCGCTCAAGACGCCTCCCGCCATCGTCAGCCAGCTCAACGAAGAGATCGTCAAGGTGCTGAACCGCGCGGACGTCAAGGAGAAGTTTTTCAACACCGGCGTCGAGACCATCGGCAGCACGCCCGACGAGCTCGCGGCCCGCATCAAAGGGGAAACGGAATCTCTGGGCAAGGTGATCAGAGAGGCCGGGATCAAAGCAGATTGATGGCAGCCCCGCGTTAATGATATTTAGGATTGCTGTATAGCGATCGGCGCCGCGATCCAAGCGCAGCGCCGATCGCTCTTTCCCCGAAGCACCGCTGAAATCCGTTATCATCACGACCTGGAAGCGCACGGCCGTTCGGCTTGCGACGAAACAGTTACAGCACAAAAGAATCTGAATCCATGAAAGCATTGGTCGTAGGCGGAACCGGCCCCACCGGAGTGCCGATCTTAGAGGGCTTCATCGCCCGCGGCTACGACGTCACCATCTATCATCGCGGCACGCACGAAGTAGAGTTCTCCAAACCGGTAGCGCATATACACGGCGATCCCTTCTCCAAGGACGCGCTGGCGCTGGACCTGGCGAACCAGAAACACGACGTGGTCGTCTCCTCGTACGGCAGGCTGCGCTATGTGGCGAAGGTCATGGGCGGCCAGACCCGCAAGTTCATCGGCATCACCGGCGGCGCCGGTTACGTCGGTTACCGGAATCTCGCGCACACGGCAGAGGGTTTGCCGGTTCCGATCCCTGAGGACTATCAGACCTACACGCAGCGCGAGCAGGATGCCTATGGCTGGGCCGTGGCGGAAGGCGAACGCCAGCTCATCGCGCAGCATGATAAAGGCGAGTTCGACTGCACGATCTTTCGTTATCCCAACGTATACGGCCCGCGCGCCAACCGCTCGGTCATCTGGTCCATCATGAAGCGCGCGCTCGACAAGCGCCCGCACATCATCGTTCCAGGCAACGGCGACCGGCTGCGCAACCGCGGTTATACCGATAATCTGACGCACGCCATATTTCTCTCGATAGATGAGCCGCGGGCGAGTGGCCAGATCTACAATATCTGCGACGAGCGCACGCTAACGCTGACCGAACTCATCAATTGCATCGCCGATTGCATGAATCACCAATGGGAAGTAATCGGCGTGGCGCACCCCATCGTCGAGGAGCTGTGCCGCGGCTATGTGAGCGAATCGCACCACCAGCTGCTCGATCTCACCAAGGCCAGGCTCGAGCTGGGCTACCGCGACGTGGTGCCGGCGCTGGAAGCGGTGCGCCGCACCGTGCAATGGCACCTGGAGCACCGCGCAGAGCTGGAGAACATGGTCGAGGAAGAAAAAGAAGGCAAGCCGCGCCGCGATCCTTACGCCTACGAACTGGAGGACCGCTTGGTCGCCCTGCAAAGAGAATTCTCCGGGAAAATCGCCGCGGGGATTCCGTCCATCGGCAGGCGCAGAGGATAAGCATGGCCGCACCCGCGCTGCAGGGCCTGCGCGTCCTGGATCTCACGCAACTGATATCCGGACCTTTTTGCACGCGCCTCTTTGCGCTGTACGGCGCGGACGTGATCAAGATCGAGCGGCCGCGTGTAGGCGACATCGCAAGGCGTCATGGTGGTGCTGCAGGCGGCGCCGATGGTCTCGAGCGCAGCCCGGCGTTTCTATATCTGAACACCGGCAAGCAGAGCCTTACGCTCGATCTGAAATCAGCGACCGGATTAGATATCTTCATGCGTCTCGCTCGCGACGCGGATCTCGTCGTGGAAAATTTCCGCCCCGGCGTGATGGACAGGCTGGGCATCGGCTACGCGGCTTTGTCGAAGCTCAATCCCAAGCTGCTGATGGTCTCGATCTCGAACTTCGGCCAGACCGGGCCTTATAGAGATTACCAGGCGACCGAGCTGAACCTCCAGGCGTGGAGCGGCATCATGCACCTGGGCGGCGAACGCGAGCGCGAGCCGCTGCGTTTGGGTTATGCCGCCGCTCAGTACGCCGCGGGGCAGAATGCATTTGCCGCTGCGCTCGCCGCGCTGCTGATGCGCTCAACGCACGGCAGTCAGCACGTCGATATCGCGATCATGGACACCGCGCTGATGTCGCTCAATTCAGCGCCCGCGCATTATTCCTACAACCAGCAGGTGCAGGGACGCCGGCCTGGGGGCGGCAAGAATTCCGAGCGCCACCGCGCCAGCGACGGCTACGTCATCGCCAAGCTGCCGCGCAATGCAGTTGAAGTGGAGCGGCTGTCGAAAATCGTGGGGCAGCCGCTGTCCGCCGACAACGCCGAGGAAGTCGCTGCCGTTTTCGGACGCTGGGTGGCGGCGCACACCAAAGAGCAAGTGATGGCCGCCGGACAGAAGGCGCAGTTTGCCTGGGGCGCGCTCAACGATACGCAGGAGATCATGGCTTCGCCACAGATCAGTGAGCGCGATTTCCTGCAATACCTGGATCATCCGGTGGTTGGCAAGCTGCCCTACGCCGGAGCGCCGTTTCGCATGAGCGCAGCAGGGACCACGTTCTCCGCGGCGCCCACGCTGGGCCAGCACAACCGTGAGATCTTGTGCGGCCGGCTCGGCTACAGCGATGGCGAGCTACAGCAGTGGGCACGCGAGGTAGTGATATGAGCATGACGCTTCCTCTGGAAGGCTGCCGCATCCTGAGCCTCACCAATCACTGGGCAGGCCCCTCTGCCGTGCGCATGCTCGCAGACATGGGCGCGCAGGCAATCAAGCTGGAGGCAACCAAGCGTCCCGATCCGGCGCGCGGTCCCAAGCAGGGTCATCGCGACCGCCGGGAATATCCCGGTGACGATGCGGGTCGGGATCCATGGAACCGCGTGCCGCGCTTCAACGAACGCCACCTGGGCAATCTGGATGTCGCGCTGGACCTGAGCCACGCCAGCGGCAAGAAGATCTTTCTCGACCTGGTGCGTGTCAGCGACGTCGTTGTCGAGAATTTCAGCGCCAGAGTCATGCACAGCCTGGGGCTCGAGTACGAAGTCCTGCGCGCGGCCAAACCCGATCTCGTCATGCTATCGATGCCGGGCTTTGGCCAGAGCGGCCCGTGGAAGAACTATCGCTCGTTCGGACCTACCCTCGAATACTTATCTGGCATGGCGGCGCTGACCGGCTATGAGAAAGGCGAGTCCATGCCTTCGGGAATCCTGATTCCCGATTTCATGGGCGCGCTGAACGGCGCATCGGCGGTACTGATGGGACTCTATCACCGCAACCAAACTGGCGAAGGGCAGCACATCGAGCTCGCGCAACTCGAAGGCACGCTGTGCCTGTTGGGAGATGCGCTGCTGCAGACCGCGATTACCGGCGCGGCCCCCAAGGCGCAGGGCAACCGGCACGAGAGCTTTGCGCCACACGGCGCATTCCCCTGCAAAGGCGGAGTGGGCAGCGAGGAAGCGTGGATCACCATCGCGGTGACCGACGAGCCGCAATGGCAGGCGCTGTGCCGTGCCGCGAAAAAATCAGAATGGCTCAGCGAGCCACGCTACGCGAGCATGGTATCGAGGAAGGTGCACGAGCAGGAACTGAATGCCGCGCTAGTCGCGTGGACCGTCAAATTCGAAAAGTATCAGCTCGCTCATCTGCTGCAAAGGGCCGGCGTGCCCGCGGCACCGGTGCTCAACCCCAGGGATTTCTTCGGCGATCCGCAAGTGCTTGCACGCAAGATGCTGGTGCAGGTCGATCATCCTTCCGCGGGCCTGCGCAGCTACCACGGCACCAGCTGGAAGATGTCGGGCGTGCCGCATCGCGATCCTCAGCCCGCGCCGATGCTGGGGCAGCACAACCGTTTCGTGCTGCAGGATATCCTGGGCATGGATGATGCGGCGATCGACGCGCTCGAGCGCGAGGGCGTGATCGGCAGCGAACCGCTCAAGTAACTACCGGGTGGCCGGCGATCATGGTCCCTGAGTAACATGGCAGCGCTTCAGCGCGCCCGCATCAGGTAAACTTGCTCCTTTGTTTGCCCTCAAGGAACATCACAATGGAATTCGGTATCACCTGGGCCAATGCTTCGCAGATGGACTACGTCACCCGCGCCGAAGAGCTCGGCTATACGCATCTGTGGGTCACCGACAGCCAGATGATACGGTCGGACTGCTTCGCGGTGATGACGCATGCGGCGCTGAAGACGAAGCGCATCAAGATCGGCACCGGCGTGGCGGTGCCTGGGCTGCGGCTCGCGCCGGTGCTCGCCAACGCGGTCGCCACCGTCAACCGGCTCGCGCCGGGGCGCGTCTTCGTCGGCATCGGCACCGGCAACACCGCGATGCGGCTCCTGGGCCGGCGGCCGATGCTGCTCAAGGACTTCACCGAGTACATCAGGATCGTCAGAGGGCTAGTCCACGGCGAGGAAGTCGATTATCCCGATCCCAAGGGCACGAGCCGCAAGATACGCTTCTCGCGGCAGGAGAAGTCGTTCATCAACGTCGAAGACTACATTCCGGTCTACGTCGCGGCCGACGGTCCCAAGACGCAGGCGCTGGCGGGCGAGTTGGGCGACGGCATCACCACGACACTGATACCGATGCCGGCGACGGTGGACAGCATCCTCGCGAACGCAAAGGTGGGAGCGGAGCGCAGCGGCCGCACGCTCGACGATTTTCATCTCTCGGTGCGCGGCAAGGTCGTGGTGCTGGCGCCGGGCGAGGCGGTGGACTCGGATCGCGTGGTGAACGACTTCGGCCCGGCACTGATGTCGATGGTGCACAAGCGCATCGACCGCTTTCTCGAGATCGGCGAAGAGCCGCCGGAGTGGGTGAGCCCGATCTGGAAGGACTACCTGGATTTCCACATGCAGCGGCCCGCGGAATCGCGCCAGCGCATGATGCACGAGACGCACGAGACGGCGATCAATCCCGGCGAGCGGCGCTTCGTCACGCCCGAAATGTTGAAGCGCTTCCTGATGATCGGGCGGCCCGAGGAAGTGATCGATCAGATCAGAGATCTCGCCCGCCGCGGCGTCAAACAGGTGAAGTGCAACTTCCCGCCCAATCGCGGCCTCGACCTGATGAACGAGTTCGCGAAGAACGTGATCCAGCGGCTGTAGCTGCAGCGCTGCTGGTTTGTAGGGCGGGTCACACCCGCCATTCAGATGTTAAGAGGTGAGACTCCTGTTGTAAGTGGCGCCGCAAGATAGCGGGTGTGACCCGCACTCGCGATACGGCGTTCGCGAAGCGATCCGGGGCGGGAGCGAGTGCACAGGCGCACTTCCCGCAAACCGCTGGCTTCGCCAGTAACGAGTCCGTGCGCCCTACAGCAGCTGCCGCCTTATCGAGCAGCTTGATCTCGGCACCGTTATCAGGACGCGAGCCTCACGCGCACTGAATTACGCCCACCCCGTTTTCCACCGCGATCTTCGTTCCGAACGGCTCCGACAGCCGCTGGATATTGTTGAGCACGCGCTGCGCGGCTTCTCCATTGGACTCGGCGAGCACCGGTCGACCGCGCTGGTAACGCGGCAGGCCCAGCCCCAGTTCGATGGGATGCAAACGGATTTCCTGCAGCCGCTTGTCGTTGAACCTGACCATGGCGACCGCGCTTTCCCAGCGCCGCGCATTGGGCTGCTGCTTTTTCTTCGACGAGCGCATGTCGTAGAAGTCCGCGGGCGTATTTCCGGCGCCGAGTCCATAGCGCGCCAAGCTATCGGATGGCGTCCAGCGCACGGTATCGGCCTGCTGAATGAAATTGCCCAGGCTGTAGAGAATCGGCTTGCCCTTGTAGAGCTCGATGCCGCAATCGCGGTGCGGGCCATGGCCGATGAACACGTCGGCGCCGGCGTCGATGCAGGCGCGCGCAAAGATCTTCGAGTGCTCCGGCGGTTCGTCTCGCGACGGGCCGGCGCCGTGCACGTGAAAGCTCACCATCACCCAGTCGGCCATGCGCCGCGCATCGCGGATCCATTTCAGGTTGTCGTCGATGTCTTCCTGATTGGGCAGCGTGGTCATCGAAAAGCGCTCGCCCAGCACGTAGCGCGCATCCATGAAATGAAATACGGTGTCGGTATCGAGGTCCGGATTCACCAGCGCCTCGGCCGTGCGCCGGCTCGCCTTCTCTTCTTCGAACCGGAGTTCCTTGCTGATGCGGCGCAGCGCATCGAAGGCTGCGCGATCGACGGTGAACACCGGACGGTGGCGTATGAGATTGCAGCCGGGGCGCCCCTTCACGAAGCCGCCCTGCTCGCCTGCCAGCGCGCCCAGCGGCGCCGGCCACGGCGATCCGCCGCGGCTGCGCGGTCCCCAGTCGCTGGCGGCGATGAGCGCGACGCGTCCGTTAGGTGTATCGACGTACGCCGGCGCGCGCGCTTCCGCCAGGGTGCGGCCGCTGCCGGCGTGCGGCAGGTCGGCCGCGTCGAGGTGCTTGAGGTTGGTCAGCACGCCGCCTTCACCAAAATCGGTGGCGTGATTGTTCGCGCACGATACGATGTCGATGCCCAGCCACTGCAGCTCCTTGATGTTGCGGGGATCGGAAGCCATGTGGGTGCCGCGCGGCGATCCGCCGCCGGCCAGGAAGTTGGGATGATTCTCATACTCCTGAAAAACGCATTCAGCGTTGGTGAATGAGATGTCCGCGTCGCGCAGCATCTGCACCAGCTTCAGGAACTGCGGCTCGCGAAAGCTCGACAGGCGCCGCGTGATCAGCGACTCGCCTGTCAAGGCCATCAGGATCTGACCGCCTTGCGATTCGTAGAGCATGCTGCCTCCGAGGAACTCTCCCGAACCCGCGAGCTCGTGAGAATGATGGATGGAGTGTGGGCCGCTGTCGAAGTTTACAGCAGCACGTCGATCGCGTAAATTGACCCCGCTGCGCCGACGCTCAGAACTGGCTGGCGATACCGGCACTGTGCTTTCCAGAATACTGAAAAAGAAAGATCTGCAATGACGCAAGAAACCGCGGCACAAAGGCTCGCGCGCTGGGTGGTCGGCCTGCGCTATGAAGACCTAACACCCCAAGCAATCTACCACGCCAAACGCTGCATGCTCGATACGCTGGGCGTGCAGCTGCGTGGCGCGACCCTGCCGTGGGTGCAGCCCGCTTACCTCTACGCGCGGACGATCGGCGGCAACGGCGCCACGACCATTTCGTATCATGGCGAGCGCGTGCACGCGCCGTACGCGGCGTACGCCAATTCGGTGTTCAGCTACAGCTGCGAGCTGCAGCATCATGGCGCCGCCGGCAGCGCTCACGTCGGCGTCATCGTCGTGCCGGTGGTGCAGGCCCTGGGCGAACAACTGGGCGCCAGCGGCAAGGACATCATCACCGCCATGGTTGCCGGCTATGAGGCGCAGGGACGCGTCGGCATGGCGATATCGAGCGACGAGTTTCAAGACAATTTCAAGCCCACCGGTCGCCATTTCCACCTGCAGGGAATGGTCGGCGTGTTCGGCGCCACCGCCGCTGCCGGCAAACTGCTGGCGCTCGACGCAGAACAGCAGGCGCACGCCTTCGCGATTGCCGCCAACCACGCCTGCGGACTGCTCGAATACGACCAGGCCGGCGGCGAGGAGAAGCGGCTCCATGGAGCAATGGGCGCACGCAGCGGCATGCAAGCCGCCATGCTGGCCAAGGTCGGACTCACGGGACCGTTGACCGCGTTCGAGGGACGCCACGGCTACTTCGCCGCGTTTGGCGGTGCGCGGCCTAAAAATCCCGATGCCTTGTTTAACGAGCTCGGTAATCCGTACTGCATCACCCGCTGCCGCTTCCGCATCTATTCCTGCGTAGGATGCAGTCACAGTCCGATCGCCATCATCGGCGAGCTGATGAAGAAACACGCGTTTCATCACAGCGAAGTGCAAAGCGTGCGCGTGGGCTTATATGAGAGCGGCGTGCGGCACGTGGGCTCGATCAAGCGCCCGCATGACGTGATCAGCGCCCAGGCCAGCCTCGCCTATTGCGTAGCGGTGCGGCTGGTGAAGGGCAGCAACAGTCTCGAGATGTACCTCGACCCCGCGCTCTGGAGCGATCCCGCAATCGTTTCAATTGTGGACCAGGTAGAGGCATACGCCGTCGCAAAACCCGGTTTACCGCGCTACACGAAGGTGGAGATCACGCTGAAAAATGGCAAGATGCTCGCGGGTGAACTGGACCGCACCCCGGGCGAAGAGGAAACGCCTTTCAGCGACGAAGTCATGGCGGACAAATTTCGCACGCTGACGCAGGCCGTGCTGCCACACGATCGGGTCGAGGCGATCATGCAGGCCGTTAACAGCCTGGAGTCCCTCGCGTCCATGTCGGAACTGGTGCTGCTGCTGCAGAAGTAACGGTGGCACTGCCGGCAACCTTCTTAATTAATCATTATTCACGGCTTTGCGCTACCCCATGCGGTTGAGTATGATGGTGCAGCGCTCATCGACAGGAGGATAGAGATGGCAGATCGACGTTTGGTGGCAGGCATGACTCTGGCGCTTGCGCAGTTTTTAATTCCAATTTCCGCGCACGCTCAGGAATATCCCTCCCGACCCGTGCGCCTCGTCACCGCTGAAATCGGCGGCGGCCATGATCTTGCAGCGCGCATGCTCGCGCAAGGGCTCAGCGCTGGCATGGGACAGCAATTCGTCGTGGACAACCGGGCCGGCGCCATCATCGCCGGCGAATACGTGGCCAAGGCGGCGCCCGATGGTTACACGCTGATGGTCTATGGCGGCAGCTTGTGGCTTGCGCAATACATGCGCGCGAGCGTGCCTTATGACGTGGTGCGCGACTTCGCGCCCATAGGAATGACCATCAACGGGCCGATCCTCATCGCAGTGCATCCCTCGCTGCCGGTGAAATCCGTCCCGGAGTTGATCAAGCTGGCCAAGGCGAAACCGGGCAAGCTCGATTATGCGACCGGCCAGACCGGCGCATCGACCCATCTCGCTTCAGAGTTGTTCAAGGTCATGGCCAAAGTCGACATGCTGCGCATCCCATATAAGGGCAACGGCCCCGCGATGAATGCCCTGCTCGGCGGGCAGGTGCAACTGATGTTTCCCACCGCTGGTGCTGCGGCCACGCACATGAAGGCAGGCCGCATTCGCGCGCTGGCAGTCACCACCGCCAAGCCATCGGCCTTGTTTCCGGATCTGCCTACCATCGCAGCGGGCGGCCTGCCCGGTTACGAGGTGAATTCGATGATCGGCCTGTTCGCTCCGGCCAAGGTAGCGCCCGCGATCATCAATCGCCTGAGCAAAGAGCAGGCGACTGCGCTCAACAAGCCGGAAATCAAACAGCGCTTCGCAGCGTCCGGCATCGAAACCGTCGGCAGCACGCCGCAGGAACTCGCCGCCACCGTGAAGTCAGAAATGACGCAACTCGGCAAGCTGATCAAAGATCTCGGCATTAAGGAAGAATGAACCTATAGGCTCTGCGTTCATCCATCCCATTGCGTGATATCCGGAAAACCGGCGTAATTACTTGTCCGTCCGCATGCCGGTATCCTTGATCACCTTGCCCATGCGCGCCATGTCGTCCCTGATGATGTTCTTGAACTCCTCCGGCGTGCTGCCCGCGGGTTCCGACCCGAGGACCAGGATCTTTTCCTTGATGTCTGTGCGGCCGAGCGCGCGCACGATTTCCTGATTGAGCCGGTTGATGATCGATGCCGGCGTCTTGGCAGGCGCAAATATGCCGGCCCGCGATACCACTTCATAACCCGGAAGGCCCTCGGACGACAGCGTGGGCAGTTCGGGAAGCAGCGGCGACTGATGCAGCCCGGACACAGCCAACGCCCGGAGTCGTCCTGCCTTCACGTGCGGCGGCACCACGCTCGGGGTGGGAAAGGTCAGCTGGACTTCATTGCCGAACAGCGCGATCAACGCCGGCCCGGCCCCTTTGAACGGGACGCGCACGATGTTGACCCCTGCCATCGCCTTCAGCAACTCTCCGGCAAGGTGACTCACAGTTGCCGTCGAGCTTGACCCGTAAAACAGCTCTCCGGGCCGGGCCTTGGCCAGCGCGATCACTTCCTTGACCGACTTTGCCGGCAGTGCCGGGTGCACGACGAGCACCACGGGCTGATTGGACACCGTGCTGACCGGCGCAAAATCACGCACCGCATCGTACGGCATGTCCTGCAGAAACGTCCCCAGCCATGACGCGTTGGCGGCCAGCAGCAGCGTGTAGCCGTCGGGGACCGCTTGCGCCGTGATGACGCCGCTGACCGTGGTGGCGCGGTTTTCAACGATGATGGTCTGACCCAGCGGCCCCGCAATGCTCTGCGCGACGATGCGCGCCAGCAGATCGTTGCCGGCGCCGGTCTCGGTAGTGACGATGCGTATGGATTTGACCGGATACGACTGACCTGCGCCCTTGGACGCCGCCTGACCATATGTCACGCCCGCACCGGCCGTCAACATGCCTGCAAAAGCGATCGCGATAGCGAAACGAATCCTAAGCATACATCCCCCAAAATAAATTACTCATCATCCGGCAGCGCCCGGCTTCCGGCCATCACCCGAGCGCGTAGGCGCCTGCATTCTTGCCGGCGATACGCCCGAACACCGCCCCGTTCATGAGACCTGCTCCGCCCGGGTAATTGAAATAGAAGACGCCACCTACGAGCTCACCCGCGCCATACAGACCGGGAATGGGCCGCTCGCGCACATCGAGCACCTCCGCGTCGGTGGTGATCTTGAGCCCGCCAAAAGTGAACGTGATGCCGCAGGTCACGCCATGCGCCTCGAACGGCGGCGTGTCGATCGTTTGCGCCCAGTTCGTTTTGGGAATCGCCAGCCCGATCGTGCCGCGCCCGTCCTTCTCGTTCGGGTTCAGCGGCACGTCCTGATTTACCGCCGCGTTGTATTCCCTGATGGTCTTCAGCGCCTGTTCCTTGTCGACCCCATCGAGCTTGCCGACCAGCTCTTCCAGGCTGTTGGCCGAGACTTTCGTCGAGCGCTTGATGCGGTACGAGCTGCGCAGTTTCGATATGACCTTGGAATCGAAGATCTGCCACGCGAATTGCGCGGGCTGCGCGAGCAGCGTGCGGCCGAGCTTGGCGTAGGTGTAATTGTAGACATCCTCGCCTTCGTCGCAGAAGCGCTGGCCGTCGGCGTTGAGCATGATGCCCAGCGGATAGCTGTGTTTGCTGAATGCATCGCCCACCACCAGATCGCCGTATTCCGGCGCGTTCATGTCCCATTCGCAGGCATGCGCGCTAGACCAGTTGCCATAGGGCTGAGCGCCGATGTCGAGCGCCATCTGGATGCCGTCGCCGGTGTTGTAGCGTGAACCGCGCACCTTGGCCAGGTCCCATCCCGCTCCCAGATAGCGCGTGCGCCATTCGCGGTTCGCCTCAAAGCCGCCGCTCGCCAGCACCACCGATCGAGCGCGGATATCCTCTTCGACGCGCTCGTCGACGATGCGCACGCCTTCGATGCCGTCGCGGCCCTGCAGCAAGGCGATCGCCCGCGCGTTGTAGCGGATGGTGATTCCCGCCTTCACAGCCGCCTTGATCTCGGCATCGATCAGCTCGGCGCCGCCGTTGGCGCCAACCATGGTGCCGCCGAAGAATTTGAAACGCCCCTCGTGCTTGAAGGCCTGCGTCCCGAACCTGGACACGAAGCGCACGCCCTTGCTCTTCAGCCACACCACGGTATCGGTGCTGCGGTTGACGAGGGTCTCCGCGAGGTCGGGGTCTATGCGGTACTGGGTGAGCCGGCCGAGGTCATCCAGATATTTTTCCGCCGTATAATCTTCGAAATCCGCGGTGGCAATTTCTTCTTCCGTCAAGTCCACGACTTTCCTGACGTCTTCAAGGCCGCGGCACACCATGCGGAATGCGCCTCCCGTAAACGTGCTGTTGCCGCCGCATTCTTCTTTAGGCGCTCTTTCAAGCACCAGCACTTTGGCGCCTTGCTCCTGCGCCGACAGGGCGGCGCACAATGCCGCGTTTCCGCAACCGACCACTATGACATCGTACGATGCGCTCATCTAAATTCTCTCTTTTCTCGCAATTAAAAAACAAACCCAGCCGCGTCAAACATCCAGCCCGAAGTGCAGGCGCCGGTACGGAATGCTGATGACGTTCTTCGAGATTCTGAGATCGATCACCATCGGGCCGTTGCCCGCCATGAACTCGTCGACGGCTTTAGCCAATTCGTCGAGCGTGCGCGCGCTGCGCCCTTCGCATCCGAAGTCGCGGCCGAGCGCTGCAAAATCCGGCGTGCGCACGAGCGACAGTTTAACGTCGCGCTTGTGAGCGCGCAGCTTGTGGTATTCGGCGCCGTAAGCTTCATCGTTCATGATGACGTAGAGAAATTTGCGGCCGAGCCGCGCCACTGTGTCCAGTTCCTGGATGGCCTGCAGCGCACTGCCGTCGCCGTCGATGCAGGCGATCGGAAAGTCGGCGCCGACCGAAACACCAATGCCCGTCGACAGCGCCTGGCCAATGCAGCCGAAAGCCGTGACGTAGACCTGTAGCGGACGCGGCCGATTGATCAGCCCGACACGAAATCCGCAGGCATGCGCATTGCCGGATGAAACCAGGCCCACGCTGGAGGGCAGATGCTCGTCCAGCACGCGCGCCGCCTCGCGCGGATCGACGGTGCCCGGCTCGATTTCGAATTCCGCGGGATCGCGCCCGGACTCGCGCAGCAGCTTGCGCACCTCGGCCGTACGATAGCCCTCGCCGCCGACACCATTTTTCTCCAGCAGCTCATTGAGCTCCTGTGTGGTCTCCGTGGCATCGCCCTGCACGTAGCAATCGGCCCCGCGCTCGTCGCCCATCAACAGATGCTGGTTGGTGTCGATGTGGATGATCTTCGCCTTCGGATACAGATAGCCGCCGGAGGTCGTGTGCATGCTCAGGCTGCCGCCGATGGCGATGACGCAGTCGGCTTCGGCAAACAACCCAATGGCTTCGCGCGATGAATACTGCCCGGAGATGCCGGCGAAATACTCCGATTCACTGAGCGTGCCCTTGGCGATCAGGGTGGTTGCGATCAGCGCGCCAATGCGCTTCGCCAGCCGCTCTGCCGCCGCCTTCGCCGGCGCCGACATGGCGCCGCGGCCCACGATGACGACCGGCTTCTTGCTGTGCGCGATGATGCCCGCGGCTTCCTTCAGTTTCGCGAGCGCCGGGCGGATTGCCTGTTGTCCCGAGTACACTTCGCTGGAAGGACGGTAGTCTACCCCCTCCGCTTCGCAGTCCATGGTTTGCACGTCTTTCGGCACAGCGAGCACGATCGGCCGCGACTCGCGCCGCGCACGATAGAAAGCCTGGCGCACCGCGTTTTCCGCATAGGACGGCGTCAGCACTTCGATGTAACCCGCGCCGGTGGCGGTCACGAACTGGTCCTGGTTCAGGTACTGGATCTGGCGGTCGTTGTTCAGCGGAACCTTGGCCGTCAACACCACGATCGGCGTGTGCGAGCGCGTTGCGACGATGAGCGCGGTCGCCATGCGCGCCAGCCCCGGCCCCTGGGTGCAACTGCACACGCCGACGTTTCCGGTGGCCATAGCCCAGCCTTCCGCCATGGTGAGCGCGGCGCCCTCATCGCGCACATCCACGATATTCAAATCCTGGTGTTTCGCCATCTCCGCCCACCAGTACATCTGGCCGTCGCCCAACAGACCAAACAGCGTCGTCGTGCCTTCCTTGATAAATGCGTTTGCTATGGCTTCGTAAACTTTCATTCTGCACCCTCTCTATTGCCTGGTCCCTGGACGGGTGGAACGCGTGCTAACGCGGCCCCCGAAGTGCCAGCATTGGAATACGCCGCGACTACGCTTGTTAAGCGTCGGCTCATTGGTCTCTTATACCGGCCTCTTTGATGACCTTGCTCCATTTGGCCACGTCGTTCTTCAGTACCGCGGCGAACTGCGCGGGGGTGTAGGCGACGCCCTCGGCGCCGGCCGCCGCTAGCTTGTCCTTCACCGCCGGCAATGCGAGCACCTTCGCCACTTCCTGCTGCAGCCGCAGCAAGAGCTGGGGCGAGGTTTTCGCGGCTGCGAACATGCCGAGCATCAATACCGATTCGTATCCGGGCAAACCGCTCGCAGCAAGCGTCGGCAGTCCGGGCGCAAGCGCCGTGGGTTCGGCGCTGGTCACCGCCAGCGCGCGCAGACGCCCGGCTTTGACTTGCGGCATGCCTAAAGGAACCCCGGGAAACATCATCTGCACCTGGCCGGCGATCACCGAATTCAGCGCCGATCCCGCACCCCCGTAGCCGATGCGCACGACGCTGACGCCTGCCATAGACTTGAACAGTTCGGCGGCGAGATGCTGCGCCGACCCGATGCCGCCGCTGGAATAATTTAGCACGCCGGGTTGCGCTTTGGCGAGCGCGATCAATTCCTCCACCGATTTTACCGCGACCGCAGGGTGCACGACCAGCATGCCGGGCTGTGTCATGGGCAGAGTGACGGGAGCGAAATCGCGCAGCGGATCGAACGGCACGTTGTCGCGCATCAGCGGCAACAGCCAGACCGAAGGACCGTAGAAGAGCAGCGTGTATCCGTCGGGGGCCGCATGCACCAGTATCTCGGCGGCAACCGCTCCGCTCGCGGCGCCGCGGTTATCGACGAGCACCTGCTTGCCGAAGCTCGCCGTCAGGCCTTGCGCGACCAGGCGCGCCATCAGGTCCGCGCCGCTGCCAGCCTCAGCGGTAAGCATGCGTATCGGTTTGCTGGGATATTGCTGCCCATGTCCCTGATGCATATCCGCGAGCACCCCTAACAGCATGGTACCCGCACACCCCAGGAAAACTGCAGGACGCGTTAACGCCATAGCTCCTCCTATTCGTTGCAAGCACCGTCAACGGCCGGCAGGGATGACTGCGTCAGGAGCGCAATTGTTTGATGCGCTCGACGAAAGCCGGCAGCACTTCCTTGAAGTCGTCCACCACTCCGTAGTCGGCGCGCTTGAATATATCCGCCTCGGGATCGTTGTTGATGGCGATGACTGTCTTGGCGGAGCTGATCCCGGCCAGATGCTGAATCGCGCCGGAGATGCCAACGGCGATGTAGATATCCGGGGCAACCAGGGCGCCGCTCAAGCCCACTTGTGACGATGAGGATACCCAGCCGGCATCCGCGACCGGCCGCGAGCAACCGACGGCTGCGCCCAATGCGGCTGCGGCCTCTACGATGAAATGCCAGTTGTCTTTTTCGCCGATGCCCCTTCCACCTGAGATGATCGTCTTGGCATCCTTCAGGCGCTGACCACCCGCGCCCTCGATGGAAATCGATTCCAGATGCTGGATGCCGGGATGCGCGGCCAACTGCGGCAGTTCCATGCGCTCGACGGCTCCGCCGGAAGAAAGCTGGGCGCATTCGAATATACCCGCGCGCACGCTGACCAGCGCAGGATCGCCGTGCACGACGAGTTTAGCCAGAACGCCGCCGCCGTACATCGGCTTGCTGGCCGTCACGCCCTCTTGCTCGACTGTCACATTCACACAGTCCAAAACCAGGCCCGAACCAATCTTCGCGGCAAGACGGGGCGCCCAGTCGCGCGACTTCGCCGTGTGCGGGAAAAGCACGACGGCCGGCTGCACCTTTGCGATCAGCGATTGAACTGCCGCCACATACTGCTGAGCCACGTAGGTGGCCAGTTGCGGGCTCTCGACCAACAGCAGCGCAGAGAATCCGCACTGGAACTGCGCAGCCGCGTTTGCCAAGTCGCCCGCTCCCAGCAATGCGCCGCACACCGGCTGCTGCATGGCCGCGGCCAAACGCATCGCCAGCGAGGCGGTTTCCAGCGATTCCCTGGTGACGCCAGTTCCCGCCGCCTCTGCGATGACCAGTATGCCGGCCATTACAGCAACTCCAGTTGATGCAGCTTGTCCGCAAGCGCACGCCCGCGCGCTGCGCCGTCCGCGCCTTCGATGAGCTCCGCTTTGCCGGTTCGAATCTGTATCTCCAGTTTTGTCATATCGACTTTGCAGGTCAATGGCCCGACAGCGAGGGCCGCTGCATTCCAGGTTGGCACCATGGTGCGGGTTGCGGTAACGGTCCCCTTGGGGCTCGGCTGCCGCGGCTCATTGATTTCACTGGAGATGCCGAGCAGCGCGGGCAGCTTCACGCTGAGGCGCTGATACTCCTCTTCCAGCAAGCTGTGCACCACCAAAGCATCGGCGCTTGATTCCTCGATTTTGACGATGGGCGACGCCACTGGAAACTCCCGCATCTCAGCCAGCCAATACAGGACCTGCCCGGCATCGGAATCGGACGCCTGGCGGCCGCACAGGACCAGATCGACATTGCCGATCTTGCGTATGGCTGCCGCCAATACGGTGGCGGTGCCGAAGCTGTCCAACAGTTCCCACTGCGGATCAGACAGCAAAACGCAACTGTCGGCCCCCATCGCGATCGCGCGCTTTAGCGTGTTGCGGGCGCTGCTGTCACCGAGGCTGACCACCGTCACTTTTCCACCGTGCTTTTCCTTGAGGCGCAGCGCCTCTTCCACGGCATTGGCGTCGTAGCCGTTCATGACCCGCGGAACACCCGACACCGACTGCACGCTCTTCCCGGAAGCACCCAGCACCATGTGGCTGGGCGGAGTCGCCGGGTCTTCAACCTGCTTGATCGTGACGACGATGTTCATAGCGTAGACAGTTTATTGAGTGAGCTGTGCATTGCAGTTGTTAGCGAGTGCGGGCAAGAACGACTCCTGCGATCAGCGCCTGCCGCTAATCGCTTTCAAGCACCATTCTAACTTAAATTCTTGAGCCGAAATCGGCTCTCAAGATATGAGAGACCGGGCATCACGTCGTCCCGGGCACGCACATTTCATAACCATGAGCTTCGAGGACGCGCGTCGCGTGCGAGATCGCGATGACGGCCTGCGGCCAAATGCAACACGAGCGTCTTGCACCATTCCGTCTGCGGCGCACGCAGGGGCAGACGCCGGCATCGCCGCAGATTTCAACTAATCCGTGTTGACACTGATGCCGTGGCAGAGGATTCTAGAGCCTGTTATGAACTTGTGAGTAATGGGGCGAGGCGATGAAACATGAGGCATACAAAGGCAAGGTAGTGGAAGCTAGCGATGGTTTGGGACAATCGTTCGTAGTCGCGTGCCAAGCGGCGAAAGCGCGCTGCCCAGCCGAAACTGCGTTCGACGACCCAGCGTCGTGGCAGCAGCACGAAACCACGCTTGGCTTCGGTGTGTTT
>CAIVHG010000049.1 GCA_903905655.1 uncultured beta proteobacterium | reverse complement strand
TGCTGATGAAGGAGCGCAACTGGGGCCGCATCATCAACCTCTCGGGGCTCGCTGCTTACCTGGGCACATCGCCGGCCCAGGCCATGGTCAAGCTCGCCATCGTCGGCCTCACGCGCGGGCTCGCGCGCGAGTTCGGCCCCTACAACATCACCGCCAACTGCATCGCGCCCGGTGGCGGACAGAACCGCAAGGCGCTGCGCCCGGACCAGCCCATCCGCAGGCAGGGCAAGCAGTCGGAGTTCGTTTCCAATATGCTCTACCTGGCAAGCGAAGAAGCGGGATTCATCACCGGCCAGTGCCACATCGAGGGCGGCGGCTTCGTCATGCAGTGATGCGCCAGCGGGCACTACACATCGCATGACCAACGCATACTCATACCCGGTGCCGAGCGTAACGCTGATCACGGGCGCGCCCGGCGGCGGCGTGGACTACGCAGCACGCGTCATCGCGGGCGCGCTCACGCAGCGGCTGCAACGGCCGGTGACCGTAATGAACGTGCCCGCAGCCACCATGGCCGAGGTGGTCGCCGCAGCGCCCGCCGATGGCGCGACGCTGCTGATGACGGGAAAGATCCTGTGGATGACGCCGTATCTACGGAAAAACGTCTCCTACGATCCGATCCGCGACTTCGCGCCCATCATCCTCGCCGTCCGGTCTCCTAATATTCTGATCGTCAATTCGAAACTCGGCATCGCAGCGGTCGCTGATCTAGTCGCAGCGGCGAAGGCAGCGCCGTGCAAGCTCAGATTCACCTCGAGCGGCGCCGGCTCGTCCTCTTATCTTGCCAGCGAGCTCTTCCAGAACCTGGCCGGCATCGACATCGCGCATGTGCCGTCCGTTGGCAACGTGGCTGCGGTCAGTGCCGTCGAGTCGGGCGCTGTGGAGTTCATGTTTTCAGGGATCACCGCTGCGCAGCGCGTCATCAAGGCGGGCACGGCACGGGCACTGGCGGTCGGCAGCGCCGCGCGTTCAGGCGCGTTTCCTGATCTGCCGACGATGGCGGAATGCGCGGTCGCCGGCTACGAGTCGGAATCGATACTGGGCATCTTCGCCCCGGCCGGAACGCCCCGGCCGGTCGTCGACTATCTCAACACGCAGTTGCTCGACTGCCTGCGCGATCGCGATGTGCAAGCCCGTTTGCTCGAAGCGAATCTGGAAGCGGCGGGCACATCGCCCGAAGAACTGCTGGCGGTGATGAAAGCGGAAATGCAGCGGCTAGGCGGCATGCTCGCGAGAAGCTGACTTACGGGGGATCGTTATGCTGTGGATGATATATTGCGTCGCGAAGCCTGACATCACTGCAGTGCGCACTTCAGCCAAGGAATCTCACAGCTCGTATCTGAAGAGCAAAGAGGACATCATCTTTTTTTCCGGGCAGCTGCCCAGCGACGATGGCAAGGGTACGCTAGGCAATGTCTTCATCATCACCGCAAACAGCCGTGCCGAAGCGCAAGCCTTTTCGGATGGCGAGGGCTATACGCGGGCCGGCGTGTTCGAAACCGTGAGGATCACCCGCATCAAGAAGGGGCGCTTCAAGCCGGAATTGCTGAATCAAATCTAGTAATGGCGGGTGTGACCCGCCCTACACGGGAAAATTTCATGCGCTGGAGGTGTGCAATGTCTGGATTGCGTCATGCATTAGGGATTTGTACGGCGGGTGCTCTGGCTCTGAGCGCAACTGCGGCGTCGGGCCAGGCTTATCCAAACAAGCCGATACGCATCGTCACCGCTGATGCCGGGGGCAGCGCCGATTTCTTTGCACGGATTCTTTCCCAGGAACTGGTGAAACCCCTGGGCCAGCCGCTGGTCGTCGAAAACAAGGCGGGCAGCGGAGTGATCCCCGGAGAAAACGTGGCCAGGGCCACGCCCGACGGTTACACGCTGCTATTCCAGACCAACGCGATGTGGATCAACCCGCTATTGCAGAAGACCGCTTACGACCCGGTCAAGGACTTCGCGCCCATCACCATCCCCATCAAGGCCTGCAGCATGATGGTGGTGTCGCCGACGCTGCCGGTCAACTCGGTCAAGGAATTCATCGCGCTTGCGAAAGCCAAGCCCGGCGAAATCAACTATGCGCACGGCTCGCCCGCGACTGCGTCGCATCTTGCGGGATACCTGTTCCAGAGCATGGCCGGAATAAACATGCTGTTCATTCCGTACAAAGGCACGGTGCAGGCGCTCACCGATATCGTGTCCGGCCGGGTGCAGGCGATGTTTCCCAACGTGTCCACGGTATCGCCCTACATCAAGTCGGGCCGGGTAAAGGCGTTGGCCACCACCTGCCTGCAGCCGTCCTCGCTGTATCCCGAGCTGCCCACGGTATCGGCGGCCGTTCCGGGCTTTGATTTCGCCTCGACCAGCGGCTTGTTCGCCCCGGCCAAAACGCCGGACGCGATCATCCGGCGCCTCAATCAGGAAGTCGTGCGGATCGTCCATACCGACGAGACCAAGCAGCGTCTGGCCACCGTCGGCCTGGAGCCGGTCGGCAACTCGCCGCAGGAAACTACGCTGGTAGTGCAGACCGAGATGGCCACATGGGGCAAGATCATCCAGGATAACAATATCCGCCCCGACTGATCGCAGGCAACTCGCAGTTTACCCGGCTTCATCCGCATAGCTTGCGGTGCTGGCGGCCCTTTGCCCGGGCTATGGCAATGTCAAATAGCTGCTGGTGCTAGAATGCCATTTCCCCCGGTCAAGGGGCGGCTGTAAACATAAAATTTTCCAAACGGCGTAATGGCGGCAGTGGCGCTCTGACTGGCAACACCAACCAATGGAGCAGTAATGTCTGACAGCGACGGAAAGATGGTACAACTGACGGCGTCCGACGGTTTCAAGCTGGACGCGTTCGAGGTTGCCGCGAGCGGCGAGCGGCGCGGCGGCATCGTGATCCTGCAGGAGATCTTCGGTGTAACGGATCA
The DNA here is from genome assembly GCA_903905655.1 of uncultured beta proteobacterium. Taxonomy (GTDB): domain Bacteria; phylum Pseudomonadota; class Gammaproteobacteria; order Burkholderiales; family SG8-41; genus PALSA-1004. The sequence continues at coordinate 18,737 of CAIVHG010000049.1, read as the reverse complement.
GCTCAAGGGCGTCGCGCGCTCATATGCGAAGCACGGCTATGACACGATCGTTCCGGCGCTGTTCGACCGCAAGGGACCGCAAACCGTCATCCCGTTCAGCGAACCGGACCGCGGGCGCGAGACGATGAATAGCCTGGACAAGGGCCTGACGCTGCTCGACATCGCCGCGGCCGTCGCCCATCTGAATCGCGGCAAGGGCGTCTCCCTCATCGGTTTTTGCTGGGGCGGAGGCGTAGCGGTGCGCTGCGGCTCCGAACTGTCACTGCGCGGCGCCGTGGCCTTCTACGGAACGGCGCTGGCAGCCAATTTGGCGAAGACGCCGACGTGCCCGATGCTATTTCATTTCGGCGATACCGACCCCAACTCCCCCCCCGACGTCATCGAGATGGTCAAGACGAAGCTCCCCTCTGCAGAGACGCACATCTATCACGCCCCACACGGATTTGCCAATGAAGCGCGGCCGACTGTCTATGTGAAGGAAGCGGCGGAGACCGCGCACCAGCGCACGCTGGCGTTCCTGAACAAGTTACACACAAAATAATATCGTTGCCTACACGTCACTCGAGGAGGTTTCCATGAAATCGCCATTGCGTCATATCGCACTCAAGGCGCTGGGTTCGGCGCTGCTGCTGACGTTGCTGTCGGGGTCCGCACTGGCGGCGTATCCGGAACGCGCCATACACCTGATCGTGCCCTTCGCGCCCGGTGGCAATGCCGACATCGTGGGGCGCCTGGTGGGCCAGGGCATGTCCCAGTCGCTGGGACAGCCGGTGGTGGTCGACAATAAGGCGGGGGCTGGCGGTGGCGTCGGCGCGGTGCAGGTCGCACACGCCGCACCGGACGGCTACACGCTGCTGTCCGGTTCCAATGGTCCGCTGACCGTGAACCCTTTCATCCAGCTCAATCCCGGCTACGATCCGCTAAAGGATTTTGCGCCGATCGGTTTGACGAGCAATGTGCCGCACGCGATCATCGTCACTCCCGGCTTGGCCGCCAAGACGGTCAATGAACTGATCGCCTTGTCCAAACGCGGTCAAATCACCATTGCCACTTCCGGCATCGGCAGCGCAACGCACCTGACGCTGGCGCTGTTCACTGCGAAGACCGGAGCGAATCTGCTGCACGTGCCCTACAAAGGCGGCGGCGACCTGCTGCCCAACGTCATGGGCGGCCAGGTGCAGGGCGCGATGACCGAGTTCTCGGCTGCGCTACCGCTGCATAAGGCGGGCAAGGTGCGCTTCATCGCCATTGCCTCCGCCAAGCGCAGTGAACTGGCGAGCGAAGTGCCCACGATGATCGAAAGCGGCGTCAAGGACTTCACTGCCGGCAGCTATATCGGCGTGCTCGCGCCAACTGGCGTGTCTGTGGATATCGTTTCCAAGCTGCAGGCGGCGCTGATCGCCGCGCTGCGCCTGCCGGTCACGCTCGAGCGATTCAAAGAGATCGGCGCCGAGTTGGCGTCACCGGAGCAACAGACTGCGGCCGGCTTCAGCGCGTTCATCAAGCAGGATTACGAGAACTCGCGCGAGGCGGCGCGCATCGCCGACCTCAAGAAAGAGTAGTTTTCGCTACAAGTCGGGGCGCAATCCAGCGCCCCGACGCCATATGCCCTGCGTCTCACTCAGCACGCGTCATTTCTCAGGCTTCACCTCGTAGACGATCTTGCCCTGCAGCTTCCCGCTTTCCATGAGCTCATGCGCCGCACGCGCCTCGCTCATCTTCATGCGGGTGATGGGCGGCGGCCGCACGCTGCCATTGGCGACCAGCTCCGCGATCCGCTCCACGTGCTTGCGATCGCGCGCCACCATCGGGCGCAGCACCGTGATGTCGGCGCGCACACCCTGGATCGCGCTCACACTGGGCGCGATACTGACGATGCGCCCGCCTGACTTGAGCACACCGAGCGAACGCATCTGCTCGTCCCCGCCGAACATGTCGATCACGATGTCGCAGGGCGGCACCAGCTTGGTGAAGTCCTGCGTGTGATAGTCGATGGCGACGTCCGCGCCCAGCTTCTTCACGTACTCGTGCTTGCGTGCGCTCGCCGTCGTATACACTTTCGCGCCGACCGACTTGCAGTACTGTATCGCGAAGGTCCCGATGCCCCCGGAGCCGCCGTGGATCAATATAGTCTCGCCTTTTTTTACCGCGGCGCTGTCTTCGACCGCATAAAGCGCAGTGAGCCCGGTGAGCGCGACCGACACCGCTTCGGCATGGCTCAACGCGACGGGTTTGAGCGTGGCGAGTTCTGCGGAAATCGCGATGCGCTCGGCCTGCGCGCCTTCCTTGCCGTGCGCGAGGATGCCGAATACCGCATCACCGATTTTGAAATCGCTGACGCCGGCGCCGGCTTCGAGCACGACGCCGGAAAAATCGCGGCCCATGGTGTGCGGAAAGCCGCCGTCCTGCAAAAACTCCGGCCGCAATCCCTTGCGCACCTTGATGTCGCCGGGATTGACGCTCGCGGCATGAACCTCGATTAGAATTTGTCCGGCCGCGGCTTTAGGTTCGGGCACGTCGCGATAATGCAGTTCCTCAGGGCCGCCGTAGCGGTCGATCTGTATTGCCTTCAATACTATGCACTCCTTATCATGATGTAAAGCACGCGGATGCGTAACGTGATTGCGCCTTATGCTTTCAACGCTTCAGGATTCATCACGTCGATGGGCTTGCCCGCTGCATATGCGACGATCTGCTCGTAGACATCGCTGAACATTACCTCGAGCGCGTCGAGTTCCACGCCGCCGATGTGTGGCGTGCAGATCACGTTCGGCATGCTCAGCAGCGGATGATTCGCGTCGGTCAGCGGCTCCTTTTCGTACACGTCCACCGCCGCCTTGCCCGGTCGTCCCGCCTTAAGCGCATTCACCAGCGCATTGGGTGCGATCAGCCCGGCGCGGCTGGTGTTGATGATTACCGCGGTCGGTTTCATCAGCAGCAGATCTGCCTCGGTGACGACGCCGCGAGTGGCCGCGATCATCGGCAGGTGCAGCGAGATCGCGTCGCACTCTGAGAAGAAAGCCTGGCGGCTGGCGGCCACGGCGTAGCCGTCGGCGCGCGCGCGCTCCAGCGATGCGCCACGTCCCCACACCTGCACCTGCATGCCTAGTGTGCGGCCATAGCGGGCTACCGTGCTGCCGATGCGGCCGTAGGCATAGATTCCCAAAGTCCGTCCATAGACGCCCCGCCCCACCCCGGACTGCCACCGGCCCACCTTCATGGACTCGATCTGTTGCGGCAGCTCGCGCAGGCTCATGAGCAGCAGCGTGAGCGTAAGCTCGGCCGTGGACCACGACGGGTCCGCCTGCGGGTCCAGTTGGTGGGAACTGATCAGGATGCCGTGGCGCGTGCACGCCGCCACATCGATATGCGGATAAGGGCCGCGCATGCTGATCAGCTTCAGCTTGGGCAGGCGCCCGACCAGCGCAGCGGTGATGGGCGTGCGGTCGCGGTGCAGCGCCAACACCTCGGCGCCCTGGAGCCGCTCGGCAAGAACATCAACGTCCTCGGTGTGGTCGTGCCAAATCATGACCTGGTGTCCCGCCAGCTTGGCATAGCTGGGCAAGGTGCCGAAGACGTGATGCACGTCATCGAGTATGGAAATATTCATGATCTCTTCTCTGATAGTTCCACACTGCAGGAACGTGAGCCTTGGCGATCAGGCGCGCTTCCAGCCCAGCCATTCGCACACGCCCCGGCCCATGATCCACTCCTTGTCCTCAGCGCTCAGCCACGGAAGCCCTTCGGTAAACATGGTAACGGCCTGGCGATAGGTGCAGTCGGACGAAAACTTCATGCGCGTCCAGTCGGTGCCCCAGAACAGGCGACGGGGACCGAAGGCATCATAAGCCTTGCGCAGATAAGGATGCACGTTGCAGTATGGATATGCAGCGCTGCTCGTGCACGGCAGGGCGCTGGCTTTGGCCGCCACGTTGGGGTGTTTCGCAAGAGCCAGCACCTGGTCGAAGTCGCGATAGGCGTGCGCGTCGCGCTCGTGCGGATGCATCCCCAGATGGTCGAGGGTGATGCGCAGCGCGGGATGGCGCTCGGCCACGGCGCCTATGAGGTGTGACATCGGATGCAGCGCGTATATATATACCGGCACGCCGGCCTGCTCCGCTTCACGCCACACCCATTCCATGCCACCCGCGAGCAGTACCGACTGCTGGTGAGCATCGCGAAAATTGAAACGCAGCCCGAGCATTCCAGGCATGCTGCGCAAGCTCGACACCCTGCCGCGCGAGCCAGCAGCCTCGGCATCCAGCTTGCCCATCACGGCAAACTTGTCAGGATCGCTGTGCGCCGCCGCCAACGCAAGATCGTCGCGCTCGCCTTCCAGGCCCGGCGGCACGATGACGACGCGGTCCACACCGGCGCCCTTCATCTCCTGCAGCAGTTGCGCCAGCCCGAATACCGGTTGCCCGGCCTGCGACCACTCGCCCTGCGCCCACGGGCGCTCGGGCGTGTCAGGCCCCCAGATGTGCACCTGCGAATCGACGATCAACATATGCATTCTCTAATACTTTGCACCCAGTGGCGTGCATCCAACTCACTGCCATGCCGCGCGGTGCGTCGACTGCCTGCGCTCGCAGAGGCGCCTCAACGCTTCGATGCGCTCCGTTAAGGCTTGCGCGCCCGCTTCGCGGCCGGCTTGCGTTTGCTTTTGACCGTCGGATACACGTTGCCGTAGTATTTTCTGATCTCGTCGATCTGGTCCGATCCGGGCGGCGCGTACGCCAGCCGCTTGCTGGTGAAGTGCCCGCCCGTGATGCGGTCCATCTTGACGGCCATCTCACCCATCTTCACCAGCGCGCAGATGCCGTTCACGATCGGCGTGCCGTTGGTGGTGGCGTGCACCCCTGCATGGGCGAGCAGCGTCATCGCGCCGCCGCCCGCCGGAATCACCACCTCTGCTCCCTTCGCGACTGAAGCGTCGGCCGCCTTCATGAATTCGGCGACGTGCTGGCGCAGCACCTTGGGGTCGGTAAGACCATCGTGGATGTTGTGATTGCGCTCCATGTCCAGGCGGTCGATCCCGATCAGCCGGTTTTCGAGACCGTAACGGCGGACGTTCTCCATGATCCGCCCCATGAACTTTTCGCCGAGGCCGATCAGCGAATAGTTTGCGCCCATCAGGCACGCCAGGTGCAACGACGATTCGCACAAGCCCAGCACCGGAATGTTGGCGATCTCGCGGCACTCGCGCAGGCCGGGATCAGCGATGTTGCCGATCAGGAACGCATCAAACCCGCGACGCATCGCCGTCGCCACGTTTTCCATGACCTCGCCGGCCTCCAGATATTCCAGATACCGGTACTGCACGCCCAGCCCGCCGCGTTTTTCGATGCAATGGACCTCGATCTCAGTGCCCTGATCCTTGAACTTGTCGAAGATCTTTCTCAACACCGGGTGATAGGTATTGCCGAGGCTCTCGCGCAACATGCTCTGATACCACAGCTTCATGTGATCTCTCTCATATATTAATAGACGTGCAGTGCAAAACCGCGCGCCATCGCGATGCGCGGGTTTCCAGTGATCGCTTCTAAGCTGCAGCAGCGCGGCGTGCAGCGTCCAGTCCGGAGATGCGGCCGAACACGGCGCCCTTCAAAACCGAAGTCGCTCCGGTATAGGCGTTGTAATAGGTGCCCATGGTCTCGCCGGCTGCGTAAAGACCCGGTATGACATCGCCATCGGTGTTCACCACCTGCGCGCTGGCGTTGACCTTGAGCCCGCCGAAGGTGAACACGATCGAGGACACGATCGGGTACGCCTTGAACGGGCCGGTTTCGACCGTGCGCGCCCAGTTCGACTTGGCCGGATAGATGCCCTGCGTCGCGAGGCCGTCGACTTTCTTCGGGTCGAATTTTCCCGGCACGCATGCCTTGTTGAAAGCCGCGACGGTCGCCGCCAGCATCGCGCCCGGGATCTCAAGCTTGCCCGCGAGTTCGGCCAGGGTTGCCGCTTCGATCGCCGGCTGCTCCGAATAGACGATGGCGCATTCCTTGGGCACGTCGTTCAACTTGGCATCGACGATCACGTACGCGATGCCGTTGGGCTGCGCCGAGATCTCGCGCGCGACGCTTTCATAGGTCTCGTCGGTGGAACCTGGCGCTTCGTCGACGAAGCGCATGCCCCTTTTGTTCACCAGTATCCCGTACGGATAGATGTAGACCGAAGAGCCCGCATTGCGGGTGCGCGGATCCATCGGCGACGCATGCCACAGGCCAAAATCCCCGCACGGCGCGGCGCCGATGTCGAGCGCCATCTGCACGCCCTCGCCCTTGTTGTAGTGCGACCCGAGCGACATGTGCCGCAGATGCACCGCGCGCTGGCCGACGTAGCGCGTCAGCATTTGCGCATTGCCCTGGAAGCCGCCGCAGCCGAGGATGACGGCCTTGCCACGCAACTGGTGCGGCTTGTTGCCGCGCGTGACCGCGTTCACGCCCACCACCGTGCCGGAGGCGTCGAGGATGAGGCTGCGCGCGGTGGTCTCATAGAATACCGTGCCGCCGCTTTGCTCGAATTTCGGCGCGAGCGCTTCGATCAGCGCGAGCCCGCCGCCGGTCGACTGCATGCGCGGCTGCACCGAGGTGGGGAACGCGTTGGGCAGCGCATTGAAGCGCACGCCGTGCGCTTTGAGCCAGGCGATGGTCGCGGGCGCCTGCTCGGCAAAGGTCGAGATGACGTTCGGATCGATATAGCTCAGCGCGCGCAGCAGCGCGGACTGCTGCTCCGGGGCGTTCAGCGAGTCCTTGATGAACGACGGATCGACGTAGCCGCCGGCGTTGGCCGCGAAGTGTTCCTCGAAATCGTCGGCGATTTCGGTCTCGCTCTTCATGCGCATCCACGCGCCCGTATAACGCGTGTTGCCGCCGCGCTGCTCGATCGGCGCACGCTCCAGTATGGCCACGCTTGCGCCAGCCTCGCGCGCGGACACCGCCGCTGCCAGGCCCGCGATTCCGCATCCAACGACTATTACATCAAAGCTCTGCTCGCTCATCATATTTTCCTTGTCAATCGCACCACATCCCGCCATTTACATCGAGCACTTCGCCCGTAATGAACGACGCCGAATCCCCCGCGATGAACGCGACGGCATCGGCCACATCTTCCGGCGTGCCCATGCGCCCCACCGGAATCAGGTTCTTCAGGGTCTGTGGAAAGTTGCGCGTCATTTGAGTTGCGATCGGGCCCGGCGCCACGGCATTGACGGTGATGCCGCGATGCGCATTCTCCTTTGCGAGGTAACTGGTGACCGCATGGATGCCGGCCTTGGCCGCCGCGTAGGCAAGACTGCCGGCCTTCTTCTGCTCTTCTTCATCGATCCACGGCCGCGGATTGCCGCCGTTCTTGCCCAGCACCGAGCTGATGTTGACGATGCGCCCGTACTTCTGCGCGCGCATGATCGGCAGCACCGCCTTGCAGCAATAGAACACGCTGCTCAGGTTGCACGCCAGTACGCGGTTCCAGACTTCTTCCGTGACATCGTCGGACGCGCCGTGCGAACTGATCCCGGCCACATTCACCAGGATGTCGATGCGTTTAAAGCGCGCCATGGACTGCGCTACGGCTGCGCCCACAGCGGCGCTGTCGGTCACATCGACCGTGAAGCCGATGGCTTGCGCACCGAGCGCCTCGACCTGGCTCTTGATCGCATCAGTAGCTGCACGGTCGACCAGACACAGACTGGCGCCTTCGGACGCCAGGCGCAGCGCAATCGCGCTCCCCAGTCCGCCCGCGGCGCCGGTGACCAGCGCCACACGATCAGGCATGCGTTTCATTTTTCTCTCCCCTGATCTCTAGTGTGTTTACTCGATATCGATCGCGAGCGGCTTGTGCACCAGGCGCTCCTCGAGCGCGCGCATCTGCTCGTACCCCATGAGCTTCATGATGTCCTCGATGCCCACCAGCAGATCGGGACGGTCGATGGGCTCGCCGGTCTCGACCACCTGCCGGAACAGCTCCAATGCCTGCTGCATCGCGTGCACGCTCGCCGCCGGCAGCATGCGCGGCAGCGAGATGCGCTTCACGCCGAGCGCCTTCAGCAGCTTGATCGGGAACAGCGGCGTGGTCGGCCGCGAGCGGATGCCGAAGCCCATGTTGATGGTCAGCGGAATTCCGCATTCCATGAGCTGCTTGATCTGGTCCTCCGTTGCAACAGCATCGGGAAACAGCATATCGGCGCCCGCTTTGGCGTACGCCTTGGCGCGCTTCACCGCGCCTTCGATGCCTTCGACTGCGATCGCGTCGGTGCGCGCGATGATCGCGAAGGCGTCGTCCTTGCGCGCCAGGCAGGCGGCCTCGATCTTGCGCACCATTTCACCGATCGGCACCACTGCCTTGCCCGGCATGTGGCCGCAGCGCTTGGGACTCACCTGGTCTTCGATATTGACGCCGGCAACCCCGGCTTCTTCGAACATCTGCACCGTGTAGTGCACGTTCATCGGATTGCCGTAACCTGTATCCGCATCGGCCGTCATCGGAATGCTCACCGCGCGCGCCATGTGCCGACAGTGATTGACGTTCTCTGACAGGCCCAGCACGCCGGAGTCGGGCATGCCGATCAGCACATTGGAGACTGCGGCGCCGGTGGTCGAGGCCGCCTTGTAGCCGGCGGCTTCCGCGAGCCGGATCGAGTAACCGTCAAACACGCCCGGCGATACGATGAAGGGTTCGTTTTTGAGGAGGTCGCGAAATTTTTGTGCTTGCAGTCCCATGATCTAGGTCCCAAAGTTAAAGAAGTCAGTGTGATGCCAGCGTATCGCCGCCGGCGTGCGTGTTAAGAAGCAATTCGCTCGCCTTGCCGATGTGGGCGCGCATCAGTGATTCTGCGAGCATGCCGTCGCGCGCCTGCAGCGCCCGCAGTATCTGCCAGTGTTCCTGGGAGGGCTGGCCCTTGCGCTCCGGCGCTGCGCCCGAGCGTTTGCGGTAGATGCGCAGCATGTGGTACATGTCGCCGCACAGCATATCCACGATACGCTCGTTGCCACAGCCGCGCACGATGCGCTCGTGAAAATCGAACACCTTTTCCTTCACGCGGGCACCGGATTTTGAGCTCGCCGCACGGGTGCGGTATTCCTCGAGCTCATCACCGATCTTCCGCAGCTCTGCATCGGACATGCGCTGCGCGGCGAGATTGCACGCCATGCCTTCGAGCGCCATGCGCACCTCGTAGAGCTGCCGCACGAATTCCGGTGTCAGTTGCACGACCCGCGCGCGCAGATAGGGCTCGCGCGTCACCAGCTGAAAGCCCTGGAGGCGGCGGATCGCTTCGCGCACCGGCCCGCGGCTCACCTGGTATTCCTCCGCCAGCGCCGCCTCGTTCAGCAGCGCGCCCGCTGCCAGGCGCCCATCGTAGATCTGCTTGAGCAGGCTGCGGAAGATGGTCTCGGCAAGCGGCCCGTCGTTGGCGGGCGCGGCGGTGGCGGTGCGGTCCATGCAAACATTCTAGGCAGCAGCCCGCAATGTGTCAACACTTTGGCCCAGGTCAAGCAAGCGACACCGGGCAACCCGCGGGACCAGGATATGGATTTTTTATATTGAAGATTCCGAAATTCGAATGAGCGAAGGCACCGCTGGGGAGCAGTGACCAGGCGCCAACGTGTCAACACCTGGCCCAGCCTGCCCACCATCCAGAAAACTCCCGATGAGGCAGCTGCGCCCCGACCGCATGGATTACTCGGCGCGGATGCCGGCGTCCTTGATCAGCTTGCCCATGACCGCGCTGTCGGCTTTCATGAAAGCCGTCAGCCGATCCGGCGTACTGGCGACGGGCTCCACGCCGAAGCCCAGGAGCTTCGCCTTGACATCCGCCTGGCCGAGGACGCGCACGAGTTCAGAATTCAGGCGGTTGATGACGGTGGCAGGTGTCCGGGCGGTGGACCACATGCCATAGATGGTTTGGGCTTCATAACCCGGCAGGCCCGAGGACGCGACCGTGGGCACACCGGGGAACGACAGCGACGGTTGCGCGCTGGTCACTCCCAATGCGCGCAGCCTGCCCGACTTGATATGCGGCGCGACCGAACCCGCGGCGCCGAATGTGAGCTCCACCTGCCCCGCTATAAGATCGCTGATCGCTGCGCCGATGCCCTTGTAGGGAATGCGCACGATTTTGATGCCTGCCATGGAATTGAATAATTCGGCGGCCAGATGCGGCGAAGAGCCCGACCCGCCGGATGCATAGTTGAGCGTGGAGGGTTTGGCCTTGGCCAATGCGATCAATTCCTGAACGGTCCTGGCCGGCACGGATGGATGCACGACCAGCACATTGGGTGAATTCGCTGCCAGCGACACCGGCGCAAAATCCCTGAACGGATCCCAGGACACTTCCTGCAGCAGCGGCGCGATCCACATGACACTGCTGTAGATCAGCAGCGTATAGCCATCGGGCGGCGCCTTGGATACCGCCTGCGCCGCGATAGCGCCCCCTGCCCCGCCCCGGTTGTCGACAATGAATTGCTGGCCGAGATTCGCGGAAAGCCCCTGCGCGATCAGGCGTGCCGTGGCATCTGCACCGCCGCCGGCTTCAGCGCCGATGATGCGCACGGGTTTGTCGGGATAATTCTGGCCCGACACCGCCGCCGTAGCCAGCACCATCGGCAACGCCAGAAAAGAAGCCGCAAGCAGACATGGCAACCGCATAATTCCCCCTTCATTCATTAATGCAGTAATGACACGATAAACGGCGACAGTATAACCTTGCTATGCCCGTGGCAGGGATCGCGCAAACACGTGGAATTAGTCGACGTCATGCACTTTGGTTTTAGCCGCCAGCCGCTCGATCACATGGCGAGTCATGCCGAGCGCGAGTTCGTGTTCACCCATGAACACCGTCGCCGGAGTTTCCTTGCGCAGCAGCAGCGCTTCTTCTTCGCTATGAGTGCGCACCACGATCTGAATTTCCGGGTTCAGGGCGTGCGCGATCTCCATCATCCGGCGCACGTGAAACGCATCCGGAATGGCGATGATCATCATGCTGGCCCTGGCGATGTGCGCCTGGATCAACACCGCGGCCTCAGAGGCATCGCCGAATACGGCGGCCACGTCGCGCTTGCGCAAGCCGTCGATCACCTCCCGGTTCTCGTCGGCCACCACCACCGAAACGCCGCGTGCGATCAGCGCTTCGCCGATGCGCTTTCCGACGCGGCCATAGCCTATCAGTACCACCTGCCCGGTCAGGCGCTCCAAATCGACGGTCATCGGCAGCACCGCGAGTTGGTCATCGGGACGCTCGAGGGCACGCGCGAAGCTGGAACGCTTGCGTATCCATTCCTGCGCCGGCTCGATGGCACGGAACAGCAGCGGATTGAGCGCGATCGAGATGATCGATCCGGCAAGTATGAGCTGCTGCCCATTCTGCGGCAGCAGCCCCAGCGCAAGGCCCAGCCCCGCCAGAATGAACGAGAACTCTCCGACCTGCGCGAGGCTTGCCGCGATGGTCAGCGCCGAATTGAGCGGATAGCGAAATGCCAGGACGATCAGAAATGCAGCTAACGGATTTCCCAGGACGATGATCGCCAGCACAGTAAACACGTCGAGCGGCTGGTGAATCAGTATGCGCGGATCGAACAACATGCCGACCGAAACAAAGAACAGGACCGAGAAGGCGTCGCGCAGCGGCAACGATTGCTCTGCGGCGCGGTGGCTGAGCTCGGATTCCCCCATCACCATGCCCGCGAAAAACGCCCCGAGCGCAAAGGACACGCCGAACAGCGCCGCAGAACCGTAGGCTATGCCTACCGCCACCGCGATCACGCACAGGGTGAAGAGTTCGCGCGACCCGGTGCGGGCCACCTGCCACAGCAGCCACGGGAAAAGCCGGCGGCCGACGACGAACATCAGCGCGGCAAACACCGCCACCTGGCCGAGCGTGATCGCCAGCGTAATGTAAATGCTTCGGTCCCCGGCGGCCCCTGCGACGCCGCCGGCATTTCCGCCCAGCCATCCTGAAAGCGGCGGCAGCAAGACCAGCACCAGCACCATCGCGAGGTCCTGCACCACCAGCCAGCCGATGGCGATATGGCCGTTCACCGACTGCTGTAGGCCGTGGCGCTCCAGCTCTCTGAGCACGACGACCGTGCTGGCCACGGACAACGCCAGGCCGAAGACGATGCCAGCGCCGAGGCTCCAGCCCCACAGCAGCGCGACGGTGATGCCGAGCGCGGTGGCAAAGCCTATCTGGATGACCGCCCCGGGCAGCACCACACGGCGTACCGTCAGCAGATCCTCGAAGGAAAAGTGCAGCCCGATCCCGAACATCAGCAGCATCACGCCGATCTCGGCGAGCTGGTGGGCGAGCTCGACGTCGGCGACGAATCCTGGCGTTGCCGGGCCAAGAATGATGCCGGCGATCAGGTAGCCGACCAGCGCCGGCAGCTTCACGCGCACGGCGATGATGCCCATGATCAGCGCCAGGCCGAGACAGGAGGCAACGGTGGTGATGAGGGTTACGCTGTGCGGCACTCTATGATCTCTAAAAAAGCTTCGATGAACGACTGTAAGGCACCAATAACACCGGGATCAACGCATCATCGATTCTCTGCTGACGCATCTGGCAATACCGTGCTAACGATAACGCAGCCCTGAGGAAAAGGGAAACGGCTGCCTGAGATTCACGACCGCGCTTGACCTCTGGTCGACATTTCCACGATAATGGAAACATGGAAACCAAACATGCGGTAACGGCATTGAGCGCGCTCGCTCACTTCTCCAGGCTTGCGATATTCCGCCTGCTCGTCGCCCGCGGCCCGCAGGGAATCGCTGCCGGCGAAATCGGGGAGCAGTTGGCTATTCCGCCGGCGACGCTTTCCTTTCACCTGAAGGAACTGCATCGCGCCGGACTGGTGACGCAGCGCCAGAATGGCCGCTTCGTGATCTATGCAGCGCACTTCGACGGCATCGGCGCGCTCGTCGCATTTCTCACCGAAAACTGCTGCGGCGGCAATCCCTGTCTCGCAACCAAGCCGCGCAGCAGACGTGCGCCGGCGAAGCACGCGCGGCGCACCACGTCGGCCAAAGCGTAGCCGCCATGAACGTCCTCTTCCTGTGCACCGGCAATTCCTGCCGCTCTATCCTCGGCGAAGCCACCTTCAATCATCTGGCGACTTCGGGATGGAAGGCCATGAGCGCCGGCAGCCACCCCACGGGGCAAGTGCATCCGCGTTCGCTGGCACTGCTTGCTCGTGAGGGGATCGCCACCGAAGGCCTTTACAGCAAACCCTGGGACAACCTGCCTATGACGCCAGACATCGTGATCACTGTATGCGCCAGCGCTGCCGGTGAAACCTGTCCGGCCTATCTTGGACCAGTGCTGCGCAGCCACTGGGGCGTTGACGATCCGGCGCACGCGACCGGAACCGACGCCGAAATCGACGCTGCCTTCATGAAGGCCTATCGCATCCTGCGCGTCCGCATCGAGGCCTTCCTCGCTCTGCCGCTGGCAGAACTGCAAAGCGACCGCCATCGGCTGAAGGCGGAACTCGATCGTCTCGGTGAATATCTATGAGCGCCATCACACGCAAGCTCTCGTTTCTCGACCGCTATCTGACCGTCTGGATCTTTGCGGCCATGGCCCTCGGAGTCGGCCTCGGATATTTCGTGCCCGGCATCGAAGGCTTTATCAACCAATTCCAGGTCGGCACAACCAACATTCCGATTGTGGCCGGCTTGATGCTGATGATGTACCCGCCCTTTGCGAAGGTGCGTTACGAAGAGCTGCCCGATGTCTTTCGGGACAAGAAGGTCCTGGCTCTTTCACTCGTGCAAAACTGGATAGTCGGCCCGCTGCTCATGTTCGCGCTGGCGATCATCTTCCTGCACGACAAACCCGAATATATGGTCGGCCTGATCATGATCGGGCTGGCGCGCTGCATCGCGATGGTGATCGTCTGGAACGAGCTCGCCAAAGGATCCACGGAGTATGCGGCGGGCCTGGTCGCTTTCAACTCGATCTTCCAGGTGCTGTTTTTCAGCGCCTATGCATGGCTGTTCATCACCGTCCTTCCGCCCTACTTCGGAATGACAGGTGCCGTTGTCGACATCTCGATCCGTCAGATTGCCGAGAGCGTTTTCATCTATCTGGGCATTCCCTGCATGGCGGGGGTGCTGACCCGCGTCATCATGCTGCATTTTGTCTCAAAGGATTGGTATCACACCCATTTTGTGCCCAGGATCGGCCCGATCACGCTGGTCGCGCTGCTCTTCACCATCGTCGTCATGTTCAGCCTGAAAGGCAAGCTGATCATCGGCATTCCGCTCGATGTGGTGCGCATCGCCATTCCCCTGCTGATTTATTTCATCGCGATGTTCGTCATTTCGTTTTTCATGAGCAGACGCCTGGGCGCGAATTATGAAAAAAGCGCCACCCTCTCCTTCACCGCTGCCAGCAATAATTTCGAACTGGCGATTGCGGTTGCGGTGGCGGTCTACGGAATAAATTCCGGAGCGGCATTTGCAGCCGTCATCGGCCCCCTCGTCGAGGTCCCGGTCATGATCGGCCTGGTGAATGTCGCGCTGCTGTTTCGCAGAAAATATTTCGCTACGGCTTGAGCCGGCTTGCCTGCAAACGGGCAGCAGGAGAAAGGCGAAGCAGCTAATACTCGTGTTCGAGTTGGAGATCGCCGCCGGCAGCATCCCGACTTACACCGACTGCTGCTTGAAATGGCGGGTGTGACCCGCCCTACGACTAACCATTCAACCGGCGTGCAATAGCGGGAAGAAGAAAGCGGTTTGGGTAGGGCGGGTCACACCCGCCATTCAGCAACCGTATTCCGCCAGCCACTGATAAAGTTATCCACGCTTGCTGAACCTGGCGCACGCGTGCCGCGGGCGGACTTCAGTCGGTTCCAAGTCAATTAGTCGACAGCCGCTGCAAGTTCAGTCGTCAAGTGACGGATATCGCCGAGCTGCGGCAAATCATCGACCAGCGCCATCACCTTCGCGGCGCCGGCTTTGGAGCAGGCACGCGCTGCGCAGTTCATGAATTTCCATTCGAGCGATTCGCGTGTAATCGGCGTGCGATCGTCGATCTTCATGTCGAGCACCCTGCCGTTGTCCAGCGTCAATCTCACTGCGGCGCCGTCTGAATTGTCCCCGAACTGCTCTTCCGAGTAGGGCGCTACGTGGATACGCTGCAGCAAACGCCGGATGGCCGGGTCGCCGTAGGCGTCGCC
Source organism: uncultured beta proteobacterium (assembly GCA_903905655.1). Classification (GTDB taxonomy): domain Bacteria; phylum Pseudomonadota; class Gammaproteobacteria; order Burkholderiales; family SG8-41; genus PALSA-1004. Next base: position 3,564 of record CAIVHG010000049.1, on the reverse strand, counting down.
CTCGAAGTGCTCGATGATGATCCCGCCATCGGTGAGCGCGCGCGCGAGGCAGTACTGCAAACTGAACTTCGCGTCGACCGAGGTTGCGGGCTGTGGACGGTCCGTGTGTATCAGCCGCCGCGCATGGACCCACCCGTCCAGGCGCGTGACCTGATCGGCTTTCACGCCGTGCTGGCGCACCAGCGCCAGCAACGCATCGATGGCGGCGTGGGTGCTGCCGCAGCACGGATACTTCTTGATGGAAATGCCGGATGCGAGTTCGAGCGGGCTGCCCCAGTCCTGCAGCACTTTCGCCGCGTCGTAATTGCCCGCGCCGTTATAGACGTTGAAGAAGCCCTGCTTGGCTTCGAAGATGCTCGCCGTGTTCGCCGTATAACCTTCGCGCGCCAGCAGCGCGGCGTAGAGCCCGTTTCTCGCGTTGTGCCCGATGTGCTGGGGTTTCATCATGGTGCCGATATTGGCTTTGATGCCGGAGGCGAGCGAAGCGGCGCAGGCGATCGCAACCGCAGTCTGCTCCGCGTTCAGCCCGAGCACGCGCGCACAGGCCGCGGCGGCGCCGAATGCGCCCATCGTCGCCGCCGGCTGCCAGCCCTTGATGTAATGATGAAAGTTGACGGCCATGCCGAGCCTTGCCGAAACCTCATGGCCGGCGGCACTGGCCGTGATGAAATCCCGGCCAGTGCATCCGATTTCATCCGCGATCGCAAACAGCGCTGCCATGATGGGCGCCGAAGGATGCGTTCCCGCCCGGTTGTTGGAGTCATCGAAGTCCAGCGCGTGCGCGGCCGTTCCATTGAGCACGGCCGCATCGAGCGCGCTCACCCGGCGCTGGTGGCCGAAGACCAGGCTGGGCCCACTGCCGCTGCCCAGCGCACGCCCGGCGATGAGCGCCGTGTCTTCGCGGCTGCCCGCCAGCGTAATGCCGATGGTGTCGAGAATGCAGATGCCAGCCTGCTCGATCGCAGCCGGCGGAAGATCCTCATAGCGCAATGCGCAAACGCGTTGCGCGAGTTCGCGTGCGATTGACATTTCAGGTTCTCACAAGTGTATGTTGCAATCTCATCCTCAGGGCGGATCAGCCTGCTGTAACCATGTAGGGCGGGTTACACCCGCCATTCCACCACTATTTCATCGCTATTTTAGTTACGCTTCGCAGCGGCGGGTGTGACCCGCCCTACTCCTGCTGCAGCGCGCTATTATCGCGTGGCCAGACAATGATCACCCGATAGGGACACGCACTATCTGCCGGGACGGCACAGCCGGGTGAGTTCCGCGACGTCGGCAACGCCATCGAGATCGCGAATCGACGCAACCAGCTTGTTCACGCTGCGCGCCCCGAGCACCTCGCGTGCATTGGAGCGAAACTTCTTCTCGAGGTCGTTCCAGCTGAACGGATTGCGCGGATTGCCTTTCGGTATCTCGATAAAATGCGAGAACTCCCGCCCATCCGTGGTGCGCACGGTCGCGCGGATCTGGTTCAGTTCTAGGCTGGGGTCGGTTTCGAGCGACACCTTCTGCCCGAGCTCGATCAATACCGGGTCCGGCACACGCTGATTGGAAAACTGCGAAACGCTTCCGCCTTTGTCCGCGAATGCGACGGCCGCCGCGTACTGGGCGCTGAACTTGGCTTCGAGGCCGGTTTTCGGCTGCGTGTAATTGGGCAGCCCGCTCACCTGGTGGCAGATATTCAAATCGATCTTCGCGACGTCCGCGGGCTTCAGCTTGTGGTCGCTGGCAATCGCGATCATCGATTCCATGATCGGATTGCGCCAGCCCGCGCACGCAAAGCCCTTGAATGTATTGTCGGTGATCAGATAGCTTGAGCCCAGATCGCGGAACAGTTCCTCTGGATCCGTTTCCCCGCCGTGCAGCGTAAAGACATTCGCTTCGCCGTCGAAGACTTCTTCCGGGCCGGTAAATCCGCCCTTCGCGAGTTGCGCGGCGAACAGTGCGTTCTGCGCCGCATTGCCCGCGTTCTGCCCCTTGCACATGGTGCCGAAAGACCGCATGAGGCCGGAAGCAGAACCGGCGACGATGCCGAAACCGCGCCGCATCTGCAAGGCGTCTAGCTCGAGCAGCCGGCCGGCCGCTGCGAACGCCGCGAAGTGGCACACGAAGCCAGTCGGATGCACGCCGTGATCGCGCAGGTGATAGCCCCAGCGGCGTACCGCGCCGAGCCGCCCGCCGACTTCAAATCCTGCGACATAGGCGTTGATCAGCGCTTTACCCGACAAGTGCAGCGACTCTGCCAGCGGCAGCAGCGCTGCGAGCATGGCGCCGCTCAGGTGCGTGCCGACCAGCGGCTGCACGTCGTCATAATCGAGCGCATGCGAGGCATAGCCGTTGGCCAGCGCCGCCGCCGTCAGGCTCGCCGTCGCACGCGTGCCGAGCAGCGTCGCCTTGCCGCGCTGATCAGCCGCGGCACATGCAGCGCGCATGATCGTGCTCGACTCTTCTTTGGAGCCAACCAGGGTCACGCCAATGAAGTCGAGCACGCCGTTCTTGGCTGCGGCAACGACCTCGGGCGCAAGGTCTTCATATTTCAGGTTGATGGCAAAATCGGCAAACTTTCCGGCTATGCCCGGCGCTGAGTATTGGTCCATGGAGATCCCCGTATCGTGTTGCGGATTGCTTGGCGCGCGCACCATGTGCGTTGCTGAAAACGCGGCGACTGCTCGCCGGCGCGGATGTCGGCTTAATCGCTGATCAATGCATTCAGCCTACCATTCGTCTCTGTGAAGTTCATGCACAATCGACCAGGAGGCTTTGTGCTAACAATCGGGCTTTATGCTAACATTCCAAACACATCGCTGTCCACGGGCGGGCTCCCGCCTCCTGAGTTTGATGAATTTCCAAATGAACTGCCTAAAGGGAATATGAGCAATGACTAAAGCCATACGCGAGCTCTGCGACTTCGTGTCCTCGGTGAAATACGACGCCATACCGGCCGATGTCAAACAGCAGGCGAAGAACTGCATACTCGACAACATCGGCTGCGCCATCCTGGGTGCGGAAGAAGGAAGCAGCGTGATCATCGGCCGCACGCGCAGCCCCCTGGGCAAGGGCAACGAGGCAACCATCGTGCGCGAGGCCGGGCGCGACAGCGTCTTTAACGCCGTCCTCGTCAATTCCTCATATATACATTCCATAGATCTGTCCGAAGGCATCGCGCGCGGCGTCGTGCATCCCGGAACGGTCGTTGTACCTGCGGCGCTCGGGCAGGGAGAAGCGCTCAACGCCTCCGGCGCCAAAGTCATGGACGCAACGATACTGGGCTACGAGATGCTGATCCGGCTGGGCTGGGCGCTCGGGCACCAGCCCAAAGATCCGATCGAGCTGGGAGATCCGCAGCTGATGTTCCGCGGCTGGTTCCCGCCCGCCATGCTCGGCGCCTTCGGCACTACCGTTGCAGCCGGCCGCTTGCGCGGACTCAATGCGGAGCAGATGTACCAGGCGCTCGGCATCTGCGCAAACCTGATTCCCACGGCGGCGTTCGAAAGCGCAACTCAGGGCGCGATGGTCAAGTCCCTGGGCTGCGGATGGTCGGCGGCGCTGGGCGTGTAT
>CAIVHG010000048.1 GCA_903905655.1 uncultured beta proteobacterium | reverse complement strand
GAGAAGGTGGTGCAGAAGCCGCCGAATTTGCTTTCGAACACGTTGCGGATGCCGGTGTAGCCGGCTTCCGCCAGGATCCCGCCGTAGAGCCCGCTCTGCGCCGCGCGGCCGTGCTGCATGCGCTTTACCATGGAGCCGTACTGGGCAGCCATCAGGCCCGCGGCCTGCGTGCCGCCGATGCCGATCGCGTCGAGCGTCTGCTCTTCGTTGAGGCCGAGGGCGGCGGCCGAGGAGGCGGCGCTCGAGTAGACGCCGATCACCGCACCCGTGTGCCAGCCCTGGCCGAGCATGTTGGGCCCCATGCAGATGCCGACGCGCGGGCCGATCTCGTAGCCGGCGACGGCGGCGGTGAGGAAGCGCTGGCCCGACATGCCGGGGCGGATCTCGGCGATCGCGGTGATCGCGGGCAGCGTGGTCGAGCCCACGTGCATCGTGCCCTTGCGGTGGATGTCGTCGATCTCGAAGCCCTGGACCAGCGAGCCGTTGACGAGTGCCGCGTGCGGCGGGGTCACGCGCTTGTTGGTGCCCCAGATGCCGCAGCTTCCATTGGAGTCGATGCCGGCGATGGCGTTGATCAGGATCTGGCTGTGCTCCTTGAGCGAGCCGTAGATGCCACAGCCGATCGAGTCGAGGATCAGCAGCTTGATGCGCTGGCGCACTTCCGCGGGAATTTTGTCGTAGGTGAGCCCCGAGACGAACTGCGCGATGCGCTTGCTGTACGGGTTGTCCGTGATCTCTGTCTGATGCTCTTCGCCGTGCGCCATGCTCGCTCCCTGTTGAATTAGTCTGGTGTGCAAATCGAAGCCGCTGCCGGACTGCCAGGGCCCGATTGCTGAATCGATGGTTGCCGCGGCCGCTCGGGCGGGCGCAACCAGGCGAGTATTTTACACGCATCGAAGGCTGCATTCAGGGAAGCGACTGCATTCGGTATACTGCGGACTTGATACGCATGAAGATTTAGACGATGACGACAGGAGCAACACAGTGACCCTGGCAAAAAAAGATTACGACCCGCGCGCACGCGGCGCGCTGCAGGGCGTGCGCGTGCTCGATCTGTCGCGGCTGGTCGCCGGCAACACGCTCACCCAGTACCTGGGCGATTTCGGCGCGGAGGTGATCAAGGTCGAGCCGCGCGCGGGCGACACGCTGCGTGGCTGGCAGGTCAAGGGCGTGCCGACGACCTGGAAGATCTATGCGCGCAACAAGAAGAGCCTGTGCCTGGAACTCAGGAAGCCGGAAGCGCGTGAACTCCTGAGGAAGCTGGTGTCGACGGCGGCGGTGTTCGTCGAGGGCTTTCGCCCCGGCGTGCTGGAAGAGATGGGGTTGGGGCCCGCGGAGCTGCTGAAGGTAAATCCCAGCCTCATCATCGTGCGCGTCTCGGGTTTCGGGCAGGACGGGCCGTACCGGCGGCGGCCGGGCATGGGCACGCTGATCGAAGGCATGTCAGGGTTCGCGGCGATCAACGGCTTTGCCGATCGCGAGCCGGTGCTGCCGCCGATCTATCTCGCCGATGCGGTGGCGGGGCTCTACGGCGCGACGGCGACGATGATCGCGCTGCGCGAAGTGGAGCACAACGGCGGCAGCGGTCAGGTGATCGATCTGCCGCTGCTCGATCCGCTGCTGGCGGTGCTCGGGCCGCAGGCGGCGAATTACCGGCTCACCGGAAAGCTGAAGCCGCGCACCGGCAGCCGCTCGACCAACGCCGCGCCGCGCAACGCCTATAAATGCAAGGACGGGCGCTATGTCTGCCTGTCGGGCTCGACGCAGACCACGGCGGAAAAGATCTTCGCTTCGGTCGGCCGGCCTGAACTCATCAAAGATCCGCGCTACTGCACCAACGCCCTGCGGGTGCAGCATGCCGAGGAGATCGACGCCATCATCGGTGCGTTCGTGGCGCAGCGCACGCAGGAAGAGAACGTCGCGTACTTCGAAAAGGCCGAGGTGACGGTCGGCCCGATCTACGACGTCTCGCAGATCATCGAGGACCCGCACGTGATCGAGCGCGAGTTGATCGCGGACTATCCGGATGCCGACATGGGCGAGTTTCCGATGCACCACGTCGTGCCGCGCCTGAGCGGAACCCCGGGCTCGATTCGCACGCCGGCGCCGCGCTTGGGCGAGCACAACCGCGCGCTGCTGTCCGAGGTCGGCGTGGATGATGCGGCTTATGCGCGGCTGGTGGAGCAGGGCGTGGTGTGTGAGAGTGATGCGAAGGGTGCGGCGCAGTCCTAGGAGATGGATTTAAAGCAGTCCGTAGTTTCAGAGAAAGCAAGCGTAGATACGGTGATCAGCGGCGAGCGTAATTCGGCTGATGAATGGCGGGTGTGACCCGCCCTACGCCGCGGTATTCAATTGATGTAGCTGTTGTAGGGCGGGTCACACCCGCCATTGCGGTACGACCGACCGCGAGCTGCTAGGGGCGTGCGCCCTGCGCGACGCTGTTGAGCATGTCCTGCGTGATGAGCGTGATGCCGTTCTCGGTGCGCTCGAAGCGGCGGGCGTCGTCGGCTGAGTCCTCGCCGACCACGGTGCCTGCGGGGATCTGACAGCCGCGATCGATGACCACGCGCTTGAGGCGGCTGTTGCGGCCGATGGTCACGCCGGGCAGTATCACCGACTGGTCGATGTCGCAGTAGGAATGCACGCGGCAGCGCGAGAACATAAGTGAACGCTCGATGTGCGAGCCGGAGATGATGCAGCCTCCGGACACCAGCGAGTCGACCGCCATGCCGCGCCGGCCGTCGCGGTTGAACACGAACTTGGCGGGAGCGAGCTGCTCCTGGTAGGTCCAGATCGGCCAGTTGATATCGTACATGTCGAGTTGCGGGTCGACGGAGGTGAGATCGATGTTGGCTTCCCAGTAGGCGTCGATGGTTCCGACGTCGCGCCAGTAAGGTTCGTCGCTGTTGCCGCTGGTGACGCAGCTCAGGTTGAACGGATGCGCGGCGGCGACTCCTTCGCTCACCGCGCGCGGAATGATGTCCTTGCCGAAATCGTGGCTCGAGCTGGGATCGGCGAGATCGCGGACGAGCGCATCGTATAAATATTTCGCGTTGAAGACGTAGATGCCCATGCTCGCCAGCGCGGAGCCGGGCTTGCCCGGCATGGGTGGCGGATTGGCGGGCTTCTCAACGAAGGAGGTGATGCGGTTCGAGGGATTGACCGCCATCACGCCGAAGGCGCTCGCTTCCTTTAACGGGACCTCGATGCACGCCACCGAGCACTGCGCGCCGCTCTCGACGTGGTAGGCGAGCATATTCGAGTAATCCATCTTGTAGACGTGGTCGCCGGCGAGAATCAGGATGTATTCCGGGTGGTCGTCGCGGATGATGTCGAGGTTCTGAAACACCGCGTCCGCGGTGCCGCGGTACCACGACTCCTCGGTGATGCGTTGCTGCGCGGGCAGCAGGTCGATGTGCTCGTTCAACTCGCTCTTCATGAATGACCAGCCGCGCTGCAGGTGGCGCAGCAGGCTGTGCGACTTGTACTGCGTGGCCATGCCGATGCGGCGGATGTTTGAGTTGAGGCAGTTGGAGAGCGCGAAGTCGACGATGCGGAATTTGCCGCCGAAAAAAACCGCCGGCTTGGCGCGCCGGTCGGTGAGTTGCTTCAAACGGCTGCCGCGCCCGCCGGCGAGGATCATTGCGAAGCAGCGTTTGGGCAATTGCAGTTGTGCGAGCTTGTCGGTGCGCATGGCGTGACCTTGTGCGGTTCGTGGTGGGCCCACACAGCAGTGCAACTTCGCTCCTGGGCCTGCATGACCGATTATGGCGACCGCGCCTGCGCAAGGCAATAGGCGGTCTGCCCCAAATGCAGATTGCATGGCGCACGGCGCGGCTCTCTGCGTGGCGCGCGTATTGCGGTTGGCGCCGCATGCATTTCTCACGCGGCATTGACGTTGTCAGGCATCTTTGCCAAGATGCTGCAGTACGTCTTGAAGAGGATATCCTTATGCGGCTCATCTTTCCCGCCTTGCGGTTGCTGCTCGGATTCACAACGCTGTTCGGCGCCGGCCTCGCATTAGCAGCTGATCCCTATCCCGTCAAGACCGTGCGCGTGCTCACTACCGAGACGGGAAGCGCCAATGATCTGATGATCCGTCTCATCACGCCGGGAATGTCGGCGGCACTCGGCCAGCCGATGATCGTCGAGAATCGCGGCATGGTGTCGATGGAACTGCTCGCCAAGGCGCCGCCCGATGGCTATACGCTGCTCGCCTTCGGGCCGCCGCTGTGGCTGCTGCCGCTGCTGCGCGCCAACAACGTGCCGTGGGATGCGGTCCGGGACTTCGCGCCGATCACGCAGGCGATGAGCATCCCGACGATCGTCGGGGTGCATCCTTCGGTGCCGGCCCACTCAGTCAAAGAGCTGATCGCGCTGGCGAAGGCGAAGCCGGGCGCGCTCAATTACGCGACCTCGTTTCCAGGTTCCTCCTCGCAGCTCTCCGGAGAACTGTTCAAGGCGATGGCCGGCGTCGACATCGTCGCCGTCTCTTATAAAGGACCCGCGCAGGCGCTCAATGCCCTGATTGCGGGCGAAGCGCAGGTGTCCTTCGTCAATGCCGCAGCTTCGGTGTCCGCGCATATCAAATCGGGCCGGCTGCGGGCGCTCGCGGTGGCGAACCTGCAGCCTTCGCCACTGTTCCCGGACCTGCCGACGGTCGCGGCCTCGGGTGTTCCGGGATATCAGTCGGCGACGATCATCGGTCTGTTTGCGCCGGCGAAGACGCCGGATGCGGTGATCGAGAGGCTCAATCAGGAAGCGGTGCGCATGCTGCGCCGGCCGGAGGTCAAAGAGAAGCTGCTGAGTTCGGGCAGCGAGGTGATCGCCGGCACGCCCGAGCAGTTTGCGGCAACGATCAGGACCGAGATCGCGACCTGGGGCAAGGTCATCAAGGATTCAAACATACACGAGTAACTAGAGGCGCAGCGCGGGGGAGAGGAATGCAGCCGTCATATTCAAAGATCAAGGTCCGGGATCTCACGGTCCACTACGAGCTCGCCGATTACACCGCGCCGTGGCGCTCCGATGTGCCGGAGACCTTCCTGCTCTATCACGGCTACGCGCGCAATCTGCTGTTCTGGCAGCAATGGGTGCCGCCGCTTGCGAAAGACTACCGGGTGCTGAGATTCGACGCGCGCGGCTGCGGGGAGACCACCAAGCCGCCGCCCGGCAGCGCGTTATCGCTGGAGTTGCTTGCGCAAGACGCGATCGGCCTGATGGATGCGCTGGGCATCGAGCGCGTGCACTGGGTCGGCGAATCCTCGGGCGGCATCGTCGGGCTTACCGCCGCGCTCGAGTTTCCGGAGCGCATCGCGAGCCTCACGCTGTGCGACACGCCGTTCAAGCGCGCCACCGCCGTCGAGACCAGCTACGCGCTCGGAGAAGCGAGCCGTGGGGCCGCGCTCGAAAAATACGGCGTCGCCGAGTGGTGCCGCAGAACACTGGGCTATCGGGTCGACGTGACGAAGATATCTCCGGACCTGTGCGAATGGTACATCCAGCAGATGGCGCGCACGCCGGTCTATCTGGCAGTGGAACTCGGCAACCTGTTTGGCGAACGCGACCTGTGGCCGCGCCTGCCGGAGATCGAGGCGCCGACGCTGATCCTGTCCGGGACCACGAGCAAGGTTGCGGCGGAAGCCGCGGTGAAAGCCATGCAGCAGCGCATGCCCCACGCGAAGTTGGTGGCGTTCGAAGGCTACGGGCAGAACGTCAATCTCACGCTGCCGGAGCGCTGCGTCGCCGAGGTCCTGCAGTTCATGGGGGAGCAACAGAAGGCCGCTGCGCGCAAGGAGTGATTCGATCGGAAGTCGCCGCAGCACGGTTGCGGAAACGCAGCCGCGATTCGTAGTATCCTCTCTTTCTTTTAAGAGTCCACCGCATCCGCTTCTATCGTGCATACGGGCGGGGTGATTGGGAGCGGTCTCAAAAATAGTTGGGTAGGGCGGGTCACACCCGCCATGTGGATCGTGATGGGTAGCGCTGCGTTCCATGCTACGACTGCAATGGCGGGTGTGGCCCGCCCTACGTTCGCTATTTGTGAGATGGCTTCCAGGCCGGCGGGCATCGATGCCGACTAGCGTAGAGAGAACGTAAATGACAGCAGCTGTAAAGAGCAGTGATTCCCTTTATCCGTCGTTGCTGTCGCCGTACGCACTGCACCACGGCCGGCGGCTGCGCAACCGCGTGATTCACGCATCGATCACGACGCGCCTGACGGACAACAGCACGGTGACCGATCGCCTGATCCAGTATCACGTCAACCGCGCGCGCGGCAGCGCTGCGCTGATCGTCACCGAGCCGATGAACATGGCGCCGCACCAGCACGGGCCGTCGCGAGTCAAGGTCTGGACCGATGACAACGTCGACGGTCTCAAGCGCTGGTCGGCGGCGGTCGAAGCGCACGACTGCCGCTTGCTGGGGCAGGTGCAGGACCCGGGGCGCGGGCACCACGTGGGAGGGCGCAGTTTCCACGCGATCAGCGCCTCCGCGCTGCCCGACGACATCAGCGGCTCCATGCCGCACGCGCTCACAGCCGATGAAATCAAGCGCCTCGTCGACAACTTCGCGCAGAGCTCCGCGCGCATACAGCGCTGCGGCTTCGCCGGCGTCGAGCTGTCGTGCGGCCACGGGCATTTGTTCCACCAGTTCTTCTCGCGCTGGTCCAACGTGCGTGAGGATGCATACGGCGGCGACCTCGAAGGGCGCACGCGCTTTGTCAGCGAGATCGTGAGCGCCATCCGCGCGGCGTGCGCGCCGGATTTCATCATCGCGCTCAAGCTGCCCGGGGATGACGGCATCGCGGGAAGCATCGATCCCGCGGAGGCGGCGCGCATCGCGGTGCGGCTTACGGCGTCCGGCGAAGTCGATTTTCTTTCGTTTTGTCAGGGCGGACACGCGCGCACGCTCGAGATGCACATCCCCGACGCTTACGGACCGCGCGCCCCGTACATGCCGATGCTGCGCGAGCTGCGCCGCTCGCTGCCGGGCGTGACGATTGCGGCGCTGGGCTACATCACGGATCCGGCCGAAGCCGATGCCATCATTGCAAGCGGCGATGCCGAGCTCATCGCGGTGGGGCGCTCGCTGATTGCCGATCCCGCATGGCTTTCCAAGGCTGCCGCGGGGCGCGCACACGACATCCGCTACTGCGTGTCGCGCAACAGCTGCTGGAGCACCGGCCGGCCGCAGGCGTGCGACAACAATCCGCGCGTGGCGAAAGTCGACGAAGTGGATTTTTGGCCAAAGAAGGCGGACAAGCAGCGGCGCGTGGTGGTGGTGGGCGCGGGCGTCGCCGGCATGGAAGCGGCGTGGATCGCCGCGGCCCGCGGCCACAGCGTGACGGTGTTCAGCCGCAGCGGAGAAATCGGCGGCAAGGCGCGGCTGCGCGCGCTGCTGCCAGGAGGCGAGACCTACAGCAGCCCGTACGATTATCAGCTCGCGGCTGCGAACCGCGCCGGCGTGCAGTTCGAGCTCGGCGTCGAGGCCGGCTTATCCGACGTGCTCGCATTGAAGCCCGACGCGGTGGTGCTCGCGGCGGGAGCGCAGATGGTCGCGCCGCGCTGGCTGCCCAAAGAGATGCGGGAATCCGGCATGGCGCCGGATCTCTATAGCGCGCTGGCGCCGCTGCTCGGGCGCAGCACGCGGCAGCAGGGCGCCGCGGTGATCTACGATCTGGATCATACCGAAGGCACCTATGCTGCGGCCGAGTTTCTGCGCACCCTGTTCGATCGCGTGATTCTGATCACGCCACGCGATCTGCTGGCGCGCGAGGCGCCGCTCGTCACCCGTCAGGCTATACAGCGGCGCTTTGGCGCACAGGGCATCGAGGTGCGGTTGCTCACCGAGATCAAATGGAGCGACGAGCGTTTCGAGGAAGCCGAGCTCGAATACGTGCATGTCTACAGCGGCGAGACCGGCGTGATTGGGGACGTCGCCTTCTTCGCCTATTCCACGCCGCGCTCGTCCGAGGATGGGCTGCGCGAGCCGCTGCTCGCCGCCGGCGTCGAGGTGCACGTGGTCGGCGACTGCAAGGTGGCGCGCAACCTGCTGGCGGCGACCTCCGAGGGGCACGCTGCGGGCAACGCGGTGTGAGCGTAGACACGGTTGCGGTTGCTGAATGGCGGGTGTGACCCGCCCTGCATCGGGGATGTTGCAATGGTGGGTGTGACCCGCACTCGCGACACGGCGTTCGCAAAGCGATACGGGGCGGGAGCGAGTGCACAGGCGCGCTTCCCGCAAACCGCTGGCTTCGCCAGTAACGCGTCCGCGCGCCTTACAACGGCTGCGTATAGATGGGGAGTAGGGCGGGTCACACCCGCCATTGGAGTAGGCGGGATTCCGATCCCGCCGGAAGGTGTCGCCGGCTTAGACTCTGAGTACCGGTAGCTTGGCTGCGGCGCTGTCTACACGCTGAGTAGTGATCGCGCTATCATGGCGTCGCTTGCAATGTCTGCATAACCTGAGGAGCATTGGTCATGCGCAATTCTGTCGTGGCGGTTTCGAGTGTGGTGCTGTGCGCGTTGTCTGCGCTGCCCGCGGGCGCGCAAAATTATCCGACCAAGCCGGTTCGCATGATTACCGCAGCGGCCGGAGGCGGTGTCGATTTCGCGGCGCGCCAGATCGCGGCGGGGCTCTCGGAAGTCTTTGGTCAGCAGGTGATTGTCGAAAACCGCGGCGGCAGCGCGTTGACCGCAGCGGAGCCGGTGGCGCGCTCCGCCCCCGATGGCTACACGCTGCTGTTCTACGGCAGCGCCCTGTGGCTTACGCCGTTCATGCGTGAAAGCACGCCGTACGATCCGGTGCGCGATTTCGCGCCGATCTCGCTCACCAACCGCTCGCCCAACGTGCTGGTCGTGCATCCCTCGCTGCCGGTGAAGACGGTCAAGGATCTGATCGCGCTGGCGAAAGCGCGGCCGGGCGCGCTCAATTTCGCGTCGAGCGGTCTGGGAGCCTCCTCGCACCTTGCCGGGGAGCTCTTCAACTCCATGGCCGGGATCAAGATCATCCATGTGCCCTATCGCGCCAACGCTGCTGCGCTGATCGATCTGATCGCGGGGCAGGTGCAGATCATGTTTTCGACGACCACCGCTGCGGCGCCTCACATGAAGACCGGCAAGCTGCGCGCGCTCGCCGTGACCAGCATGCAGCCGTCGACGCTCATGCCGGGCGTGCCGACCATGGATGCGACCGGGCTGCCGGGCTATGAGGCGGCCTCGGTCAATGCGATGTTCGCGCCGGGTAAGACGCCGGAGGCGGTCATCACCCGGCTCAACCAGGAGACCAACAAGGTGCTCCTGCGGCCCGAAGTGAAGGAACGGTTCTTCAATGCCGGTCTCGAAACCGCAGGCACGACGCCCGCGGAACTGGCGGCGATGCTGAAGACCGAGATGTCGAGGTTGGGGAAGATCATCAAGGACGCTGGGGTGCGTGCGGAGTAGCCGTACGATGCAGGACGATTCATAAGCTGGCTATTAGCAAATTCCCTCGCTCTTCCGGGGAGAGGGGTAGGGTGAGGGGGGGGGTGCGCAAAGAATTGCAGCGCCGTTTACCCTCACCCCAGCCCTCTCCCTTTCAGGGCGAGGGCGCAGTAGCTAAAGAGTGTTTTGGATTGCGGCGTGCGACTGAATGACGAATGGATTGAATACTTCATCGAATTAGCCTGGAGGAAGAAGCATGGATTTGGAGTTGAAAGGAAAGACTGCGCTGGTGACCGGCGCGAGCGCGGGCATCGGACGTGCCATCGCCAAAGAGCTGGCGCGCGAGGGCGTCAGAGTTTGCGTCGCGGCGCGCCGGACTAATTTGCTGGAAGAGCTGGCCGCGGAGATCGTGGCCGCGGGCGGGCACCGGCCGGAGATCATTGGCGTGGATCTGCTGGACAAGACCGCGCCGAAAAAACTCGCCGATGAAGCGATCGCACGGCTGGGGCAGATCAACATCCTGATCAATTCCGCGGGCGGCGGAGACGGCAGGAAGGACTGGCTCACTGCGGAGGACGATGCATGGATCGAGGCGATGACGTTCAACTTCACTCAGGTGCGGCGGCTCACGCTCGCCGTGGTGCCCGACATGATCAAGCACAAATGGGGGCGCATCATCAACGTCAGCGGCAAGGCTGAGCCCGATCACATGAACGGCACCACGCCGGCGAAAGTTGCCGTGCACGGATTTGCCAAGGGGCTGTCGCGCGAAGTGGGGAAGTACGGCATCACGGTCAACAGCATCCCGCCTGGCCAAATCCTCAGCGAGCAGACGCGGCGCAAGTACTCAGAGGAGTACCGGCAGAAATTTTCCGAGCGCGAGATTCCGATGGGCCGCTACGGGGAGCCGCAGGAGCTCGCGTATCTGGCGGTGTTTCTCGCTTCGTCGCTCGCGCGCTATATCACGGGCAACGTGATACACGTGGACGGCGGACAGCACCGCTTCGCATTCTGATTTCGGAGTTGAAGATCGCGCTGACGTTGCGCATTGGCGGACCGGATTTGGTCTTATAGACGCGATGCGCACGCACTACGAAGTCCTCGAGGTTACCGAGACCGCGAGCCCGGAAGTCATCAGGGGCGCTTATCGCTATCTCTCGCAGAAATGGCACCCTGACAAGAATCCTGAAAACCGGGCGCAGGCGGAATTGATCATCCGCGAGATCAACGATGCCTACGCGGTGCTGTCGGACCCGCGGCGCCGCAAGGAATACAATGCGTCGGTGCGCCGGGAACGCGAGCAAGGTTCGGCTGCGGTGCGGGCGCGCGCGCCGGAGCCCGCTTCCACCGACTGGCGCATGGTCGCCATCAAGCGCTCGTTCCTGCTGCTGCTGTTCGGCGGTTCTCTGATCATGCTGCTGTTCGTGCTGCCCTACAAGCTGGCCGGCCGCGATTTTGACTGGGATCTCAAGGACGTGTGGGAAGCGCTGCTGCTGGCGAGCATCGCGTGGTACTCGTATCAGGCGCTGTTTCGTCCGGGCTCAGAATATCGCTGGCTGGAGCGGCACGATCCGGGGCGCGATGTCAGGTTGAGGGCCATGAATACCGGCGCCGTTTCCGGTGGCGTGATCTGCGGCCTGCTGGTGCTGCTGTTCGACGTCGGAGGCCAGACGCTGTTGGTGTCGGTAGTCGCGTTCACCTTGCTCGGCGCAGTGCTCGGCGGCGTGATCGGCTGGATCATCGGTATCGTGCTCAGCGGCAGCAGGGCGGAGCGGTGAGCGGGTTTCCGCTCGTCCCACGTAAAGTCAGGTGCGACGCAAATCGAGCACCACGCCCATGGCGAGCGGCAGAAATGCTCCGATGCAGGCGGCGACCAGGACGTCGGTTGGCCAATGCACGCCCAATACCAAACGTGACATGCCGACGAGAAATATCCACACGAGCGCTGTCCACAGCGCAGCCTTGTACGCCGCGGGCCAAATCCGGTTGAGGCAAACGACGGCGGCGGTGGCGAAGGCCGTGACTATCAGCGTGTGGCCACTGGGAAAGCTGGAACCCCAATACCAATCCGTTTCCCACAGTGCCGGCCGCGCCCGGCCGACCGCCGTCTTGATGAGGTAAACCATGGCCGCACCAATGATCATCGAGGCTGCAAACAACTGCGCTTCATAGCGGCGCTTCGCGTACACCAAGGCAATGGTCGCCGCTGCCGCGAGCGGCAACAGGACGCTTAACGACCCGGTAACCGTGATCGCTTCGAAGAACCCGGTCAGTGCGCGCGGAACGTGATTGCGTATGAACACCAGGATGGCCGTGTCGATCGGCCCCGATTCTCCGCCCAGCACGTCTTCGCTCACCTTGATCGCGGACACTGCGAGGAGGAGCGTTAACAGAACTGCAAGCCGGCGTTTCTCCAGTGGCGCGGACCACGCCGGTTGCGTGCGGCGCGTATACGCGCCGAGCGCAAAATAAAGGCAGGCGACGGTAAGGACGATCAACGTCGTGTCTTCGATGAACTCGAAAATCAAAAAGGCTCCGATGGGGCAAGTAAGTGTTGCTTCAGTCCTGCCGCTGTGGCACCAGCCGGATCTCGACCTTGCACCCTACGGCTTTGGCATATCTCTTCAGCGAGGTGAGCGAGGGCGCATGCTTGCCCGCTGATTCGAGCCGTGAAACCGTGCTCTTGGTCGTGCCCATACGTGTGGCCACGGCCTCCTGCGTAAGACCTGCACGTGAACGTGCAGCCAGCATTTCGTTTGCGACCGCGTATTCGACCGCGAGCGCTTGATATGCAGTCTGGAATCCGCGGCGCTTGCTTGCCTTCTTGAGAAAGGCGTTGTGATCATGTTTGACGGGTTTGTACTTGATTTCAGCCATGGAGCACCTCTTTCATACGTTTGCGGGCGATGTTTAGCTCGCGCTCTGGAGTTTGCTGGGACTTCTTGATAAATGCATGCAACACGACGACGCGTTGACCAATGCGAAAGCAATAAAATGTCCGTCCAATTCCAGCTTTGCCTCTGGGGCGGAGCTCAAACAAGCCGCCCCCAAACGCACGCGAATGCGGAAGCCGGAGCATCGGGCCGTGTTCCATCAGTAGTTCGGCGATCCTCGCGTAGTCTGCAAGCAGGTCGGCAGGCCATGATTCGATCTCCGCGAGCACTCGCGGATGAAAGTATTCAATGGAGTACATTACTGGAGCATGTTCGCATATTTGCTAACCTTTGGCAAGCTACTGCTGCTGGTAATCAGCCAGCGTGCGTGCGCCGTGCCTCCTAAACAGGCCGGGTAGGCGCCGCCCTCAGTTGCTATAATCACACGTTCTCATTCTGTACGCCGGATCCCACCCGCTAACAGGATAGGCAACCTAATTTCATTCAACCGAGCGAAACCAACTCATGAAATTGTCAGTACTGGATCAATCCACTTCCTCCAAAGGACGGCCCGCTGGCGCCGCGATACGCGAAACGATCGAAATGGCCCAGCATTGCGAGGCGCTCGGTTATCACCGCTATTGGGTTTCCGAGCACCACAACGGAGGGACGATCGTCGGCACCGCGCCCGAGGTGCTGATGGCTGCGATCGCAGCCACCACGAAGCGCATCCGCGTCGGCAGCGCGGGCGTCATGCTGCCGCATTACTCCGCGCTCAAGGTGGCCGAGCAGTTTCGTATCCTGGAGTCGATCGCACCGGGTCGCATCGACCTCGGGCTGGGGCGCGCTCCCGGCTCCGACCGGTTGACGGCGCATGCCCTCAATCCATACGCGCCCGACGTGCAGGACGAGTTTCCCAAGCAGGTGCAGGAACTGCAGCATTGGGTGTCTGGAATGCCCTTGCCGAAGGAGCATCCGTTCCATTCGATCGTCGCCTATCCGCAAGGCGACAGCTCGCCCATGATCTGGATCCTCGGCAGCTCGGACTACGGCGCCCAGCTTGCCGCTTATTTCGGATTGCCGTACGCGTTCGCATATTTTTTCAGCGAGGGATTCGGCGTGGAGCAGGCGCTGGAGCTTTATCGCAAGAACTATCGCCCGAGCGAACGCTATCCCAAGCCGCTCGCGACGATCTGCGTGTGGGCGCTGGCGGCCGACACCGAAGCCGAGGCGCTGCATCAGTACCGCACGCGCGAGCGCGCGCTTATCGATCGCGAATACAACCTCCGTGTGCCGCTGATATCGCCCGAGGAAGCCGCGTCGCGCCCGTATAACGCGCAAGAGGCGGCGATCGCAGAGAAAAGGCGCCCCAAGGCGATCGTCGGCACCGCGGAGCAGGTGGCGGCGCGTCTCAAGGAGCTCGCGCAACAGTTAGACCTCGACGAACTGGTGGTGTTGACCTGGACCCATGAGCCGGCAGCGCGCCGCCGCTCTTACGAACTCATCGCGCAGGCCTTCGAGTTGAACAAACCGTAAATCGAGTCAGCGCGTGGTTTCGTCGGCAATCACGCTTAGGGAGGAAGACCAAGACATGGCGGGTGTGACCCGCTCTTCTATGATTATTCCGGAGTCAAGTGTTTGGTTGCAAATTAATCCGTTTCTCGGTCCGCACGGGCCTGTCAGAATTTTCGTGTGTGTGGCATAACATGATGTTTATTAGGAGCATGTATGTCACGCAAGACGAAGATTGCCACGGCGGCAGTGATGCTGCCGCAGATACCAGCAGCACT
>CAIVHG010000047.1 GCA_903905655.1 uncultured beta proteobacterium | reverse complement strand
CGCGCACGCCCAGCGTGCGGCCAGACAGTTGATCGACAAGCTTGAAGGTCCTGAGATCCAGGTCGTGGCCGGTGCCCGTAAGCAGCGATTCCACGTATTCCAGCAGCGGCGGCACGACCAACTGGTAGCCATGCACACGGAACAGGTCGAGCATCGCCCGCCGCAGCGCCTCGATGCGCGCAGCCTCCGCGGGGAGTATGTCCTCGATGTGCTCGGGTAGCAGCCAGTTACGCATGACGGATGAAAGTAATCATATCGTGGTCTGAATCATGTGCGGGGGAGCAGCGCGTGCTGAGCCTGCTAGGTAGCAAGGTAAAAGAGCAGCACCCCGGCGAGCATCGAAGCCAACCCGACGAACCTCAGCTGTCCATCGGACAACTCCGTCAGGCGGCGAAACGTCGTACGCCAGTGGCCGGGGAGCAGGAACGGCAACAGCCCTTCGATCACGAGCAGCAGTCCCAGTGCAGGTAGCAGTAAGTCGCCCATTGCTCGTCGCGCCTGCCCTGCCGGTTACTTGGCGGGTTTGCTGTTCTTGAAGTATTTGAAAAACTCCGAATTCGGCTCGAGGATCAGCACGTC
This sequence comes from uncultured beta proteobacterium, assembly GCA_903905655.1. GTDB lineage: Bacteria > Pseudomonadota > Gammaproteobacteria > Burkholderiales > SG8-41 > PALSA-1004. The sequence goes on along the minus strand of CAIVHG010000047.1, from coordinate 1,451 downwards.
GCTCTTGTTCTTGAAGCTCTGCCGGTAGGCCTCCAGGCTGCGGTAAAACGCGTAGAACTCCGCATTCTGGCTATAAGCGCGCGTATAGGTCGCAGTCGCCTTGGCATCGCCCTCGCCCTTCACGCGCTGGGCATCGCGGTAGGCTTCGGCGAGTATCACCTCGCGCTGCTTGTCGGCATCGGCGCGGATCGACTCGGACTCCGCACCGCCCGTCGAACGCAGTTCATTGGCGACGCGCTTGCGTTCCGCGTCCATGCGGCGGTACACGGACTCACTCACCTCCTGCGGCAAATCGACGCGCTTCAAACGCACGTCGAGCACCTCGACGCCGATGGTGCGCGCATCCTCATTGGCCTTCTGGCGCATCAACTCCATGATCTTGTCGCGCTCGCCGGACACCACGTCGTGCACCGTGCGGTTACCGAATTCCGCGCGCAGGCCGCCGTTGATGGTCTGCAGCAGCCGCGTTTCAGCCTGCGATTCCTCGCCGCGCACGCTCGTATAGTACTTGCCTACATCCGCGATGCGCCATTTGACGAAGAAATCGACCAGCACGTTCTTCTTTTCCGAGGTCAGGAAGCGCTCGGGCTCAGGCGTCTCGATGGTGAGCACCCGGCTGTCGAAATAGCGCACGTTCTGCACGAACGGTATCTTGAAATAAAGGCCCGGTTCACGCTTGACGCTGACGATGCCGCCGAACTGGAACACGATCGCGTTCTGGCGCTGATCGACCACGAACAGCGACAGCGCAAGCACGATCAGTGCGACGAACGCGACGACGGTGGCAACCACAAGGTTATGTTTCATCAGCGTGGCTCCCGTTCACGGCTGCGCAGCGCGTCACGCGAACGCGATGCCGAAGGCAAAGGCTCCGGGGTCACACTCGGACTCGGGCTTGGACTGGGGGTTGCTGCAGCCTCCGCCGGCTTAACATCGCCGTCCGCGCCGGGCGTCGTCATCCTCATGAGCTTGTCGAGCGGCAAATAGAGCAGATTGCTGCCGCTCTTCTGATCGACGACCACCTTGCTGGAATTGCCGAGGATTTCCTGCATGGCGTCCAGATACAGGCGCTCACGCGTGACGGCGGGCGCCTTGTTGTATTCGGAGACGATCTGCTGGAAGCGGCTGGCGTCGCCGTTGGCACGTTCGATGACGCGCTGCCGGTACCCTTCCGCTTCCTGCTTGAGCCGCGCAGCGGCGCCGCGCGCCCGCGGGATCACGTCGTTGGCGTAGCCCTGGCCCTCGTTCTTCTGGCGCTCGCGGTCCTGGCCCGCCTTCACCGCATCGTCAAACGCCGCCTGCACCTGCTCGGGTGGTTGCGCGTTCTGCATCGTCACTTTGCTGATGCTGATCCCGGTCTTGTAGCGATCGACGATCTCCTGCATCACGGTCTGGGCGCTCGCCGTGACCTGGGCGCGCCCCTCGTAGAGCACGAAATCCATGGTGTTTTT
>CAIVHG010000046.1 GCA_903905655.1 uncultured beta proteobacterium | reverse complement strand
GGGAGCGGTCATTCTTGACCGCCCCCTATCCCGATGTGGAATAGAAATGCTGAAAGCGCGATAATCTGACGTTGTCTGAAAGTTAATTCGTTGAGCGGGCTGTATCCCGCGTGGCACAGAGCGCAGCTCGGTTGTTGGTTCAGTGGAGGATGTATGTTGAGATCGCGGTTTGCACAGCGCACGTTTCCCGTTCTGGCACTCAGCCTGGCGGTCAGTTCAGTCTATGCTCAGGATTATCCGACCAAGCCGGTCCGCATTATCACGCCGGGCATAGGCAACTCCTTCGATATCGCGTCGCGCGAGATCGCGCAGGCGATCACGGGGCCGCTGGGCCAGCCCATGATCGTGGATAACCGTCCGCCGGGCGTTATTCCGGGACAAGTTGTGGCACAGGCGGCCCCGGACGGCTACACGCTGCTTTATTCAGGAAGCTCATTGTGGATCGGGCAGTTCATACAGGCACAGACACCTTATGATCCGATCCGCGATTTCGCAACCATCACGCTGACGACGAGATCGCCGCTCATACTGGTCGTGCACCCCTCCTTGCCCGTAAAGTCCGTGCGTGATCTGATCGCGCTCGCCAAAGCCAAGCCCGGCGTGCTGAACTATGCTTCCGGCGCCACCGGTGCCGTAAACCATCTGACCGCGGAGCTCTTCAAGTCCATGGCAGGGGTCAAGGTGGAGCGGATTGCCTACAAGGGCGCGGGACCCGCGCTGATCGACCTGATGGCGGGCCAGGTGCATCTCATGTTTGCCGTGACCGGGTCCGTAGTGCCGCAAATGAAAACAGGCAAGCTGCATGCGTTGGCGGTCACCTCGTTGCAGCCGTCAGAGCTTGCTCCGGGCCTGCCTACGGTTGCGGCTACGGGTCTGCCCGGATTCGAGGCGGTGTCGAATGCCGGCATATTTGCACCCGTCAAGACGCCCAAGCCCATCCTCGATAAGCTGCAGCGCGAAATCGTGCGGGCGCTCAACAGGCCGGAGATGAAAAAGAAGATGCTTGATACCGGCGTGGAGGCGATCGGCAGCACGCCCGAGGAGTTTACTGCTGCGATCAAATCCGAAATGGCGAGCATGGGCAAGCTGATCAAGGGCCTCGGCATCAAGGAGCAATGATCGTCGAATACAGCAGCAGGGGGTACGGCGGGTCACACCCGCCATATCAAACGTCAGCGTAACGGCGGGTCTTACCCGCCCTACATTCTCTAGCCGGCGAGCGCCGGATACAGCGATTCCGCGGTGCGGTGAAATATCCATTCCTGCTCGTCCGCAGACAGGCAGGCCAGCGCTGCTTTCGCCTCGCCGACGATTTCCTTGAGCGTGCCCTTTGAAGCGGGATAGTTCGAGCACCACGCGATGCGCGCCGCGCCTATCTCTTTTACCAACCGCGGGAAGAAAGTTTCGGGCGTCGCATTGTCCTTGCGTGAAGCGCGCACGTTGTTGGTCGCGAGCTTGAGATGGACGTTGTCGTACTGCGCGAGGTCGAACAGGTAGGCGCAGGCGGAGTAGGGCGGGCCTTCCGCGATCGGCGCCTTGAATAGCCCGTCGATGATGATTTTCACCTTGGGAAACCTCTTGATCAGCACCAGCAGCTCGGCGAGTTTTGCGGGAAACAGCGAAATCGCCACCGGAATTCCCAACGCCTGCGCGCATTCCCACGCCGGAAACGAGCGTGCATCGTCGAGCCGCGAGTCCAGCGTGATGTTGCTGCCGCCGGAATAGATGCGCATCCCGGTCATTTTCTTGCTGAAGCAGTCGCGCATTTTCGCGGGCGCATCGGCGGCCATCACATCGATGGTGAACACGCCGGTAAAGCGCCCGCTCTGGTCCGCGGCGAGGACGTCGGCGAGGTATGCATTGTTGAAGCCGTAGGTGGTCGAGGAGTGGACAATCGCGGCCTTCGCCACGCCGGCCTCGTCCATCGCGGTGACGAGTTGTTCGAAGGTGATGGGCCGCTCGCTGGACCAGCCCGAGCGCTTGCCGCCGAGCGGCGTGATCGGATAACGGACGGTATCTGGAGAAATGATGTGCGGATGTATGTCAACTAAGCGGGTGGGCATGTGGTTCTTTCATGAGCAGCGCCTGCGATGCTATGCAGGAGGCGCGGCGTCGTTGTGAGTTGTAAATGTGCAGGCGCGTTGCAACTGGATAATATACCGCGTACGTGGAGTCAGCGCCAACGGGAATTCAGTTGTAGTCCCTCGCTCACATGATGTGAGCGACCGGCTCAGATCGTGCGCGATGCGCGCAGAGCATTATTCGTCGCGGATGCCGGCGTCCTTGATGACCTTGCCCATCGCTGTCAGTCCGCGCTTGATGGTGCTCGTCAGTTCCTCCGGCGTGGTGCCCACCGCTTCCAGCCCCAGCGTGAAGAAGCGTTCCTTGACCTCGGTGCGGCTTAACACGGAATTGGTTTCCTGGTTCAGGCGGGTGATGATCGCTTGCGGCGTTCCGGTCGGCGCGAACAGGCCGTAGTTGCCGACGGCTTCGAAGCCCGGCAGGCCGGAAGCAGCCATGGTGGGCAGGCCCGGCGCGAGCGCAGTCGGCTGCAGGCTGGTGACGGCCAGCGCTTTGAGCCGTCCCGCTTGTATCTGCGGCATGGCGGTCGCAATCAGAGGAAACATCATGTGCGTCTCGCCGGTCATCACTGCGTTCTGCGCCGATGGCGAGCCCTTGAAGGGGATGCGCACGATATTGACGTTCGCCATGGATTTAAAGAGTTCGGCGGCGAGGTGATTGGTCGAGCCGGCGGCAGCCGAGCTGAAGTTGAGCTGGCCGGGCTTCGACTTGGCGAGCGCGATCAACTCTTTCACCGACTTCACCGGCAGCGAGGGGTGCACCACCAGAACGGCGATGGCGCGCGAAGTGATGGTGATCGGCGCGAAGTCCTTCACCACATCGTACGGCACGCGGGCGCGCATCAGCGGCAGCAGCCACAGCGTATCGCCGTAGATGAGCAGCGTATATCCATCGGGGGCCGCTTTCGCGACGAGGTCACCCGCGATCACGCCGCCTCCCCGGTTATCCACGACCACCTGCTGGCCGAGCCTCGGGGTCAGGCCCTGCCCGATGACGCGCGCGATGATGTCGCCGCCGCCGCCGGCCTCGGATGCAACCAGGTGCACGGGGCGCGTCGGATAAGTCTGTGCTCCCGCCGTTGCTGCGCCAAGCGTGGCCGCCAGCGCTGCAGCGCATACGGTTATACGATGGCGGAATACGAAATTGCGTTGCATCATCTTTCCACTTCCTTGTGGTTATAAGCAGCCGGATTTCAGAAGTCGCTGCCGATCAATCTATTATTCCTCGCGTATGTGCGCGTCCTTGATCACCTTGCCCAGGCGCACGATATCCGATTTCACGGCGGCCGCGAACTGCTCAGGCGAACTCGCGATGATATCGTCGCCGGCAGCGGTCGCCTTTTCCTTGACCTCGGGGGCGTTGAGCACCTTCGCGATTTCCCTATAAAGCCGATCGATGACCGGGCGCGGGGTCTTGGCCGGCGCGAACAACCCCCAGATCGAGGTGAACTCGTAGCCCGGCAGCCCGGTGGACGCAATGGTGGGCAGATCGGGAAACTGCGGCGTGCGCTCGGCGCTGGTGATGCCGAGCGCCTTGAGGCGGCCCTGCTTTACATGGGGCGCGACGCCGCCGATGGCGCCAAACAAGATCTGCACCTGGTTGCCGAGCAGCGAAATGATGGCCGGCCCGCTGCCGCGATGCGGGACGCGCACGATGTCGACGCCCGCCATGTTCTTGAACAACTCCGCCGCCAGGTGGTTGCTGGCGCCGGCCGACGCGGAGCCGTAGTTCAGCGCGCCGGGCTTCGCCTTGGCGAGCGCGATCAGCTCTTTAGCGGAAGAGACCGGCAGCGATGGATGCGCCACCAACATGGAAGGCGCGCTGATGATCAGCGAGATCGGCGCAAAGTCGCGTGCGACGTCGTATGGCACGTGATCGCGCATCAGCGGCGACAGCCAGAACGCGCTGCCGTAGTAGAGCAGGGTGTGGCCGTCGGGGGCTGCCTTGGATACGATTTCGCCGGGAATGGAGCCGCCGCCGCGGTTGTCGATGATCACGCTTTGGCCGAGTGCAGGCGACAGGCCCTGCGCGATGAGGCGAGTCATGAAATCACTGCCGCCGCCGGCGGCCGATGCGACGATGCGGATCGGATGCGTGGGAAAGGCCTGGCCGCTGGCCGCTCCAGAGGCCGCTATGCCGATCGCACACGTTGCTGCAACAAGTCTTAGCCCTGCCATACCGTTACCTCGCCGAGTTGGGATGTGGGAACTCTATCGCTTCCCGAATTATAGGCTCAATGTAACGCTATTTTTTGGCGGCTAGAGGCTGCACGATCATCGATACGAACCGGTGTTGGCAGTCAGCTGATC
>CAIVHG010000045.1 GCA_903905655.1 uncultured beta proteobacterium | reverse complement strand
GTGCACACGATAGGAAATCGCGCGATCGTTGTAGAGGGATGCGTATACGCGCCGCACGGCATCGAGCACGTGCTCGATGCCGTGTATATTGAGAAAGGTTTCCTGCTGCCCGGCGAATGACGCATCCGGCAGGTCCTCTGCGGTCGCCGACGAACGCACCGCCACCAGTAGCTCGCCGTCGGTCGTTTGTCCGAGCACGCGATAGGCGTCGCTGATGGCGCTCGCCAGCGGCGGCGGCAGTTCCTGCGTCAGTATCCAGGCGCGAATCTCCGTTCCAGCTGCGGTGAGATCGGCGACGCTGTCAGGAGCAAGCCCCGCAAGTCTCTGTTCGATGCGATGAGCCAGCCCGTTGTTTGCCAGAAATTCGTGATACGCTTCGACCGTCGTGGCAAAGCCGGATGGGACGCGGATCCCGGAGGACGCAAGATTGCTGATCATCTCGCCGAGCGCGGCATTCTTGCCGCCTACACGGCTGATATCATTCATGCCCAACTGCTCCAGCGCCACTACATAACGAGAATCAGTCATCCACGACCCCAGTCGCTATTTGTTAAACTCGCATTTTACGGCTAAAGAATTCGATCGGCACCACTATGGCACAAAAACGTTCGGCTTTCTTCGTCTCTGATCGCACGGCAATCACGGCGCAGATGCTCGGGCACAGCCTGGTCACCCAGTTTTCGGATGTATTGAATTTTAATGAAATCACGCTGCCATTCGTCGACTCCGTCGAAAAGGCGCGCGCCGCTGTGGAGCAAATCAATCGCGAGGCGGCGCAGGATGGAACGCGCCCGCTGGTATTCAGCACCCTCGTGCAGGCCGAGCTGGCAACCATCATCAACACTGCCAATGCGCTGATACTCGACTGCTTCGACATCTTTATTCGGCCGATGGAAAAGGAACTCGGGGTGCCCGCGTCGCATACCGTGGGGCGCTCGCACAGCGCAATCGATTTCGTCGACTACCACCAGCGGATGGAAGCCGTGAACTTCGCGCTACGCCATGACGATGGAGCGTCGACGCGCGAGCTCGCGGAAGCTGACGTGATCCTGATCGGCGTATCGCGCTGCGGCAAAACGCCGACCTGCCTGTATCTGGCCATGCAGTTCGGCATCCGGGCCGCGAATTACCCGCTGGTCCCAGAGGACTTCAGTAGCATGCGGCTGCCCGCGCAGATACGCGGTCTGCGCAAAACGCTGTACGGGGTCACTATTGGACCGGAGCGCCTGCAGCAGATACGCAACGAGCGCCGCCCCGGCAGCAGTTACGCGACGCTTTCCAACTGCGCGTTCGAGGTGCGCGAGGCCGAAGCGTTGATGCGCCAGGAAAACATTCCCTATCTGGACGTGACCAGCAAATCGATCGAAGAGTTGGCGACCACCATCCTGCACGAAGCCAAGCTCACGCGCAAAATCTATTAGCGCTGTTTACCGACTGCCGTTGCAGCGCTGCTTTTCAGCGAAGCACCGGCGCCAAGAGCTGCCGCCTGCGCTCGAACAGGCAAACCGCTGCGGCTGCCGCCACGTTCAGCGAATCGCTTTTCCCCGCCATCGGGATGGCGGCTACCTGATGGGCAGCAGCGAGCAGACCCTGCGACAATCCCGCGCCCTCATTGCCTAACACCAGCGCCACGCTGCCCGTGAGATCGACCTCGAATAGCGAAGTTTGCGCAGGGTGCGCAGTTGCGACCACTAGCCCGTGGTAGGCGCGCAGGAAAGGCTCGAGCTCGCACTGCTCATAGATCTGCAGCATGAAGTGTGCGCCCATGCCAGCGCGCAGGACGCGCGGCGACCACGCATGAACCGAACCCCTTGAGAGCAGCACCTGCCGGATGCCGGCGGCGGCCGCCGAGCGCAGAATAGACCCGAGATTTCCCGGATCCTGTATGTCCTCGAGCGCCACGCACGCCGCAGCCGGATCCGGCGCTCCCACAGCACGCGGTGTGCTCACCGCAGCCAGAATGCCGGTCGGCGTCTCGACGGTCGACAGGCGGCCAAACAGGCTATCGCTGAACACCAGCGGTTGCACGCTGCCCAGTGCTGCGATGAGCCCCTGGATTTCCGCGTTAGCGAGTCCGGAATGACTGACCACTACCTGGCGCGGCACGCCGCAGGTCGCAAGGTATGCGCCCAGCAGATGCACGCCGTCGAGTATGGATACGCCCTCCTCTCTGCGGGCGCGCGCCGAGCGCACCAGCTTCAGCAACTGTTTGAAATGCGAATTTTCGCTGGAAGTGATCATGTGCGCAGCAATGCTGTCCTAGTTGATCGCGCAGGTGCGAAATCCGGCGCACACGTCGCGCCGCTCTGGCATATAGAAGTTGCGCCAGGTATTGCGCATGAGCGCCGGGCTCGTGGCGTAACAGCCGCCGCGCAGCACCTTGTGATTCCCGAACCATGGTTCCGAGTACGCTTCATACGGGTCGCGCACGAACCTGGGATAGGGTTGAAACCAGTCCGCGGTCCATTCCCAGACGTTGCCCATGAGCTGCCTGCAACCCCAGGCGCTGTCGCCCTCAGGCATCGATGAGGTATCGCACACGCGGTCCGCAGCGTCGTAGAGCGCAGCGTGCGCGGCATCCGGCGGCGCATCGCCCCATGGATACCGACGCTTCACGCGCGCACCCGACGGGTCATCGCGACTCGTAGCGGCGGCCTGCTCCCATTCTGCCTCGCTCGGCAGGCGCCGTCCGGCCCAGCCGCACCACGCCTGCGCTTCGTGCCAGTTCACGTGGATCATGGCGGCATGCAAAACGAGCTCTGCCCAAGTGTCGAAGCGCCGCTCCAGCCACGCTCCGCCCTCCCTGCGCCAATACACCGGTGCATGAGCCTCGGCTTTACAGCGCCACTGCCAGCCTGCTGCGCTCCACCACCTGGAATCCTCATAGCCGCCGGCATCGACGAATGCGGCGTATTCGCCCTTGCTCACCGCTGCGCGCGCAATCTTAAAAGGCTCGATCTGCACGCGGTGCATCCACTTTTCGTTGTCGAACACGAAGTCCGGCCCCGGGCTCGCACCGAGCAGATACTCGCCACCCGGAATGCTGACGTCTCCGGATAATGGACCACTCGTCGCAGGGACTGGGGCGGATATCTGCGGCGCCGAATAGCCCAGCGTCTGCCGGGTATAGGTAAAGGCTTCGCAATGCATCTCTTCATGGCAGGCAGCAAGCTCTGCGCAATAGCGCGGCCAGCCGTCATCAGGTTGCTGCGCGAGCTTTTCCAGCACCTGTTCCAGCACCTCCTTTAGGTAGCGCAGCACGGATCGATGCGGTAAGAGCGGCAGCTCCCAGCGCGTGTCGTGCGCCGCGATCGCCGAGTTGTAGAGCGCATCGGCATCGGCGATCAAGCTAGGCGCGAGTTCGCCGGCTGCGCGATAGCGCAGGCACCAGTGTTCCTGAAACCAGCCCACGTGCGCGATTTCCCAAAGCGGCGGATTGACGATCGCGAGCCGCGGCCCCATCAGCTGCCGCTCGTCCAGGTCCGAGGCAAGTAGAAGCGTACGGGCGCGCGCCGCCTGCAGCCGCGCAGCGAGCTCGGCCGCCGTCGACGCAGTGGTGAATCCCCCGAGCGACGGCTCTGCTATAGTCTGCGCGGTGTGCTCCATGAAGTCATTCTAACGTATCGCATGCGCATGAAGATCGCCATCATCACGCCGGCGCGTCCGGTTGCGCATTCCGGTAACCGCAATACGGCCGAGCGCTGGGCGCATTTGCTGAGCGGGCTCGGCCATCACGTGCGCGTTGAGCAGCGCTGGGACGGCAAGCCCGCGGACCTGATGCTCGCATTGCATGCGCGGCGCAGTCACGATTCGATGAGCCGCTATGCGCTCGCTTATCCCGGACGGCCTCTGGTGCTCGCGCTGACCGGCACCGATCTCTACCGAGATATCCATGACAACGCTGATGCACAGCATTCCCTGGCAATCGCTCAACGCATGATCGTACTGCAGGAGCAGGGGCTTGCCGAGCTCGCGCCGCGCCTGCGCGCCAAGACGCGCGTGATCTACCAGTCCACGCCGCCTATAACGCACGCGACGCCGCTCAAATCGTGTTTCGAAGTGTGCGTCAGCGGCCATCTGCGCGATGAAAAAGATCCTTTTCGCACTGCTGTCGCGCTTGCTCATTTACCGGCGGCTAGCCGCATCCGGCTCACTCATATCGGCGGCGCGATCGGAGCGGATTTTGCGGCGGTAGCACGCAGGTTGATGCGCCGCGAACCGCGTTATCACTGGTGGGGAGAGCGCCCCCATGGCAGCGCGCTGCGATTGCTCGCGCGTGCACGGGTGATGGTGATCAGCTCGCGCATGGAAGGCGGCGCGAACGTCGTGAGCGAAGCGCTCAACGCGCGCGTGCCGGTGATCGCCTCAAGGATTCCCGGCAATGTCGGGATGCTGGGCCGCGATTATGCCGGCTATTACCCGCTGGGGGATGAAAGCGCGCTCGCACGACTGCTGTGGCGCGCTGAGTCTGATGCGGCGTTCTATCGCAAGCTCAAGCGCCAATGCGCCGTGCGCCGGAAGCTAATCTCCGTCAAACGCGAAACGCAGGAACTGAAGAAACTGCTCGCCGAATTCGACTGAGTGCGCCCCCTCGAGCCGGCGACCACTGCCTGAAAACTAACGCTTCTCCAACATGGAACGCACAGGCTCGAAGCTCCTGCGATGAACCGGTGAAACTCCGTGGTTCTGCAACGCGATCAAATGCTGCCTGGTCCCATAGCCCTTGTGGCGGCTGAAGCCGTACTGAGGATAGGCGCGATCCAGCCTGCGCATCAATGCGTCGCGCGCAGTCTTGGCGAGGATCGAGGCGGCAGAGATCTCGGCCACAGTGCTGTCGCCCCTGATGATGGCCCGCACTGGCACCTGAATTTTCGGGCAATGCGTGCCGTCAACCAGCACCTCGCCCGGCGCCAAACGCAGCTTTTCCACCGCGCGCCGCATGGCGAGCAGCGTCGCCTGCAGGATATTGAGGGCGTCGATTTCCTCGACCGAAGCTGCGCTGATGGCCCACGCGAGCGCCCGTCGCTTTATCTGCAGCTTGAGCGTTTCACGCAGCGCCGGGCTGAGCTTTTTCGAATCGTCCAATCCCTGAATGCCGTGATCCGCGCCCAGTATTACCGCCGCCGCGTAGACCGGCCCGGCGAGCGGTCCGCGCCCCGCCTCGTCTACACCACAGCGCAGAATATCATGCGCCGTCACCGCCCCGCCTCCCTCCGCGCAAGCAGCGGCAGGATCGAGCGCGCCGCGTGCAATGCCGCTCCGCGCTTGAAGCTCGCGTTAAGTGCGGCGAACTTGCGCGCGATGCGGCCGCGCACCGTGTCATCGGTGAGCAGGTTGAACAGCGCGCGGCTGAGATTCTCCGGCGTCGCATCGTCCTGGATGATCTCGGGCACCACGAACTCGCCCGCGAGTATATTTGGCAATCCGTAATACGGAAGATAGCCCTTGCCCTTGAGCAGCCAGTAACTCGCACCCGGCATCTTGTAGGTGATCACCATCGGCTTGCCGAGCAGTGCCGCTTCCAGCGTTGCAGTACCCGAGGTCACCAGCACGACATCCGCAGCTGCCATCGCCTCGTGCGCATGCCCAAACAGCACAGTGAGCGGCAATTCCGTGCCCTCTTCGCGATAGAGTTCGGTTTCGAACATGAGGCGCGTCTCGCGCGACTGGATGGGCACCAGAAACACGGCTTGCGGCAACAACGCATACAGGCGCCGCGCGGTTTCGATGAACAGCCGCCCCATGTGCTTGAGCTCGCTCTGGCGGCTGCCTGGCAGCAATGCGATGACCGGTCCAGCCATGCGCACCTTGAGCTGCTCGCGGGCGGCATCGCGCCCGGGCACCTGGTCGAGCATATCGGCAAGCGGGTGCCCGACGAACTCCACGTCGACGCCGGCGTCGCGGTAAAGCGCTTCCTCGAAGGGAAAAAGGGCGAGCATCTTGTTTACCGCGCGCTTGATCTTGCGCATGCGCTCGCGGCGCCACATCCAGATCGCGGGACTCACATAATGCACGGTGGGTATGCCCCGCGCCTTGAGCCGCGTTTCCAGCGCGAGGTTGAAATCCGGCGCGTCGACGCCGATGAACAGCGCCGGCGGCTCGCTTCTGAAATGCCGGTAGAGCGCACGGCGGATGCCGAGAATCTCCGGCAATTGGCGCAGCACCTCGGCATAGCCGCGCACGGCGAGCTTTTCCATTGGAAACAGCACTTCCATGCCGGCAGCCGCCATGCGTGGCCCGCCGATGCCGGTGAAGCGCAGCCCCGGCAGCAACGTACGCAGCGCGAATATCAACTGGCTGCCCAGCAGATCGCCGGAAGCTTCGCCCGCAACGATTCCGATGGTGAGCGGACGCGCTGCCTGCTCAGCGAATGATGCCACGCGTGCCGTGAATCAGAAAATCGACGAGCGGCTGCAGCTCAACGCAGGTGCGCGCCTGCTCCGTGATTTCGCGCCGTGCGTCTTCCAGGCCCAATCCGGACTTGTAGAGAGTCTTGTAGGCGCGCTTGATGTTCTGTATGGCCTCGGCGCTATAACCGCGGCGCTTCAGGCCTTCCGCATTGATGCCGTGCGGGCGTGCGGTATCGCCAGCGGCCGTCACGAACGGAGGGACGTCCTGCAGCACAACGGCGCCGATGCTGGTGATGCTGTGCGCGCCCACGCGACAGAACTGATGCACGCCGGTGAAGCCGCCCAGGATCGCGTAATCGCCGATGTGCACGTGGCCGGCGAGCTGGGTGTTGTTGGCGAATATCGTGTGGCTGCCGATCTGACAATCATGTGCCAGATGCACATAAGCCATGATCCAGTTGTCGTCACCTAGGCGCGTCACTCCGGCGTCCTGCACGGTGCCGCAGTTGAAGGTGCAGAACTCGCGGATCGTATTGCGGTCGCCGATTTCGAGCTGGGTGGGCTCGCCCGCGTATTTCTTGTCCTGCGGCACCTCGCCAAGCGACACAAACTGAAATATGCGGTTGTCGCGCCCGCTGCGGGTGTGACCGGTGATCACCGCGTGC
>CAIVHG010000044.1 GCA_903905655.1 uncultured beta proteobacterium | reverse complement strand
GTCGCTGCGCAATCTGGACCGCGACCTGAAGGCGGTGGTGTTCGGCCAGGACAAGGCCATCGACGCGCTTGCCTCCTCCATCAAGATGGCGCGCAGCGGTCTGGGGCACCCGACCAAACCGATCGGATCGTTTCTCTTCTCCGGCCCGACCGGCGTCGGCAAGACGGAAGTCGCGCGCCAGCTGGCTTACGTGCTGGGCGTGGAGCTCATCCGCTTCGACATGTCGGAATATATGGAGCGCCACGCGGTGTCGCGCCTGATCGGCGCGCCGCCTGGCTACGTCGGATTCGACCAGGGCGGGCTGCTGACCGAGGCGGTCACCAAGCATCCATATTCGGTGCTGTTGCTCGACGAGATCGAGAAAGCGCATCCTGACGTCTACAACATACTGCTGCAGGTGATGGACCACGGCACGCTCACCGACAACAACGGGCGCAAGGCCGATTTCCGCAATGTCATGATCATCATGACGACCAATGCCGGCGCCGCGGAGCTGTCCAAGAGCACGATCGGTTTTACCACCGCCATGCAGAGCGGCGACGAGCTGGCCGAGATCAAGCGCACGTTCTCGCCTGAATTCCGCAATCGCCTGGATGCGATCATTTCGTTCGCCTCACTCGATCATGACATCATCATGCGCGTGGTCGACAAGTTCCTGATGCAGCTCGAAGAGCAGCTGCACGAGAAGAAAGTCGAAGTGATCTTCACCGCCGCGCTCAAGGCCTACCTGGCGAAGAAAGGCTTCGATCCGCTGATGGGGGCGCGGCCGATGGCGCGCCTCATTCAGGACACGATACGCTCCGCGCTTGCCGACCAGCTGCTGTTCGGGCGCCTTGCGAACGGCGGCAAGGTGACCGTGGACATGGACAGCAAAGAGCAGGTGCGGCTTGTGTTCAGCGAGGAAGAGGCGAGCGTCGCGTAATTCGCGGCGTCTTGCTGCATCGGCATCGGCGTTATTTGATGCCGGCATGGAAAGTCATCCGGCTCTAATCTGCATCTGGTGGCGCGCGCTCTGAGCCGCATCCGGTCAGGCGCGCGGCTCGCGAGTCAGCGAAGTCCGGGCGCGAGCTGGCGGCGCAGGAACTCGTGGAAGTGGCGCATGCCGTCTTCCATCGGCGATTGGTAAGGGCCGCTTTCGTTGATGCCCTGCAGGTACAAGGCGTGGCGGCCTTCGGTCATGCGCCTGCAGATTTCAAAGTCTTCGACTGCTGTTTCCTGATACGCGGCTTGTTGTGCGCCGACGAACTCGCGTTCGAACAGTGCGATGTCCTCGGGATAATAGAACTCGACCACGTTGCTGCAGGCGAGCGGCCCGCGCGGCACGATCGTGCTGACTACCAGCACATGCGGATACCATTCGACCATGACGTTAGGATAATAGGTAAGCCAGATCGCTCCATGCCGGGGTAGCTGCCCATTGTCATAGCGCAGCAATACTTCGTGCCACTTCTCGTATACCGGTGTGCCGGCGCGCATCAGCCCCTTCTTGATGCCGCAGGTCTGAGCGCTAAACCATTCGCCAAACTGCCAATCCAGGTCGTCGATGCTGACGAAATTTCCGAGCCCTGGATGGAACGGCACGACGTGATAATCCTCGAGGTAGACCTCGATGAACGTCTTCCAGTTGCACTGGTAATCGTCGGTCTGCACGCGGTCCAGCACGTAGCCGGAGAAATCGAGATCGGTTCGCGCGTCCAGTGTGGCGAGATCCTGGGCAACGTTGCGCTGGCCCGTGAACAGCAGCCCATTCCAGTTTTGCAGCGGGGAACTGCCGAGATCGAGGCACGGATTGGCGGGAAAATGCGGGGCGCCCAGCAGCTTGCCGTCGAGTCCGTAGGTCCAGCGGTGCAGCGGGCACACGATGTTTCTGGCGCGGCCGCGGCCTTCGAGCAGCGTTGCCTGGCGGTGGCGGCAGATGTTGCTCAGGAGCTGCACGCCGCGCTCGTTGCGCACCAGGATCTTCGCGTTGCTCATCCACTCCAATGCATGAAAATCACCCTGCTCCGGCACCAGCAGTTCGTGCCCCACGTATCCCGGGCCTTGTTCAAACAGCAGACGCTGTTCGAGCGCATGTATCTGCGGATCAAAGTACCAATCAACGGAAAGCTGCGGAGACGTCTCAGTCAGCGGCGGGAGGCTGGCGAGGTTGGACATACAGCGAAGTCTCTAGATGGTCAGGGTGTGCGGCCTGGGCTTTAAAAGCATTTGATTACAAGCCCTTAGGAATTTGCAATTGTCGCTTTATTCGCGGCAAAAGGCAATCTGTTTTTATCCGGTCAGCAGCGCCGGAATTGCAAACCCATACCTATATGCATCGAAAACCTGCGGGCGGGTGTTGCAGGCAGTCAGACTGCTGGCCCACTCCGGGATTCCCACAGTGCGTGGATGTGCGGAACCGCGGTGCGTCCGCGCGCTGGATGAACGTCCGGCACTCAATCGTCGCTGCACGTTGTCGAATGTCCTTCATGCGCAAGTGGGTGAGGGCGCTGCCGGCTCTGTCGCCGCATGCGTAGCATGTGGCCCGGAGTTCGCCGCGGATTCTACGCACATTGCAATAGCGCTGGCGCGCGCGGCTCCCGCCTCGCGCTTTACGTTGACCAGAGGCCCATGATTGCGCTATGTTAAACATTTTCCGGCCTTATACCCGTTCCTGCTCAGGGCATCCGACTCCACGCGCTCGTCAGCACGCACTAGCTGCCTGCGATGGCGCTCGATGGTTACCTTAGGCGCCCAGTCTCTATGTCCAAGCCAGCCAAAGCCGACGCCAATCCCACTTTCGAGACCGCCCTGGCGGAACTTGAAACCATCGTGACGCGCATGGAGGGCGGGCAGCTCTCGCTCGAGCAATCGTTGGGCGCGTACAAACGCGGGGCGGAACTGCTCAAGTACTGTCAGGCGCAGCTCGCGGACGCACAACAGCAAGTCAAGGTACTGGAAGCCGGTACTTTGAAGAACTTAGCCGGTGACGACGAATCTCCCTGATTTTCAGCACTGGGCAAGCGTGCAGCAGCGCCGCATCGAAACGCGGCTCGAGGCGGCGTTGCCCAGGCCCGAAGTGGCACCGGTGCGTCTGCATCAGGCGATGCGCTACGCGGTACTGGGCGGCGGCAAGCGCGTGCGGCCACTACTTGCATTTGCTGCCGGCGAATGTACGCGTGCAGATCCGCAACGTGTGGCAACCGCGGGCGCGGCGGTCGAACTGATACATGCTTATTCGCTGATTCACGACGATCTGCCATGCATGGACAACGACGTGTTGCGCCGGGGCAAGCCAACCTGTCACGTCGAATTCGACGAAGCGACTGCGCTGCTCGCAGGTGACGCCCTGCAGAGCCTCGCGTTTCAGCTGCTTGCGGAGGAACGGCTCAGCGATGATCCGTCGCGGCAACTCGAAATGGTGAAGCTGCTCGCCCGCGCGAGCGGATCGCGCGGGATGGCGGGAGGGCAGGCGCTCGATCTGGCAGCGGTGGGCACGACGCTGAGCGTGCCGGAACTCGAGAACATGCACATTCACAAGACCGGTGCATTGATTCGCGCGGCGACCCTGCTGGGAGCACACTGCGGGACGGCGGTAGCTGCATCGGAACTGGGTGCACTCGACCATTTCGCGAAGTGCATCGGGCTGGCATTCCAGGTGATCGATGACCTGCTGGATGCCGAAGGCACGACGGCGACGCTTGGCAAGACCGCGGGCAAGGACGCGGACCAGGGCAAACCTACCTACGTGAGTGCGCTGGGCAACAGCGAGGCCAGAAAACTCGCGCGCGAGCTGCATCGCGATGCACTGGGCGCATTGGATGACCTGGGTGAGCGTGCGTTGCGCCTGCGGCAGCTCGCTGATTTCGTCGTGCTGCGGCAATTTTGAACTTAAAGTATCAACCGGCGATCGCACGATGATGTTCTTTGCATCACAGAGTTTACCGACCTGCGGGTCCAGGCGCGCAATGCATTCACCTGCGTGCCGCGGCAACTAAGCGCTATGTACGATCTGCTCGATACCATCAACGATCCGCACGATCTGCGCCGGCTCGACCGCAAGCAGCTGCCCCAGCTTGCGCATGAGTTGCGCCAGTTCCTGCTGGAGTCGGTGAGCCAGACCGGCGGGCACCTGTCGTCCAATCTGGGCACGGTGGAGCTGACGATCGCGCTGCACTATGTGTTCGATACGCCGCACGACCGGTTGGTGTGGGACGTGGGCCACCAGACCTATGGTCACAAGGTGTTGAGCGGCCGCCGTGCAGCCATGGCGCAGCTGCGCCAGTGGCGGGGCCTTTCGGGATTTCCGCGCCGCGACGAGAGCGAGTACGACACCTTCGGCACCGCGCATTCCAGCACTTCGATCAGCGCGGCGCATGGCATGGCGGTGGCATCCAAGCTGGCCGGCGTGCCGCGCCACGTAGTTGCCATCATTGGCGATGGCGCGATGACCGCAGGCATGGCGTACGAGGCACTCAACAACGCCGGCGCGTCCGACGCGAACCTGCTCGTGATCCTGAACGACAACGACATGTCGATCTCTCATCCGGTGGGCGCGCTCAATAAATATCTGGCGAAGCTCATGTCCGGACACGTCTATGCGGCCGCACGGCGCGCCGGTACCAAGGTGCTCGGCGAGTTTGCCAAGCGCGCCGAAGAGCACGTCAAAGGCATGGTCACTCCAGGCACCATGTTCGAGGAGTTCGGCTTCAATTACATCGGGCCCATCAATGGCCACGACCTCGACGCGCTGATCCCGACCCTGAAGAACATCAGCGAATTGAAGGGCCCGCAGTTTCTGCACGTGGTGACGAAGAAGGGCCAGGGCTACAAGCTCGCCGAAGCGGATCCGGTGCTCTATCACGGCGTCTCCAAGTTCAAGCCGGGCGACGGCATCGTCGGCGGCAAGAGCGGCGGCACACCGAGCTACACCCAGGTGTTCGGCGACTGGCTGTGCGACATGGCAGCACAGGACGAGCGGCTGGTCGGCATTACCCCGGCGATGCGCGAAGGTTCCGGCATGGTGCGCTACTCCGAAGAGTACCCGGAACGGTATTTCGATGTCGGTATCGCGGAGCAGCATGCGCTTACGTTTGCCGCAGGGCTCGCGTGCGAAGGCTACAAGCCGGTGGTAGCGATCTATTCGACGTTCCTGCAACGCGCTTACGATCAATTGATACACGACGTCACGATCCAGAATTTGCCGCTGGTGCTCGCCATCGACCGCGCCGGACTGGTTGGCGCGGACGGAGCGACGCATCACGGCAGTTTCGATATCTCGTATCTGCGCTGCCTGCCGAACATGACGGTGATGGCGCCGGCCGATGAGAATGAATGCCGTCAGATGCTCTACACTGCTTTTCAGATGAATGCGCCGGCCGCCGTGCGCTATCCGCGCGGCACAGGCCCGGGTGTCAAGGTCGAGAAGGAAATGCGCGCGCTGCCTATCGGCAAGGGAGAAATTCGGCGCCGCTGCGCGGACGCTCCCGGGTCCGGGAGCGTCGCGCTGCTCGCGTTCGGCAGCATGGTGTGGCCGGCGCGCACAGTGGCCGAGAAAATCGATGCCACGCTCGCCAACATGCGCTTCGTCAAACCGCTCGATGAGGCGCTGGTGATGGAGCTCGCCGCCAGCCACGACCTGCTGGTGACCATCGAAGAAAACGCAGTGATGGGCGGTGCTGGCAGCGCGGTGCTCGAGTTTCTGCAGCGGCAGGGCATAAAGACCGAGGTGCTGCAGCTCGGACTGCCGGACCGTTTCGTGGATCACGGCGATCAGGCGCTGCAGCTTGCGAGCTGCGGGCTCGATGCGGCCGGCATCGAGGCTGCCATACGAGAGCGACTGAGCGAGTAGTATACTTGCCGGCGATATCGAAACGAAGGCGCATCATGGACAGTCCATTCGCTAGCTACATGCTCGACGAGCGAGTCATTCAGGGTTTGGCATGAGCGAACTGGCACGCACCAGCGAACTCATCGTCGAGCACATTCTGCCCGAGGTGCGCAAAGGGCATATGCTCATCCTGGTCGATGACGAGGATCGCGAGAACGAAGGCGATCTGTTCGTCGCCGGAGAGCGCGCGACGCCGGAGGCGATCAACTTCATGGCGACTCATGGGCGCGGGCTGGTGTCGCTCGCGCTGACCGAAGCGCGCATGCGCGAACTTGGCCTGTCGCTGATCACCGATGAGCAGGGCAACTCGACGCGCTTCGCGACTGCGTTCGCAACGCCGATCGATGCGCGTGAAGGCGTGCGCTCGGGCATGTCCGCGCATGATCGCGCGCGCACCATCGCAGTTGCGATCGCCGACGGCACGCGGTCCGGCGACCTGGTGCGCCCGGGACGGATGCAGACTTTGCGCGCGGTCGACGGCGGCGTGCTGGCGCGGCGCGGACATACCGAGGCCGCGGTCGATCTCGCGCGCATGGCGGGACTCAAGCCCGCTGGCGTGATCTGCGAAATCATGAACGAAGACGGCAGCATGGCGCGCATGCCGGATCTGGAAAAATTCGCTGCGCTCCACGGCATCATAGTTCTGAAGATTGCGGATCTTGTCGCCTACCGCCGGCACGAGCGCCAGGTGCGGCGCAAGTCCGAAACCACGCTGCCGACGCGCGCGAGCGGCGAGTGGAAACTCATGGTGTACGGCGACGATCTGGATAGTACGCTCTACGTCGCGCTGCTCAAGGGCAGCATCGATCCCGAGGTGCCCACGCTGGTGCGCCTGCATTCACAATGCCTGACCGGCGACGTCTTCGGCAGCGAGCGCTGCGACTGCGGCGAGCAGCTCGAAGCGGCGATGGCGATGATTGCCGAGGCGGGCAGCGGGGTCATCGTCTACATGTTCGACGAAGGCCGCGGCATCGGCCTGCTCAACAAGATGCGCGCCTATGCGTTGCAGGATCAGGGGCAGGATACCGTAGAGGCGAACCATGCGCTGGGCTTCGCCGCGGATCTGCGCGATTTCAAGGTCGGCGCCCATATACTCTTTGACCTCGGCGTGCGCCGGGTGCGCCTGATCACGAACAATCCCGAGAAGGTGAGCGCGCTCGAAGAATATGGGCTCACGGTCGCCGACCGCGTCGCGATCGATATCGCGCCGCGCGCATCCAACCGTAAATATCTTGCCACCAAACGCAGCAAGTTCGGGCACCTGCTCGCGTTCGATGAGGACGGCGATTAGGGACGACGTCGCCGGTTACGTGCCGCGTTATGTTTTAGTAGCGCTTGGTTAGGACCAGAGTTTCGCCCTCGCGCTTCATTTCCATGCGGTTCAGAAAGCTCATGCCTAGAAGCACGATCGGCAGGTTGGCGCCAGCCTGCACCATGCCGTCGACATTGGTGAGCGTTACATCCCCCACACGCACCTGGTCTAGCTTCACCTTGTAGGCGGCCACAACGCCGTTTGCAGTGGATACCGCGGCGCGCTCACCTGCCGCGTAGTTGATGCCCAGACGCGCGGCTTCGATGCTGCTCATCGAGACCATCGATGCGCCGGTGTCGACCAGGAAGCGCACGCCGACGCCATTGATCATCCCCGTTGTCAGGTAGTGCCCGCGGCTGTCGGCGGCGAGCGTAACGCTCTGATATCCGTTGGCGGCAGCGCTGGCGCCGCCCAGCCGCGCGCTCATGCCCAGGGTGAGCGTCTCGCGCCTGCCACCGATCTCGATCACTGCAGACTGGCCCTGCACGCTCACCAGCCTCACGCCTTCGGGGGTCGCGTCGCCTGCAACGATCCAGCGCGGCTTGCCGCCGTCGATGGCGATGAGCGCGCGGTTGCCGACCACGCCGTTGAGATTGACCTCGGCGGCCAGCGTTGGCGCGCACACCGATAGCAGGATCAATGCCGCTGTCGTATGATTTGAGATATTCATCGTGTGTGCCCGGTTGAGACGCCCTTTGCGCTGTTTACGGCCGCGGTGGCTATATTGTTCAGGTTCAGAGACACATGGCGGAAAAGAGAAACATGAAACCGGTTGCCATATTCAGGCATTGGGCTAGCGAAGGTCCAGGCTATTTTGCCACGGTTCTGGCGCGTTGCCGGATTCCATGGACCACGATACGCATCGACGCCGGCGACGCGGTGCCGGCCGATGCGCGCGACTATGCCGGGCTCGTATTCATGGGCGGACCGATGAGCGTCAACGATGAGCTGCCGTGGATTGCGCCGGTACTGCGGCTGATCGCGGCGAGCGTGGCGGCCGGCGTGCCGGTGCTGGGCCATTGTCTGGGCGGCCAGTTGATTTCAAAGGCGCTGGGCGGCAGCGTCACGCGCAACCGCGTGCAGGAGATCGGCTGGGGCGAGGTGCAGGTACTGGACAATGCGCCTGCCCGCAGCTGGTTCGCGCACGCAGCGCCGGCCTTCATGGCGTTTCATTGGCACGGCGAGACCTTCAGCATACCGCCGGGCGCGCAGGCGGTGCTGGCGAGCGCCCACTGCGCAAACCAGGCCTTTGCCGTCGGCCCCCATCTCGCCCTGCAATGCCATGTCGAGATGACTAGCGAAATGATCGATCAGTGGTGCGTGAGCGGTGCGCGCGAAATCGCGCGCGCCACCAGTCCAGCAGTGCAATCGGTGGCTGAGATCAAAGCCGGGATGCCCGCGCTGCTGCCGGCGCTGCACAGCGCCGCGGACGGGCTCTACGCGGAATGGATCAAGGGGCTCGCCGCCGGATAGGCAGCGCGCGCCTGCAAACGGCGCTAGTCGCGGAAATTCTTGTACTGCAGCGGGACGTCGGTGATCGATTTGCGCGTCAGCACGATCACTTCCTGCAGCAGGTCCTTCTTGGCTCCGGTCACGCGCACCACGTCTCCTTGTATGCTGGCCTGCACCTTGAGCTTGCTGTCCTTCACGAGCTTGACGATTTTCTTGGCGAGTTCCTGGTCCACGCCTTCGCGCACAGTGAGCGGCTGCTTGACGGTGTCGCCGCTGGTCTTCTCGATGGTTCCGGGGTCCAGCGAGCGCACGTCCACGCCGCGCTTGGCAAGCTTGGTGTTGAGCACGTCGATTACCTGGCCGAGCTTGAAGTTGTCGTCCGCGTAGACCATCAAGATCTTCTTCTTGTCTGCGTCCTGGATCTCGACCCGGGCGTCCGACCCTTTGAAGTCAAAGCGGTTCGTGATCTCTTTGTTGCACTGGTCGACGGCGTTGCGTATCTCGACCTGATTTACTTCGGACACAATATCAAACGAAGGCATGATGATTCTCCGGTGGCAAGGAAGTCCCGGGATCAGCCGAAATGGCAGACGTAATCCAGGGTCTCCAGCGCTTCGATGTCGAAGCTGGATTTGGCAGGCACGCTGAAGCTGTCGCCGGCGCGGCAGATTTTCCAGTCCGTGAATCCCGGCAGGCGCACGCGGCAGCTCCCGGCGATGATCTCCATCATTTCCGGCTCGCCGGTGTTGAAGGTGAGCACGCTGGGGAATATCACGCCCACCGACTTGCGGCTGCCGTCGCGGAAGTGCACCGTGTGGCTCACGCACTTGCCGTCGAAATAGATATTGGCTTTCTTGGTGACGCTGACATCTTCGAGCTTGGACATGCTTACCTCACCTGTTCGTCTGGATACTGCACTGTGCTCAGCGCTTTTTCTTCGCGCCGAGGCGGGCCGCGATGCGCATGCGCAGCGCATTGAGGCGGATGAAGCCGCCGGCGTCCGCCTGATTGTAAGCGCCCTGATCGTCCTCGAACGTGGCGATCGCCGTGTCAAACAGCGAATCGCGGCGCGAGTCGCGCCCGACCACCGTGATGCCGCCTTTGTAGAGCTTGAGCCTGACGCTGCCGTTGACGTTCGCCTGCGACGCGTCGATCAGGGTCTGCAGCAGCTTGCGCTCCGGGCTCCACCAGTAGCCGTTGTAGATGAGCGCTGCGTAGCGCGGCATCAGGTCGTCCTTGAGGTGCGCGACTTCGCGGTCGAGCGTGAGCGATTCGATGGCGCGATGCGCTTTGAGCATGACGCTGCCGCCCGGCGTCTCATAGCAGCCGCGCGATTTCATGCCGACATAACGGTTTTCCACCAGGTCGAGGCGGCCGATGCCGTGGCGGCCGGCGATCTGGTTCAGGCGCGCCAGTACTTTGGCGGGCGTCAGCCGCTTGCCGTTGAGCGCGACGATGTCGCCGCGCTCGTATTCGAGCTCCAGGTATTCAGGACGTTGCGGCGCCTTTTCCGGCGCGACGGTCCAGCGCCACATCGAGGCTTCCGGCTCGCGCGAAGGATCCTCGAGCATGCGGCCTTCGTATGAGATGTGCAGCAGGTTGGCGTCCATCGAGTAGGGGGAGCCGCCCTTTTTCTTCATCTCGACCGGGATGCCGTGCTTCTTAGCGTATGCGAGCAGCGTTTCGCGCGAGGTGAGATTCCACTCCCGCCACGGCGCGATCACATGGATATTGGGGTCCAGCGCATAGTAGCCGAGCTCGAAGCGCACCTGGTCGTTGCCCTTGCCGGTCGCGCCATGGCTCACCGCATCCGCGCCGGTCTTGCGCGCGATCTCGATCTGGCGCTTGGCGATCAGCGGCCGCGCGATCGAAGTGCCGAGCAGGTATTCGCCCTCGTAGATCGCATTCGCGCGAAACATCGGGAACACGTAGTCGCGCACGAACTCTTCGCGCAGGTCGTCAATGAATATCTCCTTGACGCCCATCTTCTTGGCCTTGGCGCGCGCCGGCTCGACTTCCCCGCCCTGTCCGATGTCGGCGGTGAAGGTCACAACCTCGCAGTGGTAGTTGTCCTGCAGCCACTTGAGGATGACCGAGGTATCGAGTCCGCCGGAGTAGGCGAGTACAACTTTCTTGATATCAGGCACGGTGCCATCTTTCAGAAGAGAGAAATGTCGATTTTAAGCGCCGGCGTGCGCCAGAGCCAGCACAAACAAAAGCGCACCGCCTCAAACGATGGTGCGCCCGATCAGCAGGTATTCGATCAGCGCCTTTTGCACGTGCAGGCGGTTCTCGGCTTCGTCCCACACCACGCTTTGCGGGCCGTCGATGACCTCAGCCGCGACTTCTTCGCCGCGGTGCGCGGGCAGGCAATGCATGAACAGGGCGCTGCTGTTTGCGCGCGCCATCATTTCGGCGTCGACCTGCCAGTCTTCGAAATCGTGTTGGCGCTCCGCATTCTCGGCTTCCCAGCCCATGCTGGTCCAGACATCGGTGGTCACCAGGTCCGCACCGCGCGCGGCGGCCAGCGGGTCGGCGAAAGCTTCGAAATGGGCGCGGTCTTCGGCAGTATGGCGTTCAGTCTTCATCTCGTAGCCGGGCGGCGTCGAGACATGCAGCTTGAAATCAAAAATGCTCGCCGCCTGCAGCCAGGTGTTGCACATATTGTTGGAGTCGCCGATCCACGCTACCGTCTTGCCGCGGATCGAACCGCGGTGCTCCATGTAGGTGTAGATATCGCCCAGTATCTGGCAGGGGTGGTGTTCGTTGGTCAGCCCGTTGATGACCGGCACCCGAGAGTGCTGGGCGAAGCGCTCGATGATTTCCTGCTCGAAGGTGCGGATCATGATGATGTCGACCATGCGCGAGATGACGCGCGCGACGTCTTCAATCGGCTCGCCGCGCCCCATCTGCGTGTCGCGGGTCATCAGCGTGATTACCGAGCCACCGAGCTGATTCATGCCCGCTTCAAAGGATACGCGGGTGCGCGTCGAATGCTTTTCAAAAACCATTGCCAGCGTGCGGTCGACCAGTGGCTGATACGGCTCGTAGCGCTTGAACTTGTCCTTGATCCAGCGCGTGCGGGCAAACAGGTACTCGTACTCCTCTGGAGTGAAGTCCTTGAATTGCAGGTAGTGGCGCAGTTCCACGGGATTATTCACGGAGTATTCGCGGGCGCGAACCCGTTCTAGGCGCCGGTTGCGACCGGCTCGGTGCTGCGCGGGCGCGCCAGGAAATCTCTGATGAGCGGAGCCAGCAGGCTCACTAGAGTTTGCGCTTCATCGCGGCTCATGGTGAGCGGCGGCAGCAGCCGTACGACGTTGCCGTCGGTGACGTTGATCAGGAGACCCGCTGCCAGCGCCTGCTTGACGAGTTCATCGCAGGTGCTGTCGAGTTCGATGCCGATCATCAGTCCCTGGCCGCGGATCTGGCGCACGCCGGACACCCCCGCGAGCTGCGCGCGCAAATCTTCGCGGATCAGATTGCCGATGGCGATTGCGTTCGCCATCAACCCTTCCTCTTCGATGATCGAAAGGGTGGCGAGCGCCGCGGCGCAGGCCAGCGGATTGCCGCCAAAGGTGGAGCCGTGATTGCCGGGTTTGAAGACACCAACGGCTTTGCCGGCGGCGAGGCAGGCCCCAATGGGCACACCGGAGGCGAGGCCTTTGGCCAGCGTCATGACATCCGGCGTCACGCCCGATTGCTGAAAGGCAAACCATTTTCCGGTGCGGCCGGTGCCGCTTTGCACTTCGTCGAGCATCAGCAGCCAGCCGTGCGCGTTGCAGATATCGCGCAGGCCCTGCAGATAGTTGGCGCTGCAGATGTTGATGCCGCCTTCGCCCTGAATCAGCTCGACCAGCACGGCGACCACGCTGCGGTTGTTTTCCCCAACCCGCTTCACCGCCTGCAGGTCGTCGAACGGCACACGCACGAATCCCGGGACCAGGGGTTCAAAGCCGGCCTGCACCTTGCGGCTGCCAGTCGCGGAAAGCGTCGCGATGGTGCGGCCGTGAAAGGCCTTTTCCATGACGATGATCGCAGGAACTTCCACGCCCAGGCCGTGGCCGTAGAGGCGCGCAAGCTTGATCGCGGCCTCATTCGCCTCGCAGCCGGAGTTGCAGAAGAATATTTCCTGCAGGCCGGATATCTGCGCCATCCGGTCCGCCAGTTTCTCCTGCAGATCGATCTGGTACAGATTGGAGCAGTGGATGAGCTTTCCGGCCTGCTCGGAAATCGCACGCACCAGTTTCGGGTGGCTGTGGCCGACACCGCACACCGCAATTCCGGCGAGCCCGTCCAGATAGCGCTTGCCCGACGTATCCCACACCCAGCAGCCTGCCCCGCGTTCAAACGCGACCGGCAGCCGTTTGTATGTATTCATCACATGCGACATGGTTACTCAGCGCTCAAAAAACATACGGCGGCTTGCCGCCGCCGTGTAAACCTGGTTGCGATGCCGTATCCGTCCACGCCAACTACGCTGCCCCGCCTGCCCGGATCAATGCCGATGCCGCGGGAACGAATCTAGCCTGCAGTTTCGGAGCGATCTCATCAGCGGCTGCGGCGCAGCCTGTGCCCCGGGTAAGGGGGCGGGTACGGCTTAAGCCATCGCCTTGATGGCGGCCGACAGGCGGCTCTTGTGGCGTGACGACTTGTTCTTGTGCACGATCTTCTTGTCTGCGATCGTGTCGATGACTTTGCTCGCATCCCGCAGGACGGTGCGGGCTGCGCTCTTGTCGCCGGCTGCAATGGCGGATCTGACGCGCTTGATTGCGCTGCGCAACTCGGAGCGCAGGCTCGCGTTATGCAAGCGCCGCTTTTCGCTCTGACGTGCTGCTTTTCTGGCGGATGCTATATTGGCCATATCGAGTCACCGGACGAGACGTGAAAAAGGGCGTTATCATACGGGCCTTCCGCGTTTTTAGCAAGGTCATCCCCGGTTGGGCCTGATATGAGCCTCCATCTCTGTGCACTCCATGGACCCGCCGCGGCGGGTCGCCGGGCCGCGGCCGCGCGCGCGGCCCCCTGTACGCCTGAACCGGGCGCCGCCGCATGAGCCTGTTGCGGTCGCTCGCGGCCGTCGGCAGCATGACCCTGGTCTCGCGCATCCTGGGATTCGTGCGCGATACCGTGGTGGCGCGCGCGTTCGGCGCCGGCATCGCCACTGACGCTTTTTTCGTCGCCTTCAGAATACCGAACCTGCTGCGGCGGCTGTTTGCCGAGGGCGCGTTTGCGCAGGCCTTCGTGCCGATACTCGCCGAATACAAGAACCGGCGCGGCGAGGATGATACCCGGCAACTGGTCGATCACGTTTTCGCCCTGCTCGCGCTCGTGCTGTTCGCGGTGACGCTGCTCGGCGTGGTGCTGGCGCCGGTGATCGTCTACGTGAGCGCGCCTGGATTTGCCGCGGTCACTGGCAAGTTCGATCTCACGGTGATGCTGCTGCGGATCACATTTCCCTACATCTTCTTCATTTCGCTGGTCTCGCTGGCGGGCGGCATCCTCAATACCTACGGCCGCTTCTCGGTGCCCGCGCTGACCCCCGCACTGCTCAACCTGTCGTTCATAGGCTTCGCGCTGTGGGCGGCGCCGTATTTCGATCCTCCGGTCAAGGCGCTGGCGTGGGCGGTATTCGTCGGCGGCGCTGCGCAACTTGCATTCCAGGTGCCGCATCTCATGCGCCTCAAGTTGCTGCCGCGTTTTCGGCTCAATTTGAAAGATGCGGCGGTGTGGCGCGTGATGCGCCAAATGGGGCCCGCAGTATTCGGCGTGTCGATCGGCCAACTGAGCCTGCTCATCAACACGATATTCGCTTCGTTTCTCGCGACCGGCAGCGTGTCCTGGCTCTATTACGCGGACCGCCTGATGGAGTTTCCCACCGCGCTGCTCGGCGTGGCGCTGGGCACCATACTCCTGCCCAGCCTGGCCAAGCACCACGCCGACAAGGATCCGGTCGAGTACGCGAAATTGCTGGACTGGGGGTTGCGCCTGACGTTGATGCTGTCGCTGCCCGCCGCGGTCGCGCTCGCCATCCTCGCGGTGCCGTTGATCGCGACCTTGTTTCACTACGGGGCGTTCTCCACGCATGACGCGCTGATGACGCGCAATGCGCTGGTCGCCTACAGCGTCGGGCTGCTGGGGTTGATCATGGTGAAGGTGCTGGCGCCCGGATTCTACGCGCGGCAGAACATACGCACGCCGGTCAAGATCGGATTGATCGCGCTCGCCGCGACCCAACTCATGAATCTGGCCTTCATCTGGCCGCTGCAGCATGCGGGGCTCGCGCTCGCCATCGGGCTCGGCGCCTGCGTCAATGCCGGCCTGCTCTACCACAAGCTGCGGCAGCACGGCATCTACAGCCCGCAGCCGGGCTGGGGCATATTCACGCTGCGGGTTGCGCTCGCGATCGCGGTCATGGGCGCCTGCCTGTGGATTACTGCAGGCCCGGATTCGGGCTGGCTCGCCCTGTCCGCGCTGCAGCGCGTGGGCAAGCTCACCGCGGTCATCGGATTGGGAGTGGCGTGCTATTTCGGCACGCTCGCGCTCACGGGATTGCGTTTGCGCGATTTCGTGCGGCACGCCGCCTGAGGCTGCGTTTATGGGTGCTGCGGGTGAGCGCGCGCACGTATCGTGCGCGGATCTGCCATTGCAGCATCGATCACCTTCCGCGTCAGGTGCGGCGCGAACAGCTCGATGAAATCGTAGACATAGCCGCGCAGGTAATAATTCCGCCTGAGCCCGATGCGCGTCGTGCTGGGCGAGAACAGATGGCTCGCGTCCATGGCGCGCAGGCCGGAATCCTCTTTCGCGTCGAACGCCATGCTGGCGACGATGCCGATGCCAAGCCCGAGCCCGACATAGGTCTTGATGACATCGGTGTCGATGGCAGTGAGCACAACGTTCGGGGTCAGTCCCTGGGCTTCGAACGCCTGGTTGATCTTCGAGCGCCCGGTGAAGGCGAAGTCATAGGTGATGATCGGATAGCGGGCGATCGCCTCCAGGGTCAGCTTCTTCTCCTTGAGCAGCGGATGGCCGGGCGGCGCAATCACGCTGCGGTTCCAGTCGTAGCAGGGCAGCATCACGAGGTCTGGATAGTATTCGATGGCCTCGGTCGCGATCGCGAGGTCGGCGGCCCCGGAGGTAACCAGCTCTGAGATCTGCGTCGGGCTGCCCTGCTGCAGGGACAATTGCACCTTCGGATAGCGCTGCGTGAACTCCTTGATCACGCGCGGCAGGGCGTAGCGTGCCTGGGTGTGGGTGGTGGCGATGGCAAGCGCGCCGGTGTCCTCTCGGGTGAATTCCTGCGCTACGCGCTTGAGATTATCGGCGTCGCGCAGCATACGTTCGGAGATTTCAAGTATGATCTTGCCCGGCGCGGTGACAGCAACCACGCGCTTGCCGTTGCGCACGAAGATTTCGATCCCCAGTTCGTCTTCGAGCATCCGGATCTGCTTGCTGATGCCGGGTTGCGAGGTGTAGAGAGCCGCGGCCGCCGTGGACAGGTTGAGTCCCTGGCGCGCGACTTCGCACAGATAGCGCAGTTGTTGTAGTTTCATGCCCGTAGGTAAAATACTAATTGGTTATATAATCTTAACATAATAGTCGTTGATCGCATAAAGGCTGCAGGCTACTATGCGCATCGCGCAAACGACTAATCTTGCGCGGAAATCTACATGTACATATACGATGAAATAGATCAGCGTCTGGTCGACGAGCGGGTGTCCCAATATCGGGACCAGACCCGGCGTTTTCTCGCCGGCAAGCTGAGCGAGGATGAATTCCGCGCCTTGCGGCTGCGCAACGGCCTCTACATCCAGCGTCATGCGCCGATGCTGCGCATAGCGATACCCTACGGCCTGTTGGCAAGCCGGCAGCTGCGCAAGCTGGCGCACATCGCGCGCACCTACGACCGCGGTTACGGGCATTTCTCGACGCGCCAGAACATGCAGTTCAACTGGCCGCAGCTCGAGCGCGTGCCGGACATTCTGGCGGAACTCGCCACCGTGCAGATGCACGGCATACAGACCTCCGGCAACTGCGTGCGCAACATCACGACCGATCACTTTGGGGGGGTTGCTGCCGACGAGCTCATCGATTCCTACGTGTGGTGCGAAGTGCTCCGGCAGTGGGCGATGTTTCATCCCGAGTTCAGTTACCTGCCGCGCAAGTTCAAGATCGCGGTGAACGGAGCGCAGGCCGACCGCGCCGCTGTAAAGATTCACGATGTGGGCCTGCACGCAGTGCACGACGCGAACGGGGAGCTGGGATTTCGCGTGCTGGTCGGCGGCGGGCTGGGACGCACGCCGATCATTGGTTCGGTGATCCGCGAATTCCTGCCCTGGCAGCACCTGCTGACCTACCTCGATGCGATCCTGCGCGTCTACAACCGCTACGGGCGCCGCGATAACATTCATAAGGCGCGCATCAAGATTCTGGTCAAGGCGCGCACGCCCGAAGTGTTCGCCCAGGAAGTGGAAAGCGAGTGGGCGCACCTGAAAGACGGCCCGGCGACGCTGATCCCGGAAGAAATCCAGCGCATCGAGGCGCGCTTCACGCGGTCCGCGTATGCAAAGCTGCCGGCCACCGATGCGAATTTGGAGGTTGCGCTCGCCGCAGACCGCGCCTTCCGCAACTGGCATCTGCGCAATGTCGTGCGCCATAAGGTGCCGGGCTATGCAGCGGTCACGCTGTCGCTCAAGAAGACCGGGGTGCCACCGGGCGATGTCACGGCCGAGCAGATGGATGCGATCGCGCAGCTCGCCGACCGCTATTCATTCGGGGAATTGCGGGTGTCGCACGAGCAGAACGTGATCTTGGCAGACGTAAAGCTCTCCGACCTGCACGCGTTGTGGCAGGAGGCGCACGCGTTGGGGCTGGCGACGCCCAATATCGGCATGCTCACCAACATCATCTGCTGCCCGGGAGGCGATTTCTGTTCGCTGGCAAATGCGAAGTCGATCCCGGTGGCGGCAGCGATCCAGGAGCGCTTCGACGACCTCGATTACCTGTACGACATTGGCGAGCTCGATCTCAATATGTCGGGCTGCATGAACGCGTGCGGCCACCATCATGTCGGCCACATCGGCATCCTGGGGGTGGACAAGCAGGGCGCGGAGTATTACCAGATTTCCATCGGCGGCTCACAGGGTAACGATGCCTCGCTCGGCAAAGTGCTGGGGCCGTCGGTGTCGCAGGCCGAAGTGCCCGGCGTCATCGAGAAGCTGATCGAGTTTTACCTCGCACACCGGGTGGCTGACGCAGAGCGTTTCATCGATCTCGTGCGGCGCATTGGCATTGAACCGTTCAAGGAGCATGTGTATGGCGTTCGTAATCAGGCAGCGGCAGATCGCCGCCGACAACTGGCAACTGCTTAAGCCGGCGGCCGACGGCAGCGCGCCTGCGCTTCCGGCTGACGGCGATGTGATCGTGCCGCTCGCGCTGTGGCGCGGGCAGCGCGCGGACCTGCTCGCACGCAGCGGGCGGCTCGGCGTGTGGCTCGACGGCCACGAGGATCCGGCGGAGATCGCCGGCGACCTGGCATGCTTTGCGCTGGTCGCGGTCAATTTTTCGAACTTCGGCGATGGCCGCGGCTATTCGATCGGGCGCCTGCTGCGCGAGCGCTACGGCTACAAGGGCGAGCTGCGCGCGATCGGCACGGTCGTGCGCGATCACCTGTATTACATGGCGGGTTGCGGTTTCGATTCCTTCCTGATGCGCGACGGTGAGGATCCCGCCGAATCGCTTGCCGCTTTCGGCGATTTCAGCGATTCGCATCAGGCCACCGTGGAGCGCCCGCTGCCGCTGTTCAGGCGGCGTTCCGGAACCACTGCGTCGGGTCACTAGATGCAGCCGCAACCCATACCCGGCAGCGTGCTGGATCCGAAAATCGAGGCCACAGAGCGCCTGCTCGAATCCGCGGTGCGCGAGTACGCGCCGGCCGCGTTCGCCACCAGCCTCGGTGTGGAGGACATGGTGCTCACCGACCTCATCGCGCGCCGCAAGTATGCGATCGAGATCTTCACGCTCGACACCGGACGCCTGCCCGACGAAACCCACCGCCTGATGAAGACGGTAAAAGAAAAATACGGCATCGGGATCACTGTGTATTTTTCCGATGCTGGCGCATTAGAGGGATACCACGTCGCGCACGGGGCCAACGCGTTCTACGACAGCGTCGAGCTGCGCAAGCTGTGCTGCCACATTCGCAAGGTCGAGCCGCTCAAACGCGCGCTCGCCGGCAAGCGCGCGTGGATCACCGGGATGCGCCGCGAGCAGGCCGTGACCCGCAGTGCGCTTAGCGCAAGCGCATACGATGCCGACAACGGCCTCCACAAGTTCAATCCGCTCATCGACTGGAGTGCAGCCGAGGTCTGGGCGTATATCCGCCGTTTCGACGTGCCCTATAACGAGCTGCACGACCGCGGCTACCCGAGCATCGGCTGCGCGCCGTGCACGCGGGCGATCACGGTGGGCGAAGATCCGCGCGCCGGCCGCTGGTGGTGGGAAAGCGCCGACGGCAAGGAATGCGGGCTGCACGAGCGCCGGCCGCTTTCAAAAACCGCATGATCCGTTTCGTTTAGGTATATCGAACATGAGTATTGCATTGGTAGATGTAAATGCCGGCCGCGCGGCCAAACGCGCTCCACGCGTGCGTTTGAGCGAACTCGATGTCCTCGAGAGCGAGGCCATCCACATCATGCGCGAAGTGGCGGCCGGCTGCACTACTCCGGCGCTGCTGTTCTCCGGCGGCAAGGATTCCGCAGTGCTGCTGCGTCTGGCGGAGAAGGCGTTCCGGCCGGGACGTTTTCCGTTTCCACTGCTGCACATAGACACCGGGCACAATTTTCCCGAGGTGATTGAGTTTCGCGACTGGCGCGCCAAGGAACTCGGCGAACGTTTGATCGTCAGGAGCGTGGAGGATTCGATCGCCAGCGGCCGCGCCGTCGAGAAGCCGGGGCAGGGCCGCAATTCCCTGCAAAGTGTGACGCTGCTCGATTCCATCGCCGAGCTCGGTCTCGACGCCTGCATCGGCGGGGCGCGGCGCGACGAGGAAAAAGCGCGCGCCAAGGAGCGCATCTTTTCCTTCCGCGACAGCTTCGGCCAATGGGATCCCAAGAACCAGCGTCCCGAGCTGTGGGACCTCTACAACACGCGCGTGCATCCCGGCGAGAACATCCGCGTGTTTCCGATCAGCAACTGGACCGAGCTCGATGTGTGGCAGTACATCGCGCGTGAGAACATCGCTTTGCCCAGCATCTACTTCGCGCATCAGCGCGAAGTGGTGCGCCGGCCCGGCGGGCTGCTGCCGGTGTCGCACCTCGTGCAGCCGCGCGCCGGCGAGGCCGTGGAAACGCTGCAGCTGCGGTTTCGCACCGTCGGCGACATGACCTGTACTTGCCCGGTCGAGTCGGGCGCTGCGACGCTGCAGGAGATTATCGACGAGACGGCGCGCACACGCATCACCGAGCGCGGCGCGACGCGCATGGACGACCAGACCTCGGAAGCGTCGATGGAACTGCGCAAGAAAGAAGGTTATTTCTGATGGCAACCGATCGCAACCAGGCCGCTGAATCCGATTTGCTGCGCTTCATCGCGGCCGGCAGCGTCGACGACGGCAAGAGCACCCTGATCGGCCGGCTGCTCTACGACTCGAAATCGATCTTCGAAGATCAGATCTCGGCGCTCGAGAACACCACGCGCAAGCGCGGCCAGGAGGGCATGGACCTCTCGCTGCTGACTGACGGCCTGCTCGCCGAGCGCGAGCAGGGCATCACGATCGACGTCGCCTATCGCTATTTCGCGACCCCGCGGCGCAAGTTCATCATCGCCGATACGCCGGGCCACGAGCAGTACACGCGCAACATGGTGACCGGCGCCAGCACCGCGGATCTCGCCATCGTGCTGATCGACGCGCGCAAGGGCGTGCGCACGCAGTCGCGGCGCCACGCCTATCTAGCGCACCTGCTGGCAGTTCCGCACCTGGTGATCGCGGTCAACAAGATGGACGCAGTGGACTACGCGCAGCCGGTGTTCGAGCGCATCAAGGCGGATTTCTCCGGGTTCATTTCGGAACTCGGCGCGCGCAACGTGCGCTACGTCCCAATATCGGCGCTGAAGGGCGACATGGTGGTCGACCGCGGCGAGAACCTCGACTGGTATGACGGCCCCACGCTGCTCGCAGTGCTGGAATCGGCCGAGGTGGCGACCGAGGGGGACAACGAGGCATTCAGGTTTCCGGTTCAGCTGGTGGCACGGCCAGGGGGCGGGCGCGATCAGCGCGGCTATCTGGGGCGCATCGAATCCGGAACGGTAGCCGTCGGCGACAAAGTCACGGTACTGCCCGCGGCCATCTCCACCAGCGTGACGCGCATCCATACCCACGACGGCGATCTGCAACTGGCGAGCGCACCGCAGTCGATCACGCTCGAACTCGAGCACGAGATCGACATCTCGCGCGGCGACATGATCGTGCACGCGGCTTCCGAGCCCTGGGGCAAGAGCGCGCCGGCGATCACGCAGACGCTGGAGGCGCACGTGTGCTGGCTGCACGAGCAGCCGCTCGACCGCCGGCGGCCTTATCTGGTCAAGCACACGACGCGTACCGTCAATGCGCTGTTCGAGGAAATTGCTTACACGGTGGACGTCAACACGCTCGAGCGCGCGAGCGATGTCTCCGTCCTCAACATGAACGATATCGCGCACGTGAAGCTGAAGTTGCACCGGCCGCTGGTGTGCGACAGCTACGAGCAGAACCGTCCGACCGGTTCTTTCATCGTCATCGATCCCGCGAGCAACGCGACGGTCGCCGCGGGCATGATCGCCACCGATTGAAACGCGCTCTGCACATGGGCACCGTGTATCTGGTCGGCGCCGGGCCGGGGGCCCCGGACCTGCTGACGCTGCGTGCCGCAGAACTGCTGCGCCAGGCGCAGATCGTGTTTCACGATGCGCTGGTGCATCCCGCTACGCTCGCGCTTGCAAGCTCTGCGCAGCACATCGCCGTCGGCAAGCGCTGCGGCAAGCTTTCGGTCGCGCAGCGCTTCATCAATAAGCGTTTGATCGACGCCGCCGGCAAGTATGAGACCGTGGTGCGCCTCAAGGGCGGCGACCCGATGCTGTTCGCGCGCGCGCAAGAGGAGATCGACGCGCTTTCCGCGGCGGGCGTGCCGGTGGTCGTGGTGCCGGGCGTGACCGCAGCGCTCGCGGCGAGCGCTGAAATTGGCGTCTCGCTGTCGCGCCGCGGCGTGAGCCGCAGCGTGGTGTTTGCAACGCCGCGCGTGGGCGCCGAGGAAGATGCTGACGACGACTGGACGCGCGCGGTCGTCGCGGCCGACACCGCGGTGCTGTATATGGCGGCGGGGCAGGCGCAGGCGGTCGCCGCGGCGCTGCAGGCCGCGGGCATGAGGCCCGAGACGCCGGTGGCGGTCGTGAGAAATGCTTCGCTGCCTACTGCGCGCAGCTTCCATACCAGCCTCGCCGAGCTGGGCGCGGCGGCGGAACAATGGCACCTCAGCGGTCCTGCGGTGATCCTGGTAGGCGAGGTCTACAAGCAGGCCGACGCAGCGGGCGTGGCGGCGTCCGAATTCTCAGGCGAGCACGAGCGTCACGCTGCCGATGGCACGGCGTGGTGGCGCTAGTACGCTCTTGAAGGCCAACTCAGTGGCGTAGGCAACGGCGACAAACTGCCGCTGCTGTCTGCCGCGTGTCCCTTATTTCTTCTTCGCGCTCTTCTTCTTGGTGACGGTCTTCTTCGTAGCCGGTTTGGCGGTGAGGCGCATCAGCGCGCCCACGTCGGGGCATTTCTCGATGTTGGCGACGAGCGCTGCAAGCTTCGCAGCGCGTGCGGCTCCGATCACCGGCACTGCGAGGCTGTCGAACTTGGCGCGGATCTCGGCATCCGACATCGGATTCTCGATCGAGCCCTTGGGGTAATCGACCTGAGAAACCAGGGTGCGCCCGTCTTTCAGCGTGACCGTCATGCGGCACGATACGCCGCGCGGCAGCGTCGCGTCGACGCTGATGTTGGTCAGGTTCATCAGGCGATTGAGCAGCGGGTCCTTCAGCTTGCGGTCGGTGTACTGGGCGAGCAGCGCCTGGCCTTCCTTGAATGCGACAGCCACGGAATAGGGCAGGCTGACCTGCGCTTCGTGGTAGGTCTGCGGCGTCTTGTTCAGGTGGTAGTGGGCCCAGTCCGGGTGGCGTGCGATGTCGATCGCAACGATGTTGTCGAGATTGAGCTTTTCCTGCGCGCGGATGGCGAGCGCGCAGTCGATGCCGTTGTGAATCGGACGGGCGCACGAATGCGGCTTGAACTCGATGTCGAGCCGGTACGGCTGGTCCAGATCCTTGGTCAGCTCGAGCGCATTCGACTGATCGGTGAATGCGCGCAGAAAGCCGCGTTCGCCCTCGAATATCGTATCGGCGCCCGTGAAGCCCAGCTGCGCGATCAGCGCCGCGGTCACGCCGTTGCGGGCGGCGGGGCCGGGGTTGAAGCGCTTCTGCATCGAGGGCCCGTACATCTCCATCAGGCCCGAGGCCTGGGCGCCGGCCAGTCCCAGGGCCGACGCGAGCTTCGCCGGCGTGAGCTTGAGCAGTTTCGCCGCCGCCACCGTCGCGCCGAATACGCCGCAGGTCGGGGTCGTGTGATAGGCGCGGTTCCTGAGCGAGTTGTTCGCCGCTTTGCTGACGCGCTCCATCATCTCGCAGCCGGCCGCGAGCGCGGTAAGCAGCTGCTTGCCGTTGGCGCCCTGCCGTTCAGCGGCCGCAAGCGCCGCTGAAAAAACCGGCGGGCTGAAATGGAACAGCGCCAGCACATCGATATCGTCCAACTCGATGCTGTGCGAGCAAATTGCATTCGCGAAGCTGCCGAGCGTCATCGGGACGCGCGCAGTGTCGCCGAATAGCGTGGTCTCGGGCTTGCCGCCCTGCAGGCGCGCGAATTCGCGGGCAATGCGCCCGCTCTCGGTCTGGCTGCCCGCGATGGCCACACCGAGGTAATCGAGCAGCAGGCGTTTGACGGCGGCGCGGCTCGCCTCCGGCAGCGCTTTGTAGTCGAGCTTGCTGAAATGTTTGGAGAGTTGTACTGCTGCAGTCGTTTCCATCGCGATTCCCTTCGTGCTTTGAATTTCGTGTAAACCGTTCGTTGTGCTGTGAGGCGGCTATGCGTTATTTGACGGTCACCGGCGCGCCCAGTGTCTCGATCAACTCGCGTGTGCTGGAAAGCTGTTCCAGCGTCTGCGTGAGTTTGACGATGCGATCGATTTTTGCGGGCGCAACGCACGAGCGCACGACGTGCCTGAACTTGTACTCGATGTCCTCGGGCGTCAGCGGATTCTCCGGGCTGCCGCGCCGGTCTAGGATAAGTTTCGCAAAGATGCGCCCGTCTTTGAGCTTCACCGCGAGCCGCGCCGCGTGCCGGTAGGGCGCGCCCATCTTTTCGATTTCGGGATCGATGTATGCGCTGATGCGCTTGATGAAAGCCAGAAGCTTGGGATCGCGCAGGCGGCTTTCCTGATACTGGTCGGTGAAGGCAACGCCGTCGTAGGCGATCACGGCGAGCCCGTAGTAGAGGTTCATCTGCGCCGCGGTCACGCCCTGGGCCTTGTATTCCCAGGCGCAATGCACGTGCGTCATGGTGCTCAGGCCGACTTCGATGCTCGCGACCGTGTCGGCGTCAAAAGCGTGCTCCTTCATCAGCTCTTTGAGGCCGTCGAGCGAGGTGTGGATGCTGGTCACCGAGGCGTGCGGTTTGTAGCCTACGTTGAGCGTTTCCCAGGTCGTGCCCAGGCCGTCGGTCAGGCGCTGCGGATTGGGCTTGCTGCTGTAGCTGGAGAGATAGCCGCCGTAGCTCGCTTCCAGCACGTCGGGGATGCCGGTGAAGCCGTCGCGTGCGAGCAGCGCTGAATAGACCCCGCTTTGCGCCGCCCGGCCGCAGTGAAAGCGCTTGACCATCGCGCCTTCCTGGGCGGCCATCAGGCCTCCCGCCTGCGAGCCGACGATGCCCAGCGCATGCTGGAACGCGCCGGGGTCGAGCACGAGAAAGCGCGCCGCGGTCGCGGCGGCGACGAAGGCTCCGGAGGTGCCCTGCGGATGGAAACCGTCCAAAAACAGGCTCATGGTTGCGGCATTGCCCACGCGCGTGCCAACTTCATAGCCCGCCACCATCGCCGTGATCACGTCGCGCCCCGCGGCATGCCCCGCCTGCTCGGCGAACGCGAACGCAACCGGGGTGGCGAGCGATCCCGGATGCACGATCGATTCCTTGTGGATATCGTCGAGTTCGAAGGCGTGTCCGGCAGTGCCGTTGACCAGCGCTGCGAGCGCGACCGAAGTCTTGCGGCCCATGCCGAACACCGAAGCCACCGGCTGCGCGTGCTCCGCATCGGCCAGGGCTGCGACTTTGCGCGTCCATGGCAGCGTGGCGCCGAACAGGCAGCAGCCGATACTGTCGAGCACGCAGTGCTTAATGCGTTCTACGGCTTCGCGCGGAATGTCTTCGTAGCGCAGCGCGGACGCAAAGCGGGCGAGATCGCGCGTTGCATTTTCAAGCAGTGGCTTGGGATTGCTCAATTTCGTTCCTTCCTGAAGTGTCCAACGGCATCAAATTTGGTGCGGCGCGCCCTTATGCAGCGCCCTTGGGCGCGGCGTCGAGCCGCACCGCGATGCCCGCGAGCGCGGGGTCGGGCGCGGGATAGCGCTCCATCACCAGCGGATCGTGGCCGGGGATGATGTGCAGCGGCGAGGCCGCCAGGCGGCGCAGCGTGCCGTAGGCCTCCATCATCTCACCGACGTGAAAGGTCGTGGGGAAGCAGCGCCCGGTTTCCATGTGCTCGTAGTAGTGGCTCGAATCCGAGGCCAGCACCACCGGCCCGCGCGCGGTCTGAACGCGCACGCACTGCAGCCCCATGGTGTGCCCGCCGAGGCGATGCAGGCTGATTCCGGGAGCGAACTCGTCGTCGCCCTGGTGGAAGGCCACCTTGTCCTGATGCACCAGCCGCACCATGCCTACGATGTCCTCGACCTCGTAGCTGTGATTGAATTGATGGTGGCGCATGTGCCGGCCAGTGGCGTAATTCATTTCGTCGTCCTGCAGGTGAAAGCGCGCGCCCGGAAAATCCTGGTAGGTCCCGACGTGGTCGTAGTGCATGTGCGTGATGATCACGTCCTTCACCGCAGCCGCATCGACTCCGAGCAGCGCGAGGCCGTCGCGCGGCGACTGCAGATAGGTGCGTGCGCGCTGGTCCGCCATTTCTTTGGTGAAGCCGATGTCCACCACGATCGTTCGCTGCCGGTTGCGGATCAGCCACACGAAGTAGTCCATGGGCATCGGGCCATCGTGCGCATCGCCGCCGATGAAATTGGAGCTGCGCTTGGCGGGGCGCGTTGCATATTTCACGGCGTAAATCTCGTAATTGGTATCACTCATTGCAATCTCCTCACAGATGCGTGCGCCGCTGTTGTTTAGCCGAGCCGCCAGCGCTCTGCACTTGCGTGGGACGTGCAGGGCATCGGAATTCAGAATCGGATAAGATTTTCAGAGGGCGGCAAGGCGGATGCGCTGTATTTTATCATTAGGCGGACAACGGGTGCGCTGCTGAGTTTTGGCTCGGCGTGCTGGCATTGCGTATAGCGCTAATGAGCACTCGACTGGGCTGGTGGCGCGGCGGCATGCGCAATATCGTGAGCGGCGCATGGGCAGGCAAGCGCGCCGGTCGGAGTTGAGCCGTGATGGTGCTCGCGGGCGGGGCGGAGATGGCGGTCGCGGATGCGCTCGTCGTGCGGCATGGGGCGAATTGTCGGAGTGCAGCGCGCCAAGCAGGCTGTGCTTCTGGACCGTTAGTCTCAAAACACGCTAAACTTCAACATTTTAAGCGGGACTTCATTCCTGGTTCCGCGCAACCATGCTCATACAGCGCAGCATCCCCGATCAAGCTGATACGCCGGTGGCACTCACCATCGGCAATTTCGATGGTGTGCACCTCGGCCATCAGGCGATGCTCGCGCGCCTGACCGAGGCCGCACGCGAGCGCGGCCTTCCGTCGTGCGTGATGACCTTCGAGCCGCATCCGCGCGAGTTCTTTGCGCCCGACCAGGCGCCGACGCGCCTCACCTCGCTGCGCGAGAAACTGGAACTGCTTGAAGACTGCGGGGTCGATCGCGTGCAGATCTGCCGCTTCAATTTCGAATTCGCGAAGACCACGCCCGAGGATTTCGTGCTGCGCATCCTCACCCGCGGACTTGCTGCGCGCTGGCTGCTGGTGGGCGATGATTTTCGATTCGGCGCGCGCCGTGCCGGGGATTTCGCGATGCTGAAGCAGGCCGAGCAGTCCTGCGGCTTCGAAGTGCATGCCATGACCAGCGTGATGTCAGACGGTGTGCGCGTGTCCAGCACTGCGGTGCGCTCGGCGCTTGCTGCCGGCCGACCGGAGGCGGCGCGGCGCCTGCTCGGGCGTTGCTATTCGATCAGCGGCAAAGTGGTACATGGCGACCACTTCGGGCGCAAACTGGGTTGCCCGACCGCCAATGTATTAATGAAGCACAACCGGCCGCCGCTTGCCGGCATCTACGCGGTCGAGGTGCGCGGCATCGCAGCGCATGCGCTGCACGGCGTCGCCAGCCTTGGCGTGCGGCCGACGGTGGCGAGCGATGCGCGCCCCTCGCTCGAAGTGCACCTGCTCGATTTCGACGGCAATCTGTATGGCAGGCATCTGGTGGTCGATTTCCTGCACAAGTTCAGAGATGAAGAAAAGTACGCGGACGTCGAAACGCTCAGGCGCCAGATCGCCATCGATGTCGAAAACACCAGAGCATTCTTCAGCAACCGCGCGGCGAAAAGCGCGCGCGGCGGCTGAAGTATTGCACTTGCCTGCTCAACCTTAGATCGTAGTGCGATGGCCGATTATAAAAAGACACTGAACCTACCCGACACGCCGTTTCCGATGCGCGGCGATCTCGCCAAGCGCGAGCCGCAGTGGCTCGCGCAGTGGGAGCAGCGCGGGGTCTATGAGCAGATCCGCGCCGCGCGCGCGGGCCGCCCCAAGTTCGTCCTGCACGACGGCCCGCCCTATGCCAACGGCGACATTCACATCGGGCACGCCGTCAACAAGATACTCAAGGACATGATCGTCAAGAGCAAGACCCTGTCGGGTTTTGACGCGCCCTATGTGCCGGGATGGGACTGCCATGGCCTGCCAATCGAGCACCAGATCGAGAAGCTGCACGGCAAGGGCTTGGCGGGAGATGCGGTGCGCAAGCTATGCCGCGCCTTCGCGGCCGAGCAGGTCGAGCGCCAGAAGAAGGACTTTCAGCGCCTGGGCGTGCTCGGCGACTGGCAGCATCCATACCTGACGATGAATTACCAGGTCGAGGCCGATACGGTGCGCGCCCTCGGCAGGATCCACGCAGCCGGTTATCTCTATCAGGGCAGCAAGCCGGTGCACTGGTGCGTCGATTGCGGCTCTGCGCTCGCCGAGGCCGAAGTCGAGTACGAGGACCGCACATCCGCGGCGATCGACGTGCGCTTCGAGGTGGCTGACCGCGCCGATTTCTGGCGCAGGATCGAAGGCGCCAACCCCGCCGCTCCCGACAAGCCGGTGTGCGTGGTGATCTGGACCACCACGCCGTGGACGCTGCCGGCGAACGAAGCGGTGAGTCTGAATCCGCGCGAGTCCTATGAAGTGATCGACGTGGGTTCCGAATGTCTGGTGTTCGCCACTGCGCTCGCCGACCAGGCGCTCAAGCGCTATGGCATCGACCGCGAGACGAATCGCGACGTCAAGGCGGTCGGCCACTGCCTGGGAGCGAGCCTGGAGCACGTGGCGCTGCGCCATCCCTTCTATGAGCGCAGCGTGCCGGTGATCCTTGGAGATCACGTCACCATGGACACTGGAACCGGTGCTGTGCACACGGCGCCGGCGCACGGCCTCGAGGACTACGTGGTGGGCGCGCAATACAAGCTGCCGGTCGAGAATCCGGTGGGGCCGGACGGCAAGTTCTATGAGCGCGTGCCGCTGGTGGGCGGACTCACGGTGTGGAAGGCGAACACCGTGGTGATCGAGGAATTGAAGAACAAGGGCAGGCTACTGCACGAGGCCAAGCTTTTGCACAGCTTTCCGCATTGCTGGCGCCACAAGACGCCGCTCATCTTCCGCGCGACCAGCCAGTGGTTCATAGCCATGGAGCGGGAGGGGACGCCGGAGACGCTGCGCGCCATCGCCGCGCGCGCTGTGGACGCGACGCAGTTCTATCCGGCGTGGGGCCGCGCCCGGCTCGAGGGCATGATCAGCAACCGCCCGGACTGGTGCGTGTCGCGGCAGCGCAACTGGGGCGTGCCGATGGCGCTGTTTGCGCATCGCGAAAGCGGCGCGCTGCATCCGCGCACTGCTGAACTGCTGGAAGCGGTTGCGCAGCGCATCGAGGCGGGTGGCATCGAGGCCTGGTTCAACCTCGAAGAGCGCGAGCTGCTGGGTGACGAGGCAGCGAGCTATCGCAAAGTGCCAGACACGTTAGACGTATGGTTCGACTCCGGCACCACGCACGCGACGGTGCTGAGGAAGCGCCACGCGCTCGCCTATCCCGCCGATCTTTATCTCGAAGGCTCGGATCAGCATCGCGGCTGGTTCCAGTCCTCGCTGCTCACCGGATGCGCAATCGACGGCCGGGCGCCATACGCCGCGCTGCTCACTCACGGCTTCGTGGTCGACGGCAAGGGCCGCAAGATGAGCAAGTCCAAGGGCAATGTGATCGCGCCGCAGAAGATCGCGGACACGCTGGGGGCTGAGACACTCAGGCTGTGGGTGGCGGCCACCGATTATTCGGGAGAGCTGTCGATTTCGGATGAGATACTCAAGCGGGTGGTCGAATCCTATCGCCGCATCCGCAATACGCTGCGCTTCCTGCTCGCCAACGTCGCCGATTTCGATCCTCAGGCGCATGCATTGCCCGTAGAGCAGTGGCTGGAGATCGACCGTTACGCCGTGGCGCTCGCCGTCGAGCTGCAGAAATCCGTGATCGCGGACTATGAGCGCTATGAATTCCACGTCGCGGTGCCGAAGCTCCAGAACTTCTGTTCCGAAGATCTGGGCGGCTTCTATCTCGATATCCTGAAGGACCGGCTCTACACCACGCGCAGCGATTCGCTTCCGCGGCGTTCGGCGCAAAATGCGCTTTATCACATCGCGCAGTCGCTGCTGCGCTTGATCGCGCCGGTGCTGAGCTTCACCGCCGAGGAAGCGTGGCAGGTGCTGCATCCCGGCGACGCGACCGTGTTCCTCCACACCTGGCATCAGCTGCCGCAGCCGGCCGCTGCGAGCGCGTTGCTCAAGACCTGGGCGCAGATCCGCGCCTACCGTTCGGAAGTGCTGAAGCAGTTGGAGGAGGCGCGCGGCGCAGGCACCATCGGCTCGCCGCTGCAGGCGGAAGTTGAAATCCGCGCAAGCGGGGAGAAGCGCGCAGTGCTCGCGGCGCTCAAGGACGATCTGCGCTTCGTGCTGATCACTTCGCGCGCCAGCGTTACCGGCGTCGCCAAGCCGGAGGAAGAGGCCACCCTGGTCACGCCGTCGCCGCACGCCAAGTGCGAGCGCTGCTGGCATTATCGCAGCGACGTTGGCGTCAACGCCGAGCATCCGCAGATCTGCGGGCGCTGCGTTGCGAATCTCTGCGGCGCGGGAGAGGCGCGCAGTTGCGCATGATACGCTGGCTCGCGCTTGCCGCGCTCATTACCGTGCTCGACCAG
This sequence comes from uncultured beta proteobacterium, assembly GCA_903905655.1. Classification (GTDB taxonomy): domain Bacteria; phylum Pseudomonadota; class Gammaproteobacteria; order Burkholderiales; family SG8-41; genus PALSA-1004. Next base: position 14,055 of record CAIVHG010000044.1, on the reverse strand, counting down.
CTGTCGAAGTCTGCGGTCGTGCACGCGCTCGTCTACGGCGCGAGCGTTGAGATCACTCCGTTTTTCAACCTGGTGCTGGTCTACAACTCGGGCGCGGCCTTCAGCCTGCTCGCCAATGCCGGCGGCTGGCAGCACTATCTGTTCGTTGCCATCGCCGGCATCGCGGTGGTGTGGGTGATCTATCTGATATACAAATATCCGCGCCACACGCTGCTGTGCTTCGGGCTTGCCCTGATACTGGGCGGGGCGATCGGCAACCTCATCGACCGCCTGATGCTGGGTTCGGTCGTCGATTTTCTGGATTTTCACGCGGCAGGGCACCATTGGCCGGCCTTCAACGTCGCGGACTCGGGGATCACCTGCGGCGCGCTGCTCCTGGTGTGGGAGAGCTTGCGCGGCAAGCCGCTCACGCCGGCATGAGCGCGCAGCTGTATACACAGCCGTATAATCGGCCGTCCGAGAAAGGTAGCTGATGAAAGTGTTGCTAGCCCAGCCGCGCGGTTTTTGCGCCGGCGTCGATCGCGCGATAGAGATCGTGGAGCGCGCCCTGGAGATCCACGGCGCGCCGATCTACGTGCGGCATGAGGTCGTGCACAACCGCTTCGTGGTCGAAGACCTGCGCGCGCGCGGCGCGGTGTTCGTCGAGGAACTCGACCAGGTGCCAGTGGGCAGCACGGTGATCTTCAGCGCTCACGGCGTGTCGCAGGCGGTGCGCGCTGCTGCCGAGGCGCGCGGCCTCAGAGTGTTCGATGCGACTTGCCCGCTCGTCACCAAGGTCCACGTTGAAGTCGCCAAGATGCGCGCGCAGGGGCTGGAGATCGTGATGATCGGCCATAACGGCCATCCCGAAGTGGAAGGCACCATGGGGCAGGTCGGCGACGGCATGCATCTGGTGGAGACGCCGGCCGACGTCTCCAAGCTCAAGGTCGCGCATCCGCAGCGGCTCGCGTTCGTCACGCAAACCACGTTGTCGGTCGATGATGCGAAGCAGATCATCACGGCCCTAAGGGAGAAGTTTCCGACCATTCAGGGGCCGAAGAAAGACGACATCTGCTATGCCACCACGAACCGGCAGGAAGCGATCCGCGCGCTCGCCCGGCAATGCGATGTGGTGATCGTCGTCGGCTCACCCAACAGCTCGAACTCGAACCGGCTGCGCGAAGTGGCGATCAATCAGGGCGTGGCGGCCTACATGATAGACAACGCCGGGGATCTCAAGGGCGAGTGGCTGACGGGCAAGACCTGCGTGGGGCTCACCGCCGGCGCGTCGGCCCCGGAAGTGCTGGTGCAGGCGGTGGTGGCGCGGCTGCAGGAACTGGGCGCGACTGAGATCTCAGAGCTCTCGGGCATCGTCGAGAACGTAACTTTTCCGTTGCCGAAAAGTCTCGCCGGCGCACCGCCACCGGACTCGCGCGTGCGCGCGCCGCGCTGAGCGGGCGTTTTCAGTCGGCCGCCGCTTCCCTGCGGTAAGGAATCACGATGTGCACTTCGTAGATGCCGTCCTCGATGCGCGCGGTCAGGCTCGCCTCGGCGTCAAAGTGCAGTGCCAGCCGCTCGCGGATGTTTTCGAGCGCGATGCGATTGCCGCCGTGCGGCGTGCGCGGCTCGTTGTGGGGGTTGCGTATCACCGCATGCACCTGCCGCTCTTTGCGGTAGACCTCGATGACGATGGTGCCGGGGGCGATGCGCGGCTCGATGCCGTGGTAGACCGCGTTCTCGATCAGAGGCTGCAGCACGAGCGGCGGGATCAGGGCATCGGCCGGCATGTTCTCGATTTTCCATTGCACGTTGAGCCGTTCGCTCAAACGCAGCTGCTCGATATCCAGATACTGGCGGCACAGGTCGATCTCGCGGGCGAGCGATGACAGCTGGCGGGTGTCGGAAAGCATCACGCGAAATAAATCCGCCATATCTTCCAGCACCGATTCGGCGCGCCTGGGATCGGTGCGTATGAGCGACAGCACCGCCGTCATGCTGTTGAACAGAAAATGCGGGCGGATGCGTGCCTGCAGTGCCTGCAGCCGCGCTTCGGTCAGCGCCGGAGACCAGGCGCGGCCGCGCACTTCGAAATATATGAGCAGCACGCCGCTCGCCAGCGCGGTGAACAGGAGGCAGCGCCACAGCGACACGTCGGCGTCGATCAGCAGGTTCTGCACGAAGCGGTAGATGAAGGCGGCGATCAGCAATTCCAGCGCCATGATGGCGCCCGCGGCCGCCGCATACGGCAGCCGGCGCAGCCAGTCGCTCAGCACGACGAGCACGGCAAGGCTCAGCAGCAGTATGGGTTGCGCATATGCGGCCATCCCGAACAGCTCGTCGAGTATGGCGGGCCAGCTCGCGGCCCTGATCACGGCGGCCGCAATCTCCATGCCGCTGACGCCCAACAATACGCGCATCAGCACGCCCAGGTTGCGAAAGTCCGGCAGCGCATGCGGCGTGGGCGTTTTCTTCATGCTCGTCATGACGAGATCCGGTAGCGGAAAATAAGCCTCGCAGGATACTATTATAATCAGGGTCGCGCAGCGCAGGCGCCGCTGGCAGCTGCCATCCAAACGGCGGCTGCAGATCGCGCACGCATCGGACTACGGGCCGCATCCGCAAACGAAAGGAACATGATGGCTGAACTACACGTGCAGGTGAGCCGCGACGGGCCGGTGCAGGTCGTGCGCTTCGTCAACGACAAGACGCGAAATTCGATGACCACTGAGATGCGCGACCAGCTGCGCGACGCCATCAAGCTCGCGGTGGAAGATGCCTCGGTCCGCACCCTCTATATTACGGGCCAGGGCGCCGCGTTTTGCGCAGGCGGCGATTTTCAGATGCTCAAGAACCAGCGTGGTCCGTGGGACACGCACACCCGGTTCCGCGATTTCGGCCAATGGTTCGTGCCGCTGCTGCAGCTCGAAAAGCCGGTGGTCGTGGGCATCAATGGTTATGCCGTCGGCGGCGGGCTCGGGCTGGCACTGGCGGGCGACATCGTGATCGCCGCTGAAAGCGCGAAGCTGGTGGCAGGGTTTTTCCGGCTGGGCGTGGTCCCCGATATTGGTATGATGTACACGCTGCCGCGGCTGGTCGGCATGGCGCGCGCCAAACGCATCATCTTCGGCAACGAAACGCTCAGCGCCAAAGAGGCGTGCGACATCGGGCTCATCGCAGGAGTGGTCCCCGATGCCGAGCTCGACGAGTACTGCATGAAGCGGGCGCACGAGCTTGCACAGGGCCCGTCGCGGGTGATGGGGCTCGCCAAGCTGATCATGGCGCGCAGCTACGAGACCGGGCTTAACGACATGTTCCTGCTAGAGGGGCTGGGCCAGGCGCTGGCCCAGTCGAGCGCCGAATTCCACGAAGGCCTGGCCTCAATGATGGAGCGGCGCCCCGCTGATTTTCCCGGCGCCGATGAGCGTGCCGACGGCAAGGGGCCTCCTGTGCAGCCCAAGAAGTAGCATGAGTACCGTATGCGGGCGTAGCGCGTGCCTGGTCGTATGTAGGGCTACGAATGGTGGCAGCGGTGCGCTGTGCATGATGAAGCCTGTTTTAATCTGGGAACTTCCCAAAGATAATTCCGATCTCAGGCGTGCGCTGAGGTGGATCGACAAGCCGGGGCCTATTGGGCCGGTTTCATAGAGGTGCACGGCCGCTGGGCGGGTGAGCGGCGATTCCCGGGGAATTCGCAATTGCGGTCTGAAACCATGCCATAATAGCCGCCCTGTAGAAGGTAGCGCGCGCGCCTGCGTTAGCGCGCTCATTCTGCGATATACAATTGCATGGGTGCTGGGGCGTGTTGTTGATGCAGTAGGGCGCGGCTGGATCGTAAATGCGGTACGGGCTTGAATTACAGTGCAGTGGCCCCCAAAAGCAGAAAAAGTCGACCGGCGCTGCAGGCGTCGGCACAAGACAGAGGAACAGACGACATGATCAAGGTTGAGCACCTCGTTAAGACCTTTGGCACGAAGCGTGCCGTGGACGACATCTCCTTTAGCGTAGAACCGGGCGAAGTCCTCGGCTTTCTCGGGCCCAACGGCGCCGGCAAATCGACCACGATGCGGGTGGTGACAGGCTTTTATCCGCCGACATCCGGCCGGGTCACAGTCGGCGGGTTCGACGTCGTGGAAGAGCCGATTGCCGCCAAGCGCCTGATCGGCTATCTGCCCGAGAACGCGCCGGGCTACGCCGACATGACGGTGCATGGGTTTCTTTCCTTCGCAGCGGAATTGCGCGGCCTGGCGGGAGACAGCAAGAAGAAAGCGATCTACAAGGCGGTGGAAACCTGCATGCTCGAAGGCGTCCTGTATCAGACCATCGACACGCTGTCCAAGGGCTACAAGCATCGCACCTGCCTTGCCCAGTCGATTATCCACGACCCCGGCATCCTGGTGCTCGATGAGCCGACCGACGGGCTGGACCCGAACCAAAAGCACGAAGTGCGCGCCCTGATCAAGCGCATGGGCGAGCGCAAGGCGATCATCTTCTCGACCCACATCCTGGAGGAGGTCGAAGCCGCCTGCTCACGCGTCATCATCATCGACCGCGGCAAAATCGTCGCCAACGGCACCCCCGCAGAACTGAAGGCGCGCTCGGAGCTCGCAGGCGCAGTGCGCATTTCCACGCGCAGCGCGAGTGCAGCAGCGCTCAACGAAAAATTAACGCCGTTCGCGAAGCGCACGGAAGTGCTGAGCGAAGGCGCCGGCGGCGTCGCGATGCGCATTTATCCTGTCGCCGGGCACAGCCGGGACGCAGAGTTCGCGGCGAGCATCGTCGAGCTCGCGCAGCGCGAGAACTGGAAACTCGATGAGATCCACATCGAAGAAGGACGGCTGGACGAAGTGTTCCGCAGCATTACCCTGCCGGACACCATAAAGAGGGCTGCATGATGCATACCTGGACCAATATCAAAGCGATCATGAAACGCGAGCTGGGAGGGTATTTCACTTCTCCGGTCGCTTACGTGTTTCTGGTGATCTTCCTGCTGCTGACCGGCTTCTTCACGTTTACCGTAGGCAATTTCTTCGAGCGCGGGGAAGCGTCGCTGGTTTCTTTCTTCACCTGGCATCCCTGGCTCTATCTGTTCCTGGTGCCGGCGGCCGGCATGCGCCTGTGGTCTGAAGAGCGCAGGCTGGGCACGATCGAGCTTTTGCTGACGATGCCGGTCACGCCCTGGCAGGCGATCGTCGGCAAGTTTCTCGCATCCTGGCTGTTCATGATCCTGGCGCTGGTGCTGACCTTTCCGGTGTGGATTACCGTCAACTGGCTCGGCAGCCCGGACAACGGCGTGATCATCGCCGGTTATGTAGGCAGCGCGCTGCTGGCGGGCGCTTACCTCGCGATCAGCTGCATGACCTCGGCGATGACGCGCAACCAGGTGATCAGCTTCATCGTTTCGGTCATGGTGTGCCTGTTCCTGATATTGGCGGGCTATACGCCGGTTACCGATCTGCTCGTGCGCTGGGCGAATCCGGTATTCGTGCAGACCATCGCCGCCTTCAGCGTGATGACGCACTTTGACAGTTTTCAGCGCGGCGTGATCGATTTGCGTGACGTCGTGTTCTTTGTGGCAGTGATGGGCTTCGCGCTGTTTACGACGGGCGTGGTCATTCGTGGCCATCGCGCAGGCTAGGGGCAAGCAATGAATAAAAAATATCTGGAAGCTACGCTGTATTCCGCGGGCGGCATCGTTCTGCTGGCCGTCATCCTGATCGCCGCCAACTTCATCATCAGCTCCCTTAATCTCAGGGTCGACCTGACGCAGGGCAGTGTCTATACGCTTTCGGCCGGGACCAAGGCGATCCTCGGCAAGCTCGAAGCGCCGGTGACGATTCGCTATTACTTCTCGCAGAGCAGCACCGCAGTGCCGGTGGAGCTCAAGACCTTCGGCAAGCGCGTCGAAGACCTGCTCGGTGAATATAAGCGCGCCGGCAAGGGCAACGTCATCATCGAAAAGCTCGATCCGCAGCCGGACTCCGATGCCGAGGATTCAGCGAACATCGATGGTATCCAGGCGCAGTACGCGAGCACTCAGGAGTCGTTTTACCTGGGGCTGGCAGTGAGCTTCCTCGACCAGAAGTCGCCAATACCGGCGCTTGCGCCGGACCGCGAGCAGTTGCTCGAATACGATATCACGCGCGCGATTTCGCGCGTTGCTTCGACCGCCAAACCGGTGGTCGGCGTGATGAGTGCCATGCCCGTGCTGGGCCGGCCGCTCAATCCGGCGGCGAAACAACAGCCGACCGAGCCGTGGGTGCTAGCCACCGAGCTGCAGAATGAGTTCACGGTGAAGAAGGTAGACATGGCCGTCGACCGCATACCGGACGACATCAAGACGCTGCTGGTGATACACCCGCGCAATATTTCGGAGACCACCGAATACGCGCTCGACCAGTTCGTCCTGCGCGGCGGCAAGCTCATTGCCTTCCTCGATTCCTACGCGTATTTCGACCAGCAGCCCGACCTGCAGAATCCGCTCGGTGGTACTGGCGCGGGACAGTCCACGTTTAATTACCTGCTCAAGAATTGGGGACTGGGCATGGAGATGAGCAAGGTGGTCGCCGACCTGACCTATCCGACCGGCTCCGGTTCGACGCTGGTGCCGACCCTGCTGACCCTGCCGCAGGAGGTGCTCAATAAGGACGACGTGGTCACCAGCCGCGTCGGCAGCCTGCTCTACGCCTTCGGCAGTGTGTTTACCGGCAAGCCCGCTCCTGGTCTGACGGAGACGGTACTCGTCCACACGTCGAAGAATTCGTCGCTGGTCGACCTCATCATCGCGACGCTTTCGGGCGAGCCTTCGACGCGCGGCTATCAGCCTTCGGGCACCGAGTATCCGCTTGCGCTGCGGTTGACCGGCAAGTTCAAGACGGCGTTCCCCGAGGGCAAGCCCAAGCCCTACGACCCCCGCGGCCAGGCTGCGCCGAAGGCCGATGCCAAGGCTGGCGACGCACAGGCCGAAGCATCGCTCAAGGAATCCGCGCAGCCAAATTCGGTGGTGCTGGTGAGTGACGTAGACATGCTGACCGACGGCGCGGCGGTGGACGTGCAGAACGTGTTCGGCCAGCGCGTCGTGGTGCCGAAAAACGGCAATCTGAATTTCGTGCAGAGCCTGGCCGAACAGGTCGCCGGGGACTTCGATCTCAGCACCCTCAGAAGCCGCGCCGCATTTACGCGTCCGCTCACAGTGGTGCAGCAGATGGAAGCGCGCGCGCAGCAGAGCTATCTGGGCAGGATCAAGTCGCTGGAAGACAGTCTGATGCAAACTCAGGACAAGCTCGCGGCGATGCAAAAGCAGCGCTCGGCCGCGCAGGCCGCCATTCTTTCTCCCGAGCAGCAGGCGGAGATCGACAGCTTCAAGAAGAAGGCTGTGGAAGCGCGCAAGGACCTGAAGGATTTACGCAAGAGTTTGCGCGCGCAAAGTGATGCCCTGCAGCTATGGACCAAGGTGATCAACATCGGCCTCGTGCCGCTGCTGGTCGTGCTGGTAGGCGTAGCGCTTGCGATCGGGCGCCGGCGCCGGGCGCGTGGCCGGGCGCAGGCTACGGTGATGGGGACGGCAACCAAATGAACCGCAAAAGCTTTCTGATACTCGTCGCAGCGCTGTTGCTGCTGGGGGGCGTGGGTCTCGCGCTGTTTTGGCAGGACGTGAATGCGTGGCGCAACGGGGACACCAAAGTCGGCGCCAAGCCCTTTGCCCAGCTTCAGGTGAACGATATCGTGCAGATTCATCTGACCGATGGCAAGGGCGAAGCGACGCTGGTGATCAAAGACAAGCGCTGGGTCGTCAAGGAGCGCAACGATTATCCCGCCAATTATGCGGACATCGCGGAGCTGCTCATCAAGCTGCCTGACGTCAAGGTGGCGCAGACCGAGAAGGTGGGCGCTAGCCTGCTGCCGCGGCTGGAACTGGTGCAGCCGGCCAAGGAAGCCAAAGACAACGTTGGCACGCGCTTTGAACTGACCGACAAGAAGGGTGTTGTCACCAGCCTGCTGCTCGGCAAGCAGGTGATCAAGATCGAAGACAGCCCGCTGCCGATCAAGCCGCATACACCGGTGGGTCGCTACATATTGATACCCGGCAACCCGCTGGTGCTGGTGTTATCCGATGCGCTCAAGACCGCCGAAGCAAAGCCGGCGCGCTGGCTGGCCAAGGATCTGTTCAAGGTCGACCGCATCAAGTCGCTCGCGGCCAGCGGCGCGGGCGCACCATGGAAGATTGACCTCCCCGAAGAGTATGGGCAATGGAAATTTGCCGACAGCAAGGCTCAGCTGGACGGGCGTGCTGCGTCAGAAGCGGTGAAGTCACTCGCGGAGCCGACGTTTACCGATGTCGATACCATCGTCAAACGTGAAAGCCTGGAAAAGCCGGCCACTTTCATCGCGGAAACCTTTGACAACCTGACGTACACAATCAAGGTTGCGAAGCAACCGGGTGCCGACGATTATTTTCTCTGGTTTACGCTGAGCGGCGTGCCGCCTAGCGAGCGCGTCCCGGAAAAAGGCGAGAAAGCCGAGGACAAGGCGGCCAACGACAAGCGTTTCGTCGAGGATCGCAAGAAACTCGTGGAACGGATCGCGGCTGAGCAAAGCCGGGCGAACTGGACCTATGTCGTGGAGAGCAAGACGCTAGCCGCTTTGCTCAAAGAGCGGGCGCAGCTGACGGCAGTCCCGCGCAAGTAAGCATCGCTACGCAGGCGGAATACATGAAACTCAAAGAACTGCTCAAATCCCCGGTTTTCGATGCGGCGCACCGCTGGAGTTACCAGAGGCGCAAACGCGGCTACGAGTCCGACGCTACGGCATTGATACGCACCATGCTTCAGGATGAAAGCATCCAGCAGGACCAGCGCTTCGCCTGGGACCGCTGGCGCGCCGACGAGCTTCCGCTAAAGCCATGAGTCCAGGCGCGCGCTAGCGCGCCTTTTCCACGTGGTGCGTGACCACTTCCAATACACGCTCGCCATTCGCATTCTTCACTTCGGTGCGCACCACCGCGATCGTGCGTCCTTTGTGCACTACGCGTGATCTGACGCGCAGTCCGCTGCCGTGGCCGGGCCCGATATACCAGGCCGAGATGCCTCCCAGCATCATCGAGTGAGGTGCAGCCGCGCACGCGCTGGTGGCCGCGATACCGAGCGATATTCCGCCCTGCACATGACCGACGCGGTTGGCGATCTGTAGTCCGATTGGGACGTTATTGGCCGCGCCGGTGGCGCTGCGCTTGGGTACTCCGCTCCAGAAGTGTTCGATGAACGATGCGTGTGTGCTCGTCCGTGACAGCGCACGTTCGCATGCCCTGAGGATTAGGCGTTCATTCGGTTTCATATCATGCGTCTTGAGATCCGCGATCGGCGGCAGCTCGGGATGCTCCCACGGCAGCGGGGCGAGCTTGACGCCGGGTGGCGGAATGAGCGCGGCAAACTCGCCGCTCGCATGACATACCGGCTGGCCATTCGCCATGAGCGTGGCGGCAGCCATCCATTGCGGCAGTTTGCTGCCGGTACTGGAGCCGAGCAGATGCGCAGTGGCGCTAACCTTGCCGTGCGCCGGCGTGCCGGTAAATTGCATGTGCATGCGCAGCGTGGCGAGCCGGATGCCGGGTTCCAGCTGCAGGCGCACGGCCGTGCCGAGCGCAGTATCGGCAAGCACTGCGAGCGCGGAGATGTCGACCATGCCGGATGCATTAATGTAGTGCGGCCCGTCGGCGATCGTGACGCGTGCCGTGGAGTCGCCGATGTTGCTCCAAGCCAGGCCGAGAAAATATCCCGGAAAATGCAGCCCCGGGTTGCGGTTTCCGGCGATGCCGCGCAGCACCTGGCTGCGGATGCTTTGTGAGTCGGGATGCAGCGCGGAGGATTTGGGTGTCTTCATGTGCAGGTTCGGGTTGATGAAATCGGGTGCGCGGGTTTAGGTTGTCAGCTGCGGCTCGCCTCGGTGCGCGCGTACAGCGGCTGCATGTGAGCGTTGATGCGCGGCAGCGCGCGCGCCATGTAGAGGGCGGCAGCCGCGCATGCGATGCCGCCCGCGAGCACGGTGTGCGTTGCGCCGATGCGGTCGGCCAGCACGCCGGCCAATAGGGCTCCGACCGGGACCAGGCCGAGGAAGGCAGACGTATACAAGCTCATCACGCGGCCGCGCTTGTCGTCCTCGACAATTGATTGCAGGATCATATTGATGGAAACCGAGATCACGAGTAATCCGAAGCCGATGACGGCCATCAGGATGAGCGAGAGCGTCAGCGCGCGCGAGTACGACAGGGCGGTGAGTGCGCCGGCGGACAGCAGTGCTGCCGCGATGGTGTAGCGCACCAGACCATGCAGGTTGCGGCGTGCGATCAAGAGCAGCGTGCCGGCGACCGCGCCTACGCCTGCCGCGCTCATCAAGAAGCCCAGCGTCTGTGCGTTGCCGGCAAAGGCTTCGTGCACCAGCGCCGGCATCAGGGTCGCATAGGGGGCTGCGGTCAGCGCGATAACCGCGAGCAGCACGAGCAGGAATCGAATCGGCATCGAGCGCCACGCGTAGAGCACGCCTTCTTTCAGGCCCGGCAGCGGATGAGGGTGCGTTCCGCCTGCAGGCCGCGGCGCGAGGCGCATCAGCGCGAAACTCCCGAGCACCACGACGAAGCTGAGGGCATTCAGCGCAAAGCAGGTGGCTTCGTCGAACCAGCCGATCATGAGGCCCGCGAGCGATGGCCCGATCAGGCGCCCGCAGTTGGCAACCAGCGAAGTCATGGCGACGGCGTTCGGCAGATCTTCCTTGTCTTCCACCAGTTCGAGCAGATAGGCGTGGCGCACCGGCAGTTCGACCGCGATGCACACGCCGAGAAACATGGCGAGCGCGATGATGTGCCAGGGTTGGATCAGCCCGGCAAATGCCAGCACCGCGAGCACGACAGCTTGCAGCATTTCGAATACCTGCGTGGCTATCATCATACGGTGCCGGTTGAAGCGGTCCGCGATCAGGCCGACGAAAGGCGCGAGGACCAGCACCGGCAGATTCGCGGCAAAGCTCAGCACGCCGAGCAGGGTGGCTGATCCAGTCAGCCTGTAGACCAGCCAGCTCAGGGCGATTTGCTGCATCCAGTAACCGATTAATCCGCAGGCCTGCCCGCCCAGGAACAAAGTGAAATTCCGGTGGCGCAGCGCGCGCAAGGTGACGGTCATGGAAATTCACGGCAGCGTGCGCGCGAAGCGCGCAGCGCAGCTGCCGGCTGCAATCCGAGATCTAAGTGCAGAGCATGATCCCGCCTGCTCACGCCTCCTCTTCCACATGCTTGTGCTGCGAGGCGAGCTGCTGCTGGACGTTCGCTGGTACCGGTTCGTAGTGGCTCAACTCGATGGCGTAGGAGCCCTGTCCGGCGGTGACCGATTTCAGCCGCGACTGGTAGTTGGTGAGCTCGGACAGCGGCACGCGGCCGGCAATGCTCATCATGCCGGCAATCGATGCATTGGTGCCGCTCAGCTGGCCGCGTTTGGACGAGATGTCGCCTGCGATGTCGCCTACGCTGGCTTCGGGGGCCTGGATGTCGATCTTGACGATTGGCTCGAGGATGATCGGCCGCGCCTTGAGTATGGCATCCAGAAAAGCCCGGCGCCCGGCGGAAACGAACGCAACTTCTTTGGAATCCACGGGATGATGCTTGCCGTCGTAGACGATGACGCGCACGTCCTGCATTGGGAATCCGCCGACCGGGCCCGCATTGAGCACGTCGCGCACGCCCTTCTCGACCGCCGGCAAATATTGAGTGGGGATGGTTCCGCCCTTGACCTGGTCGACGAACTCGAAGCCCGCGCCGCGCGCGAGCGGCTCGATCCGCAGATAGACCTCACCGAACTGGCCGGCGCCGCCCGTTTGCTTCTTGTGGCGGTGGTGGCCCTCAGCCTTGGCGGTGACGGTCTCACGGTAGGGGATGCTCGGCGGCTTGGTCGCGACCTCGATGTGATACTGCTTTTGCATCTTGTCCAGAATGTAGCGCATGTGCAGGTCGCCCAATCCGCTGATCACGGTTTCATTGCCGCGGTGCTCGATGCGCAGGCACGGATCTTCCGCGGCCAGCTTGTGCAGCACTTCCGAGAGGCGCTGCTCGTCGCCGCGGCGCTTGAGCTCGAGTGCCAGCGCATGCATTGGCACCGGATACTGCATTGGCTTCAGGTGAATATTGTCCTCGTCGTGCGAATCGTGCAGCACGGCGTCGAGCTCGATGGCATCGACCTTGGTTACCGCGGCGATGTCACCCGGCACGCAGGCGTCGGTTTCGACGTGGTTCGCGCCCTGCAGCGTGAACAGATGGCCGACCTTGAATGGCTTGCGGCCGTCGCCGATGAAGAGCTGCGAATCGCGCCGCACCGTGCCCTGGAATACACGGAACGCCGCAAGCTTGCCGACGAACGGGTCGATGACGATCTTGAATACATGCGCGAGCACGTGTTTCTGCGGATCCGGCACCGCGCGGATTTCCACGGCCTTCGACCCCTCGCCCTTGTAGAACACCGGCGGGTTGCCTTCAGTGGGATTGGGCATCAGTTTTGCGAACACGTCCAGCAGTTCGGGCACCCCGGTGCCGGAGCGTCCAGCCGTGAAGCAAATCGGCACGAGATGGCCGTCGCGCAGCGCCTGTTCGAATGGCGCATGCAGCTGATCGGGACTGATCTCGCCTTGTTCGAGGTAAAGCTCCATCAGCTTTTCATCGACTTCCACCACCTGTTCGACTAACGCCTGGTGCGCTGCGGCCACCGATGAAAAATCCGAGGTGCCCGCGGGATTGAAGAAACAATCGACGACCCGCTTGCCGCCATCCGCAGGCAGGTTGATGGGCAGGCATTCATTGCCGAAGGCGCTCTGGATCGACGCCACGAGCGTGGGCAAATTCACGTTTTCAGCGTCTATCTTGTTTACCACGATCATGCGGCACAGGCCGCGCTCGCGCGCCCACTGCATCATGCCCTGGGTCACCATTTCGATGCCCATCTGCGCGTTGATGACGACCACCGCGGTCTCGACGGCAGCCAGTGAATTCAGCGACTGGCCCAGAAAATCCGGATAGCCGGGCGTGTCGATGAGATGGATATGCGTGTCCCGGTGCGCAAAATTCACGATGGAGCTCGCGAGCGAATGCTGGTAATCCTTCTCCAGCGGATCGTAGTCGCAGACGGTCGTGCCTTTTTCGACGCTGCCTGGCGCGGCGATCGCGCCGGTTTTATGCAACAGCGCCTCCGCGAGAGTGGTCTTCCCTGCAGCGCCATGTCCGACCAGGGCAACCGTGCGTAACGCCTGCGTCGCGTATTTGGCCATCGCAATGTCCTTGAGGTGGAAGGGGGTATGTTTCCGAGTATAGAGAGGAGGGGCGGGCGGTTCAAGCAGCAGAGGCATCAAGCGTTGTGCGAATAGAAAGGCGCTCGACGAGACGGCGCTGGGTCTGGCCTCCGGAGGCGCCGCGCCGCTGGACGTCGGTAGCGGTAAAATCGCTTGCCTAGGTGCGATCGGCGGCAGGAATAATTTAGCGGAGGCGAAATGAAGAGGGAGGTCGAAAGCGTTCACCACCGCTTCACAGTTCGCCACGACCGCACCGGCGTGACGCTCAGCGCCTGCCGCAGCTTGAAGTCTCATCGCGTGGCGAACAAAGAACTTCGGGCCGGCTCTGAGTTTTGCTTGAGGCAGCCTGCCGGTGCAGGCAGGGGCAGGGGAAATCGGATGGCGGCTGTTCTCTGGTGGACGCAGCTATGAGTTCGAGTGCAGCGGACCGCACCGCGGTGGATGAACTCGGGCGGCCAAGCCCACCCGCCGAGCCGCAGGCAGGGGATTGCTGCCAGAGCGGCTGCGAGCGTTGCGTCTATGACCTTTATTGGGAAGCCCTGGACCGCTATGAGCGCGTGCTTGCGGAGTGGGAGCGTCAGCGACTTCGGCGATAGCGATATTTATATATATTATTGATTATAAATAATAAATTGCAATAAAATGCGTAATTTCCGGCGCGCGATCGCTGCGGGGGCAGACCGCCTAATGAAATATGAATGCTGCAACGCAATAACTGTGATGCCTAAGGATGGGGTGTATTTTAATTGTTTGATTAAT